>NZ_JAUTAN010000001.1:938658-1251544 GCF_030818655.1 Nocardioides zeae | reverse complement strand
CGGCTCGTCGGCGACGAGGAGGTCGGGCTCGGCGAGGAGCGCGAGCGCGAGGGCCACGCGCTGCCGCTGGCCGCCCGAGAGCACGGTCGGGTGCCGTCGAGCCACGGCCGGGTCGAGGCCGAGCTCGTCGAGCACCGCGACCACCGCGCGCCGCGCCGCGCCCCGGTCCGCGGTGCGGGTGCGGGCCACGAGCCCGAGCTGACGGCCCACCGTGCTCCCGGGGTCGAGCGCGGTCGCGGACTCCTGCGCGAGCAACCCCGTCCGTCCGCCGACCGCGACCGTGCCCTCGAGCCGCAGGTCGGCGGGCGGCGGTAGGCAGGCGAGGCGCGCGGTCAGCGTCTTGCCCGCTCCCGAGGGGCCGACCAGCGCGACCCGCTCCCCCGGCGCGAGGGCCAGGTCGAGCGGGCCGAGCACGGGAGAGGCGTCCGACCGCCGTCGCAGGCGGACGCCCTCCCACCGGACGAGCGTCAGCGGTCGACGCTCGTCGTGCTCGTGACGACCGCGCGCTCGAACGGGTCGCTCGCGAGGCCGGTCACGCCCTGGACGCCGAACTGCGTGGCGTCGTGCACGAGGGGCACCGCCCACACGTCCCCGAGCACCTGCTGCTCGACCGCGACCGCTGCGGCAGCGCGCTCGTCCGGGTCGGCCACCAGCTGCGCGTCGGCGAGCTCCGCGTCGAGCGCCGCGTCGCAGGACCGGCTGATGTTGTAGGTGCCGTCGCAGCCGAAGTCGGTCTGCAGGTAGCCCACCGGGTCGGCGGTGTCCTGACCGTAGGACCGGCTCATGATCACCAGGTCATAGGTGCCGTCGAGGTAGTCGGTCTCCATCTCGTCGTAGGGCCGCGCCACGACCTCCACCTCGAACCCGACCGCCCGCAGCGCGTCCGCGATCGCCGTCGCCATCTCCGGCAGCTCGGGCCGGTCGGTGAACGTCGCCAGGGTGATCGGCGTCGTGGACGCCGCGGCGGCCGCCGCCGGGTGTGTCGCCGCCTCGCGGTCGGCCGCCCACGCCGACACCGCGGCGTTGAACAGACCGCCCGCGGGCTCGGCACGTCCCGCGTAGATCGTGCCGGCCAGGTCGAGCTCCGCCACCGCCGCCCGCACCAGCTCGCGCTGCCCGGGGTCCGCGAGCACGTCCGACGTCTGGGTGAGGTGCAGGCTCACGGTCCGGGGCAGCGGTACGGCGAGGAGCTCGTCCTCGTCGATCTGGTCCAGCTGCGCGGCGGGGAGGGCCTGGGCGAGGTCGACCTGGTCGGACCGGAACGCCTGGAGCCGCGCGCCGGCATCCCCGACGAACGTGACGTCGACGCCGTCCATCGCGGGCGCACCGGCCCAGTAGTCGGGGTTCGCCTCGAGCGTCATCTGCGTCGTCAGGTCGGTGTCGGTGATCTCGTAGGGGCCGGTGCCGGTCCCGACAGGCGTCGGCCGGGCGGGGTCGGCGTAGGCGGAGGGGGCGAGCACCACGAGCTCCGGCGACGTCAGCCGCTGCACCAGCACCGGGTCGGGCTCGGCGGTGGTGACCACGACGACGTCACCGTTCGGACCCTCCTCCGCCGTGGCGTCGATGCTGCCGCCGGAGAGTGCACGGGGGGCGGGCTCGGCGGCCGCGGCGGCGTCGAGCGCGGCCGCGACGGTCTCGCCCGTCACGGGTGTGCCGTCGTGGAAGACGACGTCGGGACGGATCTCGAAGCGCCACGTCGTCAGGTCGACCTGCTCCCACGCGGTCGCCAGCGCGGGCTCGGGCAGTCCAGCCGGATCGAGGCGCACCAGCGTCTCGGTCGCGCCCGCGGCGTACGCCGTGGTGGCGTCGTCGGAGTACGGCGACAGCGCCGTGGTCGGGGTGAAGGCGTAGGCGAAGCGGAGACGGTCGTCGCCGCCGGGACCGGCGTCGGACGAGCCGCCCGGCGAGCAGGCGGTGAGGAGCGCGGCAGTGGCGACGAGCGCCGCTGCGGGCGCGGAGGAGTGACGGTTCACGATGGACCTTCGGCTCGGGTGCGGGTTGACCGCGGGCGCGCACCGGAGCGGACGGGACCGACGGGGCGCACGCACCCGGGCTCGCGGCCCACCCGGCCGCCAGCCACCGAACGTGTCGTGGAGCCCGCCCTCGAGGCATCCGACCACCGCGGACGTCGCACCCACGGGAGCTGGCAGGTCTTCGGACTCGCGGGCGACCGGCCGCTCCCGTCCGAGGACGGGACGCCGGACCTACTGGCCGTCGCTTCCCAGGCCCGCACGGACCCAGTGCTTCGTGACGGCGGTCGTTCCCGCTCACCGCTGCGGGGCAGTCCCGGACTCGCACCGGGTTCCCTCTTGCCTCGCCACCGACCGGCTGCCGGGGCGAACCAGCGGGACCAGCCTAAACGGGTCGGGCGCCGGCGCTGACGACGGCCACCCGTGACACGGATCCCACCGACGAAGGCGGCGGGGACGCATCGCGGCACCCCCGCCGTTCCCCCTCAGCCGTGCGTGAAGTCCGGGCGCCGCTTCTCGACGAACGCGGCCATGCCCTCGGCCCGGTCGGCGAGCGCGAAGGTCGCGTGGAACGTGCGGCGCTCGAACCGCACGCCGGCCGCCAGCGTCGTCTCGAAGGCCTCCGCGACGGCCTCCTTCGCCGCGTACGCCGCGGGGAGCGACATCGAGGCGATCTTCGCGGCGGTCTCCATCGCGACGTCGAGCAGCTCCGCGGTCGGCACGACCCGGGACACCAGGCCCGACCGCTCGGCCTCGGTCACGTCCATCATGCGGCCGGTGAGGACGAGGTCCATCGCCTTGGCCTTGCCGATGGCCCGCGTCAGGCGCTGGGAGCCACCGATGCCGGGGATGGTGCCGAGCGTGATCTCGGGTTGCCCGAACTTCGCGGACTCGGCGGCGATGAGGAGGTCGCACATCATGGCGACCTCGCAGCCGCCGCCCAGCGCGTAGCCGGACACGGCGGCGATCGTCGGGGTGCGCAGCGCGGCGAACCGGTCCCAGGTGGAGAAGAAGTCCTCCAGCGCGACGTCGGCGTAGCCACGGGACGCCATCTCCTTGATGTCGGCGCCGGCGGCGAACGCGCGCTCCGAGCCGGTCAGGACGATCGCGCCGATCCCGCGGTCGGCGTCCATCTCCTCGGCGGCCGCGACGACCTCCGCGCCGAGCGCGAGGTTGAGGGCGTTGAGCGCCTCGGGCCGGTCGAGGGTGATGACGCCGACGCGGCCCTCCCGGCGGACGGTGATGTTCTCGTACGTCGCGCTCACGATGCTGCTCCCTCGTTCTGGTCGTCCCGGACGGCGCCGATGATGGCGGAGAAGTCGAGTGCCGCTCCGTCGCCGGAGGCGAACTCACGGTAGATCTCCGCGGCGAGCTGGCCCATCCGCGTGCCGGTGTGGGTGGTGTCCGCGGCCGTCATCGCCAGGCCCAGGTCCTTCGCCATCAGCGGCGAGGCGAAGCCCGGTGCGTAGTCGCGGTTCGCCGGGCTCGTCGGCACCGGCCCCGGCACGGGACAGTTGGTGGTGAGCGACCAGCACTGGCCCGACGCGGTGGACGCGACGTCGAACAGGGCCTGGTGGGTCAGGCCCAGTCGCTCGCCGAGCACGAAGGCCTCCGAGACGGCGATCATGGAGATGCCGAGGATCATGTTGTTGCAGATCTTGGCGGCCTGGCCGGCTCCGCTGTCACCGCAGTGGACGACGCGGCCGGCCATCGGCTCGAGGACCGCGTTGACGGCCTCGAGGTCGTCGTCGGCGGCGCCGACCATGAACGTCAGCGTGCCGGCCGTCGCTCCGCCGACACCGCCGGAGACGGGGGCGTCCACGGCGCGGTGCCCCGCCGCGCGGGCGGCGTCGGCGGCGGCACGGGCGTCGTCCACGGCGATCGTCGAGCAGTCGACGAGCAGCGCACCCGGGGCCGCCGCGGCGAGCACCCCGTCACCGTTCGTGCCCTGGTAGACGTCGAGGACGTGCTTGCCGCTCGGGAGCATCGTGATGACGACCTGCGCGTCCCGCGCTGCCGCGGCGGCCGAGTCGGCGGGCGTGACCCCGGCCTCGCTCGCGGCGCTCGCGGCCGCCGGCGACGGGTCGAAGCCGGTCACGACGTACCCGGCCTCGACCAGGTTGGCGGCCATCGGGCCGCCCATGTTGCCGAGGCCGATGAAGGCGACCCGGGGCTTGTCGGTGCTGGACATGCGGTTCCTTTCCTCAGCCCTCGGCGCCCGCGGACGCGGGCGAGGGCGGGCGGGTGAGGCCGAGCTCGGCGTCGCCGAGCGGAGCGAAGTACGACGCGACGTCCGCGTCCTGCAGCAGCTCGAGCGAGGCGGGATCCCAGCGCGGGTTCCGGTCCTTGTCGATGACCTGGGCCCGGACGCCCTCGGGGAAGTCGTGGCCGCGCAGCATCCGCAGCGCGATGCGGTACTCCTGCGCCAGCGCCTCCTCCAGGCTGCCCAGGTCGCGGGCCGCGCGCAGGGCCCGCAGCGTCACGGCCACCGAGGTCGGCGACTTCGCCTCGACGGCGTCGGCCGCCGCGCGGGCCTCGGGCTCCGGCCGGGCCCGCAGTGCGGCCACGACGTCGCGGGCGTCGTCGTCGGCGAAGCCCGCGTCGATCCACTCCCGGGCCGCGGTCAGCGTGCTCGCGGGGGCGGGCACCGCGACGGCGTCCAGCACGGCGTCGACGTCCCCCGCCGACGGGTCGGCCAGCTGCTCCACCAGGCGGTCGAGGTCGCTCGAGGCGACCATGCGGTCCGCCAGGCCCAGCACCAGCGCGTCGGCCCCGTCGGCGTGACCGGCCGTCAGCGCGACGTACGTGCCCAGCTCGCCGGGCGAGCGCGACAGCAGCCACGTCCCGCCCACGTCGGGGACGAAGCCGATGCCGGTCTCCGGCATGCCGATCCGGGTGCGCTCGGTGACCACGCGGTGCGAGGCGTGCGCCGAGACGCCCACCCCACCGCCCAGCACGATGCCGTCCATGAAGGCGACGTACGGCTTGGGGTAGCGCGCGATGAGCGCGTTGAGGTGGTACTCGTCGCGCCAGAAGTCCTCCGACCCCGTGCCGCCCGTGGTGGCGTCGCGGTGGATGGCCACGATGTCGCCGCCCGCGCACAGGCCGCGCTCACCGGCGCCGCGCAGCACGACGACCTCGACGTCGGGGGCCTCCGCCCAGGCCTGCAGCGCCTCGTCGAGGAGCCCGACCATCTCGTGCGTCAGCGCATTGAGGGCGCGGGGGCGGTTGAGCGTCAGCACGCCGGCCCGACCGCGTCGCTCGACGAGGACGGGGGGCTCGGCCGGCTGCTCGACCGCCGGCGTCCCGGGGGCGGTCACGCCGCACCCTCCAGCGCCGCCCGGCTCACGATGAGTCGCATGATCTCGTTGGTCCCTTCCAGGATCTGGTGGACGCGCAGGTCCCGCACCACGCGCTCCACGCCGTACTCGGCAAGGTAGCCGTAGCCGCCGTGGAGCTGCAGTGCCGCGTTCGCGGCCTCGAAGCACTGGTCGGTGACGAACTGCTTCGCCATCGCGCACAGCTGCACCGCGTCGGGGCTGCCCTCGTCGAGCGCCGTCGCCGCCCGCTCGAGCAGGCAGCGGGAGGCCTCGATGCTCGTCGTCATGTCGGCGAGCCGGAACTGCAGCGCCTGCTGCGCGCTCAGCGGCTTGCCGAAGGCGATCCGCTCGCGCAGGTGCACCGCCGCTCGCTCCACCGCCCACGAGGCACCGCCCAGCGAGCACGCCGCGATGTTGATGCGGCCGCCGTTGAGGCCCCGCATGGCGATGGAGAAGCCCTCGCCCTCCTCTCCGAGCCGGTGGGAGGCCGGGACGCGGACGTCCTCGAGCACCACCTGACGGGTCGGCTGCGCGTTCCAGCCCATCTTGCGCTCGTTGGCCCCGAACGACAGGCCCTCGCTGTCGGCCGGGACCAGGAAGGCGGAGATGCCCCGCGCGTCCGGTCCGCCGGTGCGGGCCATCACCAGGTACGCGTCGGTCGAGCCCGCGCCGGAGATGAACTGCTTCACGCCGCGGAGCACGTACTCGTCACCGTCACGCCGCGCCGTCGTGCGGATGGCGGCGGCGTCGGACCCGGCGTCGGGCTCGGTCAGGCAGTAGGACGCGAGCTTCTGCATCGCGCTCAGCTCGGGCAGCCACGCCGCCCGTACCTCGTCGGTCGCGAAGGTGTCGACCATCCACGCCACCATGTTGTGGATGCTGATGTAGGCCGCGATCGCGGTGTCGCCGCGCGCCAGCTCGACGAACACCGCCGCGGCGGCGCGGCGCGGCAGGCCGATGCCCCCGTGCTCCTCGCCGGCGTAGAGGCCGCCGAGCCCCAGCTCGCCCGCCCGCTGCAGGACGTCGACGGGGAAGATCTTCTTCTCGTCGCGCTCCTGGGCGTGCGGCGCCAGCTCGGCCTCGGCGAACTTCCGCACGGCCGCGACCATCGCAGCGAGATCGTCCTCGTCGAGGTTCACACCATCTCCATTCACGTCGGGTCGGTCAGCAGTAGGACGTCCAAAAGTATGACGTCCTACTAATCAAGGCGACCGTCGCAGCCGCGAGCAGTGCGGGGCAATGGCCAGCCGCGCACGTCGGCTGTGCAGGAACGCACGGCCGAGCCGAGCGGTCGGACGAGGCCAGGAACGACAGAACCGCCCCCGACCTGCCTGCTGGCTGGTCGGGGGCGGTCCTCGTGCGGTGGGCGATACTGGGTTCGAACCAGTGACCTCTTCGGTGTGAACGAAGCGCGCTACCACTGCGCCAATCGCCCGCGTGGTGCGGTCGCATACGTTAGCGCACCTCCCCCACGAACTCACATCGGGGTCGTTCGGCCCTCACGGGTCGATGTCGGCGGCCTCCCGCTCACGCCAGACCCGCTGCGCCTCGGCCGTCACCGGACCGGGCGCCGGCAGCTCGCGGCCGTTCCAGCGCCGTACGGCCTGGACGTCCCGGGTCGTGCTCACCAGGAACACCTCGTCGGCCGCCTCGGCCACCTCGATCGGCTCGTCGACCTCCGCCCCCCCGCACCAGTCGAGGACGAGCGCCCGCGTCACGCCGGCGAGGCAGCCGCTGGCCAGCGTGGGCGTGCGCATCTCGCCGTCGACGACGTAGAAGACGTTCGACCCCGTGCCCTCGCAGAGGTGCCCCTGCGTGTTGGCGAAGACCGCCTCGCTCGCGCCCTGCTCGGTCGCGCGGGCGAGCGCGACGACGTTCTCGGCGTACGACGTCGTCTTCAGCCCCGCGACCGCACTGCGCTCGTTGCGGGTCCACGGCACGGTCACGACATCGGTGACGGTCGGCAGCGGCTGCATGGGGACGGCGGAGACGAGGAGCGAGTACGGCGCGTCCCCGCGCCCGGAGCCCAGCGGACCGGGGCCGCCCGTGACGGTGACCCGGAGCCGCCCGAACGCGAGGTGCTCCGCGGCGAGGGCGGCATCGATGCCCGCCCGCACGGCGCCGACGTCGACCCGGTCGAGGCCGATGCCCCGCGCGGACGAGACGAGCCGGTCGAGGTGGCGGGTCAGGGCGAACGCCCGGCCGTCCACGACCTTGATCGACTCGAAGACACCGTCCCCGACGGTCACCCCGTGGTCGGTCGCCGTCAGCACCGGCTGGTCGGGATCGTCGAGCATCCGGCCGTTCACCCAGGTCTTCATGGAGCGATCGTAGGGGGTCTGACCTGGCAGTTCAGGGGGTCACGGGCCCGTGATTCCACCTCCCCGACACACCACCGTGACCCGGATTTTGCACGCCCCCCGGCATCCGCTAATGTTCTCGACGCACGCCGAACCGGGCGAAAAACCCGGAGCGGAGCGCAAGCGGACGTAGCTCAGTTGGTAGAGCGCAACCTTGCCAAGGTTGAGGTCGCGAGTTCGAGCCTCGTCGTCCGCTCGGAGAGAAGTAGGTACCAGCCTCCACGGTGGAGTGGCCGAGAGGCGAGGCAACGGACTGCAAATCCGTCTACACGGGTTCAAATCCCGTCTCCACCTCGATTGCCTCCGGTCCCGCAAGGGATCGTTGGTCGTCTAGGGCGATTGGCGCAGTGGTAGCGCGCTTCCTTGACACGGAAGAGGTCACTGGTTCAAACCCAGTATCGCCCACCAGCATCACCGTAGGTCAGGCCCCGTTTCGACTCAGTCGAGACGGGGTCTTTTTCTATGCCCCACGCCGTCGTGCGGTTGTGGTGCGGTTGGCCTGGTGACCGTGGGCCCACGCGGGTCGAGCGGCGCATCGCCCCAGGCATCGAGGACCGACCCGAACTCCCCCGGCTTCAGGTGGGCGTACCGCAGGGTCGTCGCGTACTTCTCGTGCCCGAGAAGCTGCTGCACGTCGAGCAGCGGCACGCCGCGCTGCACCAGCCACGACGCCGCGGCGTGCCGCATGTCGTACGGCGTGCCCGCCGAGACGCCGGCGCGCTCGATCGCGGGCGTGAAGACGCGCCGTGCGAAGTTGCGGTCGTTCCACAGCCCGCCGCGCGGCGCAGGGAAGACGGTGTCGTCCGGGTCGAGGTAGGCGACGTGCGCCGCGAGCCGGGGACGTAGGTGCCGCGGGATCGGCACCGCCCGGTGCGACATCGTCGTCTTGGCGCAGGGGCGCCAGCCGTCGCGGGTGGCAACGCCGTGCACGTGCAGGAGCCCCATGCTCAGGTCGACGTACCGGCGTCGGAGCCCGAAAAACTCGCCCGAGCGTAGCCCGACGTAGAGGTCCAGCTCGACCGCGAGCGCGTCCGCGCCGCCCAGCTCGAGGAGCGACGCAGCCGCCTCGTCCTGCGTCCAGTAGAAGATCGGCTTCGGCGCTGCAGTGGGCAGGTTCAGGCCCGCCGCCGGGTTGGCCGGCAGCCGCCCGTCCTCGACTGCCGCGGAGAGCAGTCCCGAGAGGTGCGCGTGCCCGACCAACATCGGACGGTTGGCAGGGAGCGCGGGAGGGAACGCGGAGGCGTGCATCGGTCGACCGCTGAACGCCAACTCGCGGCGGTTCGGGTTGATGGCCCGCTGGTCGACGAGACGTGTCCCGTCGACCAGCAGCTTGCGGAGCAACGCCGCCGCCCCCATCGCTTCCTAGGCGTCATGCTGATCTCGCCGGCAGCGACGGGCCAAGTCGTCGACCGTGGACACGAAGAGGTCCCGGGCATGAGCTGCCCAACGCTCCTCAATGGTCGAGCCGCCACCACCCACCGGACCCTCGGACATGCTCGCTGAATCCGCCTCAGTAGTAGGCCGGCCCGCTGCCCAGCTCGCTGACGGAGAGACGCAACGACTTGCGGGCTTCCTCCTCGAGGGCGGTCAGCTCTTCGCCATCCACCCCCTGGTCGCTGGCGGTCTTCAGGGCGGACAGGGCGATGGCAAGGTCAGTCAAATTTCCCATGACCGCACCCTCTCAGCGCTGTCAACCCAGCCCGGCGCTTAGCGAACCGAACGAGCGGGCCTTCACGCCTACGCGGCCGCGAGCACGGCGCACACCGACCCCACGAGCAGCGCCGCCCACCCCATGGGGACGAACCAATCCAGGACGGACAGCACCACACGGCTCTCAACATCTCGCCCGCTTCGGTCCACCACCGAGACCGTCAGGTGCAGCGCAGTTCCCACGGTGAAGCAGACCGCTGAGGCCATTGCAACAGACATGGCCCGCAACCTAGCCCGCCCCGCGTCGGCGTGGCGGGCTTTCGCGTACCCCGGCACCAACCCACCCCGAGGAGGACCCCGTGTCCGAGCACGCCACCGAGAACACCGAGCCGGGCGGGGTCGACGTCGACCCGCTCGAGCTCGCGCATCAGGCCGACGAGCACGACCTGGCTGTCGCGCTCCCGTGCCCCTACACCGGCGACAGCGTGCAGGAGGACGGCTCGGACACCACCGACGCCGCCCCCGGCACCGACGCGCCCGACGACGACAGCGAGGAGGCGTGATGGCCCGCTCCACAGGCGACGCGATCGAGTGGGGCCGCAGCTGGGTCGACTCGACCCGCCGCGCCCCGACGAAGGACGGCACCTGGCTCGCCTGGTGCCTCGTCTTCGTCCGCTCCTGCTTCGGCATCGACGCGGCCTACACGTCGGCCATCAAGGCGTGGGCAGGCGCCGAGCGCCGGCACGTCACGTCCCGGGCCGAGAGCATCCCCGCGGGCGTACCCGTCTTCTGGCGGACGCCCGGGCCCCACGGCCACGTGGCGCTGTCGCTCGGCAACGGCTACGTGCTCTCCAACGACATCCTTCGCCGCGGCAAGATCGACGTCGTCCACAGCGACGTCATCACGAAGCGCTGGGGTGCGACGCTCCTCGGCTGGACCGAGGACCTCAACGGCAGGACGGTCTGGTCCCCGCCGAAGCCCACGCCGCCGGCCGTGCGCGTGAAGCCGACCTTCCGCCGGCTGCACGACAAGGAGCTCGACCTCATCGAGAAGCTCCAGCACCTCCAACCCGGCACCCCGCAGCACGCCCGCCGCGAGCGCGAGCTCGCCGAGGTCTACAAGTACCTGCGGACCTACCCGGCGTCGCAGTACGCCGCACGCCGGCGCGAGTGCTACGCCGCGAAGGACCAGGCGTACCGCGCGCGCCCGAAGAAGCCGAAGACCGTCGAGCGGTACGAGCGGCTCATCACTCGCATCGACTTCCTCGTGCGCCGCGGGATCCCGGCATGACCCGCCGGCTGCTCGACCTCATCGTCCACCTCGCGATCCGTCGCGCCGTCCGCCGGAGGTACGCATGAACCTGAAGACCACCGCCCGCACCGAACCAGTCGCCACCGCGGCCGGCACCGCGGTCTCCGCCACCGTCGTCGTCGCCGCCGGGCTTGCCCTGCTGCGCGCGTTCGGCGTGCCGATCGACGACACCCAGCACACCGCGATCGTCGGGTTTGTCGGCGTCGTCGCCCCGCTGGCCGCCGCGCTGTGGGCCCGTGCCCGCGTCACCCCGGTCCCGCCTCAGCACCGCCGCGAGTAGCCGCCCCAGCGCGCCACCCTCGCCGAAGCGCCCCCGTCACCCCACGTGGGTGGCGGGGGCGCTTTCGCTGCGTTCGGGGGTACCTCATCAGCACGGCGCCCTCGGTTCAGACCGCGAGCCGAGGGCGTCTTCGCCCATTCGGGGGACGCACATCGGCTCGGCGTGCCACGCTGCGCCCATGTATTCCACACCCCGGCGCCGTACCGTAATTCGTGCAGCCGCCTGGACGGCCCCCGCCGTCGCTGCGGTCACAGCCGCCCCTGCGTTCGCGGCGAGCAATCCGTCCGAGTCGGTCCGCTACACCTTGAACGTGCGCCGACTAGGCAACGGCCGGGCCGCATTCACCGTCACGAACACCTCGCTGACCGACACGCTGATCGTCGAGGTCAGGATGCCCCTCAGCACCACTGAGGCAACGAGGAACAGCGGCGGCTACCAACCCCCCGTCTGGACGTACTCGCCCGCGGGTACCGACTGGGTCTTCTCGGCCACGGTGCTGCCGCAGACCACGACTGATGCGATCCTGGATGTGGCGTGGAGCCTGATCAGCGGCGCCGGCACGTACATCGTGACCACCACCGCGGGGGGCCAGGCGCGACAGACCCCGATCCCTTGGGCCACCGGCTCCGCACAGCGCTCCGCCCGGCCTTCGGCGAGCCCGCGGCAGGCTGCGACAACACCGACTCCCATCACCCTCGACTGAGTCAGCTCGGGGCTGCCGGCGGCGCGTTCACCTCGCGGAACACGCCACGGTCCGTCTCCGGCGGCGGCGCGACCGCCTGGCGCACCCACCGCTCCTCAAGCAGCTCCGTCCGAAGCCGCACGTTCTGCCCGTGGGCCACGGCTCCGATCTCGAGGTACGACACCCACACCTGCAAGCCGTCCGGGCCGGGGTGCCAGTCGATGAGCAGCCCGGGCCGGTGCGCCACCAGGAAGCGTTCGGTTCGGTCGACCCACAGGCCGAAGGGTCGGTCGTGCCGCCACGACCGACCGTCCGCCATTCCCGGGACAGCGTCGAAAATCGATGGGATGGTGCTGACGTGCATTCGAAACCCCGCCGCCGTACCGTAATTTCCGCCGCAGCCTGGACCGCACCCGCGGTCGCCGTGGTCGCCGGCGCGCCTGCTTACGCGGCAAGCAACCCCGCCACCCCGATCCAGATCGGTGTCGTGCACCTCCGGAACGGCGCCGCGCTGTTCACCGTGACCGTCGATGCGCAGGCCACCAGCACCGTGGTGACGGCCCTGACCCTTGCCTTCAGGACGGCGTACGCAGAGTGGACATCCATCGGCACCTATGGCTGGGATTTCACCTCGACCGCCCACACCGACACCCTCACCCAGACCCTTGCCCCGGGCCAGACCGACCACATCGAGGTCACCTGGGACCTCCTCTCCGGCGACGGGCGCCTCGAGGTGTTCCCGACAGTCGACGGCACGCCCGTCACCCCGCTCGTCGTCCCCTGGGCGTCGACGGCGCCGGCAGGCCGTGCAGCGCGGCTCGCCCCGTACACGGGACCCGTGGTGCGGAGCACCGACAGGCCGAGCTGACCCCGGGTCACTGCGCCGGTGCTCGCTGCGGACGTGGCCGCGTCGCGGAGCGGCTCACCATCGACCTCGGCCGAGCGGCGTGAGCGTGCCCTCCGGGCACTGGCCCGTGACCCGAGAGGCAAGAAGGGTCACGGACGACAGCCAGATCTCACCGGTGCCTGTCGTCCGTGACCCTTTCTGCTGCGCCGTCCGTCGGTCCGCTGGCTCACATGGGACGCGACGGTCACCAACCCGACGCCTCATCACGACGAGCGCGGTCTACCGCGGGACCATCGAGGCTCCCGCCGTCAGCAGCTGATCGTGACGGTCTCGCTGACCGCGACGTACCGGTCCCCGGCGAACGCCTGCAGCTGCACGGTGTAGGTCCCGGACTGGTAGTACCGGTACTGCGTCTCGCCGAGGGCGTTCCGTCCCAGCACCTCGAACCCGCTCTCGTCGCGCACGACCCACGTCAGGTTGTCGTAGTCGTAGGGCTCGGTCTCGCCGCGCACCACCCCGCACCCGTCGTCGGCCACCTCGAGGCTGACCTGCTCCAGCCCGGCTCCCGGCGCGTCCGGTGCGGTCGCCGACGACTCCGGGGCGGCGGTCGCCGTGACCGTCACCGTGGCCGTCGCGGTGGCGGTCGCCGTCACCGTGACCTCGGCCGCGGGAGCCGACTCCGGGTCGGCTCCACACCCGACGCACGTCATCGCCACCAGGGAGAACCCCGCCCACACACCCGTCCTCACCGGGTCATCGTCCACCGCCCGTCGCGAACGTGCAGGCGTTTCCGTGTTCCCGAGGGCAGCTCCTGCCCTAGTCTCGAGCCCATCGATCTTCGAGCCGCAGGGGGACACGTGCATCCATGGTCGATCAGGGCGACAGCCGTGGTCGCGACGGTGGTCGGGACGGCGTTCACGGGCACGGCCCACGCCGCTGCCGAGCCGCTCCCGTCCGGTCTCTACCCCGAGCCCGCCGGCGACGTCCACATGGTCTACGTCGACAGCGCCGGCCCGGCGTTCACGCCGCCACCCCTGCCCGACAGCCGCGCGTTGCCGCGCAGTGTCGACATCCTCAGCGTCGGGGTGCAGCGCACGGAGGCGATCACCTACGTGCGTGTCAACATCGCGGACCTCTTCGGGTTCAGCAAGGCGAGCGACCGCCGGGCCTACCAGGACATGGACATCTCGGCCTACCCGCACTCGGCGTTCATCACCTGGGACACGCGGACGGGCAAGCCCGCCATGGGCTCGCGCTGCAACAGCTGGAACGGGAACACGGCCCGGTCGCTGCCGATCACCTGGTCGACGACGCAGGAGTACGTCCTCTTCCGCTTCGACAACAGCTGCGAGGGCGCCGAGCCCGACGTCCTCACGGGCATCGGGGTGGAAGCAGCCTGGTATGCGCAGAAGCTCGTGAACAACCGACCCTCGCTCGACGTCCGTCGGCAGTGGGAGGACACCGCTCAGATCACGGCGCCCGAGCGTGGCGACGCCCCCTGACCCGGGAACGCACCACGGCGACGGCGATCGCTGGGCGGTCGCGGTAGCCTCGATCCCGTAGCCAACCCCGCAAGGTCGGCGCACCCGGCCCCCGTCACCCTCGTGGTGGCGGGGGCCTCGCCGTCCTCCGGACGACGAGGCCCCCGCCCCGTCAGGACGCCGTCGACCGTGACCGGTCCGCGGGTGCGGCCGGGCGGCGTGCCGGTGCCGCAGGAGCGCCCGTCGGCATCCAGCAGCGCTGCCAGGACAGCTGCCGGTCCAGCTCGAGGAACCCTCCGTCGGCATCCATGACGACGAGCTGTGCCCAGCCGTTGCCCACCATCTCCCAGAGCTGGCGGTGCCGGGTGACGATGGAGCGCACGTGCGCAGGATCGGCGGCCAGCACGACCAGGTGCCGGGCCGGCACGTGGCGCAGGTCGGTGGCCGCGCCGTCCGGACCGGGATCACGCCCGGCGACCGCCTGCCACGGCAGACCGACCCGCAGGTCGCCGTGGGCCCCGGTCAGGACACCGACGTCGCCGACGACGTTGTGCGTCGTCTTGTCCCCCGCACCGAGCAGGTCGGGAGCCGCGGCGGAGAAGTAGTACTGCGCGCTGATCCAGTGCGTCACGACCAGCGGGCCGGTCATGATCTGCTCGAGGACCCGACCGTCGGGGTCGAGGCCCGCGTCGTACGAGTGCAGGAAGGTCGCACCCCCCAGGTCCCGTCCCGCGGTGAGGCGACGCGGACCGACCACCAGCGCCCGGGCTCCGGCGAGGCCCCACTCCGGCATCGACTCGGCCCAGTCGGCACCGCGGTCGACGATCCCGGACCGCCGCCGGCGCCGTCCCGCCGTCGGAAGTGCGGCGGCACGCTCGGTGCTCGTCGCGCCGCCTGCCCGAGCGAGGTCGTCGACGAGGGCGTCCAGCACCGCCGCGAGCTCGGGCGGCTCCTCCGCGCTGCGGCGCAGCAGGACGACGCGGTCGGTCGTGGTGTCGTGCACCGCCGCCACGGCGACCACCGAGTCCGGGACGACGAGCCCGCGCTCGGCCAGCGCGACCCGCACCAGCGGGTCGTTCAGCGCGGTCGCCGCCAGGACGGCGTTGACCCGTCCGCTGTTGCCGCCGCACGCCCCGCAGTCGTACGCCGAGGCGAACGCGTTGTTCTCCGTGCTCGACCCGTGGCCGACGACGACGAGGGGCTCGGGGCCCGAGGAACCGTCGCCGAGCCGCGCGACGAGACCCGTGGCGACGAGCAGCTGCGCGGCCGTCTCCACCGCGACCTCGTGCGGCAGCGGCCCGAGCTCCGGCGGCACGGCCGGACGGGCGGGCTCGGTGAGCGCACGCCACCGACCGGGAGCCAGCGTGGCGCCCACCGTGCCGAGGAGGGCCGGCACCCCGCTCATCTCGGCCCAGCCGAACGCGGCCGCGGGGTGCTGCCCGATGCGCCCGGCCAGCTGCCGGACCGCCGTCGACGTGCCCAGCAGGCTGGGGCGCTCCTCGGTCGTGACCGCAGGGCGCAGGATGCCGGGGCACAGGTCGACGACCGCGCCGGAGGCGTCGCGGTGCCGCGCGGCGACGCCGAAGAAGCCCGCGTAGCCGTAGGTCTCGTGCCCACCCCGGGCCTCGAGGTGCCGGCGGATCCGCTCGGAGCGCGCGTCGATGCACCAGACGGAGTGCACGCGCCCCGCCGTCGCGGCGGCCTCGGGCGCCGCCCCGCCCTGCGGGGCGGAGGACGGCGCCGCGGCCAGGTCGCGCAGGACCCCGTCACGGGTCGTGAGGTCGAGGGCACGCTGCCAGACACCGACGAGGTACGCCGTCGTGGCTGCGTCCTCGTCGCGGGCGCCGTCGCTCGGGACGGGCGCCGCCACGCGGCCACCGCGACCGTCGAGCGCGGCGCGGGCGATGACGACGTCGAGCGCCAGGGCCAGGGCGACGAGCTGCAGCAGCGCCCCCGCGTCCTCCGACGCCCGGTCCCGCCAGCACGCGTGGGCGGCCCAACCGCGACCGGCGGCGAAGGTGGCGGCGAGGTAGGTGTAGAGGTCGGTCTCCCCCACCAGCGTGCCGACCTGGGGCCACAGCGCGGCGATCGCCGCGGCAGGGTCGTCCGGCAGCGAGCGGGTCAGCACCGAGGTCCCGGGCATCCGCCACGCGACGTCGTAGGTGCGGTGCCGGGCCGACGCGAGCCACAACGACCAGGGGTCCTGCGGCGACGAACCGTCCACGCTCGCGGAGCCCCAGGCGCGCGCAGCCCAGGCGGCCACGTGCAGGTCGAGCACCTCCCCCGGACGGCGACCCCGGCGCACCGTGATCCGGTCGCAGGCCCGGACGGGCACCGGCGCGACCGCCGGACCCCCCGCCGGAACCCGGGCGGCGCAGGCCCGGGTGAAGGTGACGAGGTCGGTCGGGCTGGCGCCGGACAGCGACCCGCCGCCGGCCGGCTCCTGCTCGGCGAGCGAGCGCCGCACGGCCGAGTCGCTGACGAGGCCCTGCGCGTGCAGGTCGAGGAAGGTCGACAGCGCGGGTCGCGGGTCGCGTCCGTGCAGGATCCTCACCGTGGCGGCCGCGTCCTCCACCGCCAGCTTCTCGAGCGGGGCCAGCGGGTTGGCCGCGACGAGGGAGCGCAGCGGCCACGCCGGACCGACCGTCGTGGCCGCGATGGCGACGACCGTCCCGAGCTGGTGCGGCGGGAGGCCGCCCGGCAGCACCGACGGCTCCGTCGCGGCGGGGCGCACCCTGCCCGGCATCGACGCACCCGGGGGCAGCAGGGTCGCGGCCGCGGCCGTCGCGACGGGTCCGCTGCTCCCCGGGGTCAGCCGGGAGGCGGCGAGCCCGATGCCGACGACCAGGGCGGCCGCGGCCGCCGCGAGCACCGGGTGCGCTGCGGAGGCGGGGCCCCGGTCGAACGCGCCGTGCACGACGGGGTCGACGAGGGCGACCAGGCCGACGTACGCCGCCGGGACGCCCACAGCGAGGACACCCGCGAGCACGCGGGCGCCACGGCCGGTGCGACGGAGCCGCCGGACCTCGGCCAGCGCAACGACCGCCACTGCCGTCGTCAGCGCGGCGGGCAGTGCGAGCCCCGGTGCCGCCGTGCCGACCGCGAGACCGACGCCGACCACGGCACCGACCACCAGCGCCGGGTGGACGCGCGCCGGACCGTCCGAGCCGCCCGTCGCGGTGCGCGCACGATCGACCGCTCCGCCGGCGCGGAGGAACAGCCACGCCTTCCAGCATCCGTGCCCCAGCACGTGCAGGAGCGCCGCCGCCGGCAACCCCAGCCCGAGCTGGACGGCGACCAGCCCCATCTGGGCCGTCGTCGATCCCGCCAGCCGACCCTTCACGTCGGGCCGGAGGCGCAGGGCCGTGAGCCCGGCGGCGACGGACACGACCCCGGCGGCCACCAGCACGACCAGCGCCCCGGGGGACGCCGCCAGCACCGACCAGTGCACCAGGGCGAACATCGCACCGCCGTTGACGACACCGGCGTGCAGCAGCGCGGACACCGGGGACGGCGCCTCCGCCGTCTCGGGCAGCCACCGCTGGACGGGCACCGACGCCGACCGCACGAGCACCGCGATCGCCAGCAGGACGCTCGCCAGCGCCGTACCCACCTGCGACCCACCTCCGGCGAGCACGACGGCGACCGCGAGCCACAGGGCCGCGTCACCCCACGCCAACCGGCTGGCGACGACCCGGGCGGCGCGGCGGGCCGCCGCGTCGCCGCGGTGCGCCACGAGCGCCGCAGTCGCAGCGCCGCTCACGGTCCATCCGATCGCCGACAGGACCAGGTCGTCGGCCGACACCATCGTGAGCAGCCCACCCACGGCGACGACGAGCAGCACCGCGAAGCGGGTCGCACGCGCCTGGCCGCGGAGGTTCGTCGCGGCGTAACCGGCCACCAGCCAGCCGAGCACCCCGACGTACGCCGCGAGCGCGAGCCGCAGCCAGGTCGACGGTTCGTCGGGAGGCCGCACCACTCCCCCCACGACGAGGACGGCCAGAGCTCCGAGCATGACGGTGCAGAGGACCCGACGGGTCACGACGAGAGGGTTCATGTGAACCATGAAACCGGAATCTGAATACGTGTGTCCAGGTTCCTCTATCCGTGGTTTGCGTCACGTCCCCACTACAGTGCGGCCATGTCGTCGAGCGATGCGCCGGGGTGGACGTTCCTCAGCAACCACGGTCACGTCCTGGTCGCCCTGAGCAGGGATCCCGCGGCGCGCATCCGGGAGATCGCCGCCGTCGTGGGCATCACCGAGCGCGCGGCCCAGGCGATCCTCAAGGACCTCGAGGTCGCGGGCTACGTCACGAAGGAGAAGGTCGGGCGGCGCAACGCCTACAGCCTCAACACCGACCTCCGCCTGCGCCACCCCGCCGAGACCGAGACCTCCGTCCGGGACCTGCTCGACATCTTCGCCTGACCTGTCGGACCGGGTAGGGGCACGAGCCCCGCCGTGTGCGAGGCTTGTTGCATGTTGTTCGCGATAACCAGCCGCGGGCAGTCGTGAGCATCCTCGACCACGCCCCCACTCCGTCGGCCGCCGCGGCGGCACCGCTCGACGACCACGACGCCGACCTGCTGGGCCTGGGCGCCCAACGCCGCCGGACGGCCCTGTGGGTGCTCGGACTGACCGCCGCGCTCGTCGGGACGCTCGTGGTCGGCGTGGGCGCCGGGCCGGTCGCGGTCTCCCCCGGCGACTCGTTCCGCATCGTCCTGCACCACCTCACGGGGCTCGGCGACGTCACGTGGGAGTCCCGCCACGACGCGATCGTCTGGCAGATCCGCGCGCCGCGGGTCGTCCTCGGCGCGGCCGTCGGGGCCGGGCTCGCGATGGCGGGCGTCGTGCTCCAGGCGATGGTGCGCAACATCCTGGCCGACCCCTACGTGCTCGGCATCAACTCGGGCGCGAGCTGCGGGGCGGCGGGCGCCATCCTCTTCGGTGCGGGTGCCGCCTTCGGCGACTACGCCCTCCAGGGCAGCGCGTTCCTCGGGGCGCTGGTCGCCTCGGCCCTCGTGTTCCTCGTCGCCCGCTCCGCGGGGCGGATCACCTCGGTCCGGCTCCTCATGGCGGGGGTGGCCATCGGCTACGCGCTGTCCGCGGCCACCAGCTTCCTCATCTTCGCCTCCGACTCCGCCGAGGGCGCGCGGTCGGTGATGTTCTGGCTGCTCGGGTCGCTGGGCCTGGCCGGCTGGAACGGACCGCTGGCCGTGGTCGTCGCGGTGGTCGCGGCCGCCGCCGCCCTGCTCGTGCTCACCGGCCGCCGTCTCGACGCACTCGTCGTCGGCGACGAGACCGCCCTCACCCTCGGCATCCACCCCGAGCGGTTCCGGAGCCTCCTCCTCATCGGCGTCTCGCTGCTCGTGGGCGTGCTCGTCGCGATGGCCGGCAGCATCGGGTTCGTCGGTCTCGTCATCCCCCACCTCGCACGCCGCCTCGTCGGCGGCGCCCACCGCGCCGTCGTGCCCGTGGCCGCGCTCCTCGGCGCGATCCTCCTGGTCTGGGCGGACGTGCTGGCCCGCACGCTCCTGGCACCCCAGGAGATCCCGATCGGCATCATCACCGCGCTCGTCGGCGCCCCCTTCCTGCTGTTCCTCGTCCGCCGCTTCCAGGCCGTGCCCTCGTGAGCCGACCCCACCGCACCCCCAGGAGAACCGTGAGCCACCCGCCCAGCGCGACCGTCCGCCGTACCGCCACGACCGCCGCGGCGGTGCTCCTGCTCGCGCCGCTCGCCGCGTGCGGCACGGAGGGCGACGACGTCGCCATCTCCGTCGAGAACTGCGGCGACACGGTCGAGCTCGACGGCGCGCCCGAGCGGGTCGTGATGCTGAAGAGCGCCGCCGCCGTGACGCTCCACCGGCTCGACGTGCTCGACCGCGTGGTGGCGCGGGCGGGGGTCTACCCGGCGGACTACTACGACGCGGACACCCTCGCCGCCATCGAGGACGTCCCGCTGCTGACCGACCGCACCGACACCAGCGGTCACCTCCAGATCTCGCGGGAGGAGGTCGTCGCCCAGACGCCCGACCTCGTGCTGGGCCAGACGGACACCGTCACGCGGGACACGCTGGCCGCCAACGACGTCGCACTGGTCGAGGAGCCCGCGTTCTGCGGGTCGCTCGACGGCGACGCGACCTTCGACGACGTCTACGACCAGGTGCGGCTGTACGGCGAGGTGTTCGAGCGTGCCGACGAGGCGGACGCCTACGTGGCGGAGCTCGAGGAGCGGGTCGCGGCCATCGAGGCCCGCGTGCCGGCCGACGAGGACCGCAGCGTCGCCGTGCTCTACCCGACCGTCGGCGGCGGCGTGACCTACGCCTACGGACGCGGCTCGATGTCCGCCCCGCTCGTGGAGGCCGCTGGCCTCGAGAACGTCTTCGGCGACGTCGGCGACCGGGTGTTCGAGGTCAGCGCCGAGGAGATCGTCGCGCGCGACCCCGACGTCGTCATCCTGCTCCGCAGCGACGGCGACCCGGCCGAGGTCACCGAGGCCCTCACCTCCCTCCCGGGTGCGGACACCCTGCGGGCCGTGCAGACCGACGCCGTCCTGCCGCTGCTGCTCAACCACGCCGAGCCGCCGACCCCGCTGGCCGTCGACGGCCTCGAGCTGGTCGTCGACTTCCTGGAGCAGACCCGGTGATCGAGGCGCGGGGCGTCACCCACCGCTACGGCGACGTCGTCGTCGTGGACGGCGTCGACCTCCGGGTGCCGGCGGGCGCGACCGTGGGGCTCGTCGGCCCCAACGGCAGCGGCAAGACGACGCTGCTGCGGACGCTGTACGGCTCGCTCCAGCCCGCCGACGGGCGGGTCGAGCTCGACGGGGCCGACATCGGGGCCGTCTCCCGCACCGCCCTGGCCCGCCAGGTCGCGGTCGTCGTCCAGGAGCACAGCGGCGACCTGCCGATGCGGGTCGCCGACCTCGTGCTCCTCGGCCGGCTGCCCCACCAGGGCCTCTCGTCCCGGCCCACGGCGCACGACCGGGACGTCGCCGCGGCAGCGCTCCGCCGGGTGGGGGCGCTCCACCTCGCGACCCGGGAGTACGCCGGGCTGTCGGGCGGCGAGAAGCAGCGCGTGCTCATCGCGCGGGCCCTCACCCAGGAGGCCGAGCACCTCCTGCTCGACGAGCCCACCAACCACCTCGACATCCGCTACCAGCACGAGGTGCTCGACCTGGTCGCGACGCTGCCGGCCAGCGTGGTGGTCGTGCTCCACGACCTCAACCTCGCGGCGCGCTACTGCGACCACCTCGTGCTGCTCGAGGCGGGACGCGTCGTCGCCCAGGGCACCCCGGACGAGGTGCTGGTGCCCGAGGTCCTCGAACCCGTCTACGGGGTCGAGGTGCGCCGCGTCGACCTCGACGGCGAGCTCCACCTGCTGTTCCGCAAGGCCACCACCGGGATCGACGTGAGGAAGTCCGCATGAACCAGACGACGACCGCCCCGCACGGGGGCGCCCTCCAGCAGCGCCTCGACGACTACTGGACGAGCCGCGCCGCGGCGTACCACCGCCGCCAGGTCGAGGGCGACCGGGCGGCGCTCGACCGCGAGCTCTGGACGCGGGTGTGGCGCGACGCGCTCGGTCCGCGGCCGCTGCGGGTGCTCGACGTCGGCACCGGGTCGGGCTACGTCGCCCACGTGCTCGCCGAGCTCGGCCACGACGTCCTCGGCCTCGACAGCGCGGACGGCATGCTCGCCGAGGCCCGCCGCGATGCCGAGGGACGACGCCGCGAGGGCCGGCCGGCCGCGCGGTTCGTGCGCGGTGACGCCGTGCGCCCCGGGGACACCGACGAGGTCCGGGACGCGCCGTACGACGCGGTCACCAGCCGCTACCTGCTCTGGACGCTGCGGGAGCCGGTGGACGCGCTCCGCGCCTGGAGCGCCCTGGTGCGACCCGGCGGCACGATCGCCTGCGTCGACGCGAACTGGTACCCCGGCGGCATCGACCGCGGCGTCGCGGTCGAGTCGGCCGCCGGGCCGGACGCCTTCGGCCGCACCTACGACCTCGGCGCGGAGGCGGCGCTCCCCCTGGCGACCGCCGCCGACGTGGACGCCTTCGTCGCGACGTTCGAGGCCGCCGGCCTCGTCGACGTGCGCACCGAGCGGCTCGACGAGGTCGCCGAGCTCGACCGGCGCTTCGGCGTGTCCCCCGGCCACGAGTCGCGACCGCAGCACCTCGTGACGGGGCGGGTCCCCCTCACCCTCGCCTGACGGGTCGTGGCCTCAGCGCGCCGCTTTCCGCAGCGCTGGGGCCACGACTCCGGCGGCCAGCGTGTCGCCCGCGACCTCACCGTCCGCCAGCGTCACGACGCGGTCCGCCGCCGCGAGCACCGCGGGATCGTGGGAGACGCACACGACCGCGGCCCCTCGCGCCGCCTCCTCGGCCATCACGGCCCGGATGCGTCCGCCGCTGGTCGCGTCGAGTCCCGTGGTGGGCTCGTCGAGCAGCAGCAGGTCGGCCCGGGCCACGACCCCCTGGGCCAGCAGGGCCCGTTGGCGCTGCCCGCCGGACAGCGCGACGTACGGGCGACGCCGCAGGTCCGCGATCCCCAGCCGGTGCAGGGCCTCGTCCACGGCGGCCCGCGCCGCGGCGTCGGCGCGACGCCACGCCCCCAGCCGACCCCACGTGCCGACCGCCACGACGTCGTGGACGGTGATCGGGAGCAGGTCCGAGACGCCGGCTCGTTGCGGCACGAAGGCCGTCGTCCCCCGCGTCGAGCACGAGCCGCGCGTCGGCACCCGCGTGCCCGCGACGACCTCCAGGAGCGTCGACTTTCCGGCGCCGTTGGGACCCGCGACGACGGTGACCGCGCCGGCGTGGAGGTCGAGCGTCACGTCCCGGAGCGCGGCCCGGGCACCGAAGTCGACGCGGATGTCGCGCAGCTGGACGGCAGGAGGGGAAGCAGGCACGGCCCCACCCTAGCGCTTTTGATAATCATTCCCACTTGTGACTAGGGTCCCGGCCCGTGACCTTCCTCGTCGACGGGCTCCTCGAGCCGTTCACCCTCGCGTTCCTCCAGCGCGCGCTGCTGGGCGGCACCCTCGTCGCCGTGCTGTGCGGCGTGGTGGGCACGTGGGTGGTCGTGCGCGGGATGGCCTTCCTCGGCGAGGCGCTGGCCCACGGCATGCTGCCCGGCGTCGCGCTCGCGACCGTGCTGGGGGCCCCGGCGCTGGTCGGCGGCGCGCTCAGCGCCGTCGTGATGAGCCTGGGCATCGGCGTCCTGCAGCGGCGCGGCTCGCTGTCCTACGACACGAGCATCGGCCTGCTCTTCGTCTCGATGCTCGCGCTGGGCGTCATCGTGATCTCCCACTCGGGGAGCTTCGCCACCGATGCCACCGCGATCCTCTTCGGCGACATCCTCGCGATCGCCCCGGTCGACGTCGTGCTGCTCGCCGGCGCGGCCGCCGTCGGCCTGGCGGTCGCGATCCTCGCTCACCGCCCGCTCGTGGCGCTGGCCGTCGACCCGCGCATCGCCGCCGTCCTCGGCCTCCGGCCCCGTCTCGCCCAGGCCGCGCTCGTCGGACTGGTCACGCTCGCGGTGGTCGCGTCCTACCAGGCCGTCGGCTCGCTCCTCGTCGTCGGCCTGCTGCTCGCGCCCGCCGTCGCCGCGGGCCACTGGACGGTGCGTCTCCCCACCCGCATGGCGCTCGCCGCTGCGCTCGGGACCGTGGCCGTCGCGACGGGCCTCCTCGTGTCGTGGCACGCCGCCACCGCCGCGGGCGCGTCCGTCGCCGCCTCCGCGATCGCGATCGCCTGCCTGTCGTGGCTGCTGCGCCGCGGCGTCGCGGCGCTCCGACCTGCGCCGGTCCCGGCGCGCGCCGAGCGGTCTCCCGCAGCCGCCTGACCCGTCCACCCCGCCCCTCCCCACCGAGAGGAACCCGTGCTCCCCCGCTTCTCCCGCCTCACCCTCACCGCCGCGCTGGCGCTGACCGCGGCCGGCTGTGCCGCCGGCGACAGCGACGGGCCCGACACGGCCGACGGAGCCGCGCCGACCTCCGGCGACGGCCACGGCGCGGTCGCCGGTGCCGCCGAGGTCGCCGAGCCGCCGGTCGGCCTCACGACCGTCGACCCGACCGGGACCGTGACGCACCTCGACCTCCTCGACGAGAGCACCACCGAGATCGGCACCGTCGGCGCCCCGAGCGCGATGGTCAGCGACGGCCGCTACCTCTTCGTGCAGACCGACGCCGGGGTCGAGGTGGTCGACAGCGGGCGCTGGACCTGGGACCACGTCGACCACTTCCACTACTACCGCGCGGAGCCCCGCCTCGTCGGCGCCGTGAGCGGCGACGGCACGGCGACGGTCGCCACCACCAACTCCTCGACGACGTCGGGCACCGGCCTCTACTTCGCGGACTCCGGCGAGGCCGTCCTGCTCGACACCGAGGCGCTCTCCAAGGGCGACCTGGTCGAGCGGTTCCGTCTCGACACCGAGCCGCACGCCGGTCTGGTGGTGCCGGTCGGGTCGTTCGCGCTCGTGACCGCCCCCGGCGAGGGCGGCACGGCGGGCTCCGTGCGCGGCTACACCGCCGACGGCGAGCCGACCGGGCTGGAGGAGACCTGCGCCGGCGCCTCCGGCACCCTCACGACCCGCGTCGGCGCCGTCGTCGGCTGTGCGGACGGGGCGCTCCTCGCGACCGTCGTCGACGACGAGCTGACGGTGGAGCGGATCCCCTACCCGGCCGGTACGACGGCGGCCCCCGCCACCTCGTTCGCGAACCGCGAGGGTCGACCCACCGTCGCCGCGCTCGCCGGACCCGAGGGCGCCGACGGCGTGTGGCTCCTCGACACCCGCCAGCGCTCCTGGACCCTGCTCCCCGCTCCGGCTCCCCTCGCGCACGTCACCGCCGTGGACGACGAGGACGAGCACGTCGTGGCCCTCGCGTCCGACGGCCGCGTGCTCGTGCTCGACGGCGCCGACGGGACGCTCCTGGCGGAGACCGAGCCGCTCGTCGCGGCCTCGCTCGCGGCCGGCCGCACCCCGGCCCTCGTCGCCGACCAGCAGCGCACCTACCTGTCCGGCCCCGTCGAGCAGCAGCTGCACGAGATCGACGTCGCCGACGACGCCCGCGTCGCACGGTCCTTCACCACCGACACCGAGCCCCGCTTCACCGCCGAGACAGGACGCTGACGTGCGCCGTACCCGCCCCCTCGCCGCCCTCGCCGGCACCCTCCTGGCCGCCGGCGCCCTCATCGCCTGCGACGTCGGCTCCGGCGACGGGCCGCTCGTCGTCGTCTCCACCAACATCCTCGGCGACGTCGTCGAGAACGTCGTCGGCGACCAGGCCGAGGTGCTGACCCTGATGAAGCCCGACGCCGATCCGCACTCCTTCGAGATCTCCGCCCAGGAGGCCGCCCGCGTGCGGTCCGCCGACCTGGTCGTCTCCAACGGCCTCGGACTCGAGGAGGGGCTCCAGCAGCACCTCGACGCCGCGGCCGACGACGGGGTCGCCACGTTCGTGGCCGGCGACGCGATCGAGGTGCTGGAGTACGCCGAGGGCGACGCCGCCGGCACCCCCGATCCGCACTTCTGGACCGACCCCGCCCGCGTCCTCGACGTGCTCGACGCCCTCGAGCCCGTGCTCGCCGACATCGACGGTATCGACGCCGGTCGCCTCGCGGACGACGTCGCGGCGTACCGGGACTCGGTGGTCGGGATCGAGACGGAGATGACCGACGCCTTCGCGGCCGTCCCCGCCGATCGGCGCGCCCTGGTGACCAACCACCACGTGTTCGGGTACCTCGCCCAGCGCTTCGACTTCGACGTCGTCGGCGCGGTGATCCCGGGCGGGACGACGCTGGCCGCGCCCTCCGCCTCCGACCTGTCCGACCTCGTCGAGGCGATCGAGGAGACCGGCGTGCCGGCGATCTTCGCCGAGTCCTCCTCCCCCGATCGGCTCGTGCAGGCCCTCGCGAGCGAGGCGGACGTGCAGGTCGAGGTCGTCGAGCTCTACACCGAGTCGCTGACCGCCGCCGACGGCGGCGCCCCCGACTACCTGACGATGATGCGCGTCAACACGCAGCGCATCGGCGCGGCGCTCTCCTGAGCGCTGCTCCACCCGACCCACCACCAGATGAAGAGGAACCCGATGCGCACCTTCCACCCACCCCGCGCGGCGTCCGTCGCCCTCAGCGCCGCCAGCGCCCTGGCCCTGTCCACGCTGGCCGCCTGCTCGTCCGGCTCCGACGACGCCTCGCCGTCCGACGACGGGACGACCGCGTCGGCCGCGACCAGCTGGAGCGCCGGACCCCGCCTGGCCGTCGCCCACGAGGGCGGCATCCTCGTGCTCGACGGCACCACGCTGGAGACCGTGGCCGAGCTCGACTCCGAGGAGTTCACCCGCCTCAACCCGGCCGGCGACGGCCGGAACGTCATGGTCACCGTGGCCGACGGCTTCCAGGTGCTCGACACGGGCGCGGGCACGTCCGAGGGCGCGACCCTCACCGACCTCGTGTTCCCGGCCGACACGCCGGGCCACGTCGTGCGGCACGCGGACAAGACGGTGCTCTACGCCGACGGCACGAGCGACACGACGATCGTCGAGACCGCCGCCCTCGCGGACGCCGTCGCGGCCGGGGAGCTGCCGGAGGCGGAGACCGTGCCGGGTGTCGAGGCCCACCACGGCGTCTCGATCGTGCTCGAGGACGGCACGTTCCTCACGACGGTCGGCAACGCCGACGGCCGCACCGGCATCGAGGTCCGCGACGCCTCCGGCGAGGTCGTCGCCCGCAACGACGAGTGCCCGGGCGTGCACGGCGAGGGCACGGCCCAGGACGAGGCCGTCGTCTTCGGCTGCGAGGACGGGGCGCTGGTCTACCAGGACGGCGCCATCACCAAGCTCGACGCGCCCGACCAGCCCTACGGCCGCATGGGCAACGCCTTCACCACCGACTCGAGCCCGATCGTGCTCGGCGACTACAAGACCGACCCCGACGCGGAGGGCTACCTCCTCGACGCCGTCACGCTCGTCGACACCGCGGCCGGCACGCTCGACGTCGTCGCGCTGCCCGAGGGCGCGTCGTACACCTTCCGCGACCTCGCGCGCGGCCCCGGCGACCTCGGGTACGTCCTCGCCACCGACGGCGCGATCCACGTGATCGACCCGACCACCGGCGAGCTCACCGACACCTTCGACGTCATCGCCCCGTGGGAGGGCCCGGTCGAGTGGCAGGACCCGCACCCGGCCATCCAGGTCTCCGGCGACATCGCCTACGTGACCGAGCCCGCCGCCAACAGCGTCCACGCGGTCGACCTCACCACCGGCGAGGTCGTCGCGAGCACGGAGCTCGACGTCACGCCGAACGAGATCGCGCCCGCGGCCGGCTGAGCACCGCACCGGGCACCCGCAGCGGTCCCCGGCGTCACCGACGCCGGGGACCGCTGCCGCTAGGGTCGCGTGCCATGAAGCGGATCGCTCTCGGGACCCTCGCGCTCACCCTCGCCCTCTCCGCCTGCTCGGGATCGGACGACGCGGGCGGCGACGCCGCGGAGACCGCCACCTCCGACCCCGTCGCCGAGAACGCCGCCGAGGTGGGCGTGGGCGACGAGGTCGTGCTGCCGGACGGCCTCTCCGTCACCGTCACCGCGATGGAGGTCGGCGGCGACACCGGCGGTCCGTGGGTGTCCGCCGAGGTCGTGGTCGAGAACCCGACGGACGTGGAGGGCGCGGTGCCGACCTTCGGCCTCGTCTGTGCCGAGGGCCCCGCGATCGGCGACTACGCCGCGGGATCGACCATCGTCATCGGCGACCCCCTGCCGGCCGGCGAGACCGTCACCGGGACGCTGAACCTGCTCCTGCCGGGTGACACACGGTCCGGCACCCAGGTGCCGACGTGCACCGCCCCGGCCTACGTGCAGGCGGCCTCCGTGACCACGGCCGACCTCGAGGCGACGACCGGTCGCGTCGACGTACCGGCCGAGGTGCTCGCCCAGCTCGGCTGAACCGCGGCCGTCAGCCCTCGACGGCGTCGCGCGCGCCCGGCAGCACGACCTCGATCCGCGTGCCGCGGCCCGCGGGGTTGTCGCGCACGGCGATGGCCCCCTGGTGGCGGTCGACGATCCGCCGGCAGATGGCGAGGCCGAGCCCCGTGCCGGAGTACGCCGAGGCGTGGGCCCGGTAGAACTGCTGGAAGACGAGGTCCTTGCTGTCGTCCGGAATGCCGACCCCGTTGTCGGTGACCGCCAGGAGCACGGCGCCGTCCTCGGTGGCGTGCCCGTCGACGACGACCCGGGCGGGCTCCCCGGGCACCACGTACTTCAGGGCGTTGCCGACGAGGTTCTCGAACAGCTGGCGCAGCATGTTCTCGTCGCCGTGCACGACCGGCAGGGCCTCGACCCGGACCGCGCCGCCCGCCTCTCGGCCGGCCACGATGTCCTGCACCAGCGCCGTCATGTCGATGTCGACCGCGTGCAGCTCGGCGTCACGGCTGGTGGCGTGCTGGAGCAGGTGGCGGATCAGGCTCTGCATCCGCCCCGAGGCCGACTGCACCTTGTCCACGACCTGCCGCACGAGGGCGCCGTCGGCCGGGTCCCCGTCCTCGATCTCGTCGGCGAGCAGGGCGACCCAGCCGTCGATCGTGGCCAGGGGGTTCTTGAGGTCGTGGGCGACCACGCCGGCGAAGGCGGCGAGCTCGCGGCGCTGCAGCTCCTCCGCGGTGACGTCGCGGGCGACGACGACGGCGCGGGGCGGGAGGTCCTCGTCGCGGGGCAGCGGCGTGGCCGTCACCTCGACGAGCAGCTCCGTCGAGCCGTCCGCCATGCGCACGAGGATCCGCTCCACCACGTCCTCCCCCCGCAGGGCACGCGTCGAGGGCATCCGGTCGGGCGGCAAGGGCCGGCCCGCCAGGTCGTGGAGGGTGAAGGACCCCTCCTCGCCGATCACGGACGCCCCGGGGTTGCGCAGCAGCACCCGGTCCTCGCCCTCGAGGACGAGGACACCCTCCGGCATCGTGTCGACCATCGTGCGCATCAGGGAGAACTGGCGCTGCGCGTCGGCCTGGGCGTGGCGCACCTCCCGCAGCAGCTGGCGCCGCTCGTCACGACCGACCCCGAGCGTCAGGGCGGCGACGATGACGACGCACACGTAGAGCTGGGCGAGGACGGCCCCCATGCGCGGGTCGTCCGTGACGGCGAACGGGCCGCTGCCCTGGAGGGTGCACACGACGACCGTGATGCCGGCGAGCACGCCGTGCACCGCCGCGGTCGCGGTGGAGAAGCGGAGGGCGACCCACCCCGTCACGATGAGGAGGGGGAACGCGAGCGGGAGCGAGTCGGGGACGAAGGCGAGGCCGTAGAGCGCCACCGAGGCCACGACGAGGGCGGCCAGCTCCCAGGGACCGCCCTGGTCGGCGGGCTGGTCGGCGGCCCGGCCGTCGGCGCGGTCCCCGCGCCGGACGGCCCAGGCACGACCGACGACGAGCGCGGGCGGCACCACGAAGACGCCGCCGGCCACGGCGCGGCCCACCAGGAGCGCGCCGTCGAGCGGTCCCGGGGCGGCACCCTCGACCAGCAGCCCGAGCACGGCGACGAGCCCACCGGCGAGGCCGCCGGCCGCGACTGCACCGACCAGGTGGAGCAGGTCGCGCGAGCTGTCGACCGCCTCCCCGCCGCGGCCGACCCCCCAGACCTCCGGGCACCAGCGACGGAGCAGCGCCGCGGTGAGGGCGACCTGGGCGACGACGCCGAGCAGCAGCGCGACGCCCACGACGACCGACAGGCCGGAGAGCAGGACGACGGCCAGCAGGAGCGCGGTGAGGGCCAGCCCGTCGAGGCTGATGATCGAGACCCGGCGTGACAGGAGCCACAGCACGGCGACGCCCGCCGACGGCACCACGAGGGACGGGGCACCCGGCTCCGTCGCCGTGAGCCGGCCGAGCACCGTCAGGCCCGCCACCAGGACGGCCCACAGCGGCAGCCACCGCAGGCCCCGGCGATCGGCCGGGCGCACGAGCGGGCGAGCGACCTGCTCGCTGGTCACCACGGGCTCAGTCCTCCGCCGACGCGGACGCCTCGCCGTGGGTGCCGGGTCGCGGTGCCCACGCCAGCTCCTGGGCCGGGCGCACGACGATGAGGTGGTCGCCGCGCGCGAGCTGCGTGACGACGGGGTCGAAGTAGCGGTAGACGCGCTCGTCGCGGACGACCGCGATCACCTGGTCGGGCAGCGACTGGGGCGCCTTGCCGACCTCCGTCACGAGCAGGTCGCGCTCCGCGACCTCCAGCCCCTCGCCGTACGTGAGCAGGTCCTCCATGACGGAGCCCAGCGCCGGCGACAGCGACGACAGGCCGAGGAGGCGACCGACGGCGTCGGACGAGGTGATGACGGAGTCGGCGCCGCTCTGGCGCATCAGGGGCACGTTCTCCTGCTCGCGGACGGCCGTGACGATGGAGGCCTCCGGGTTGAGCTGGCGGACCGTGAGCGTGGCGAGCACGTTGGTGTCGTCGCGGTCGGTGGTGATGACGACCTGGGTGGCCTCCGCCACCCGGGCGCGGCGGAGCACGTCGCGGCGGGTGGCGTCGCCGATCACGATCGCCAGCCCGTCGGCGTGGGCGTCGTCCATCGCGGTCTGCCGGGGGTCGACGACCACCACGGCGTCGCGGTCCCAGCCGTTCTGCACCAGGGTGTCGACGGCGCGTCGGCCCTTCGTGCCGTAGCCGATGACGACGACGTGCTCGGCCATGCGCTTCCTCCACCTGTTGACCCGGAACATCTCGCGACCCTGCGAGGCGAGGACCTCCAGGGTGGTGCCGATGAGCAGCACCAGGAACCCGACGCGCGCGGGCGTGATGACGAACGCGTTGACGAGCCGCGCCTGCGTGCTGACCGGGGCTATGTCCCCGTACCCAGTCGTGCTCAGCGTGACCGTCGTGTAGTAGAGCGCGTCGACCAGGTCGACGGCCCGGGTGGGGTCGTTGTTGTCGGTGTAGCCCTCGCGGTCGACGTACACCAGCAGCACGGTGCCGACGAGGATGCCGATGGCGGCGCCCAGGCGCTTGAGGAGCTCGAACCACGGCGAGCGCTGCCGGTCGGGGAGGGCGACCCGACCGGCGGCCGCGGAGTCGTGGGAGGGGCGGTCGGGCACGGTGGAAATCTAGTCGACGAGGTCGCCGTAGATGAGGACGTTCGCCGAACCACGGTCCCCGCTCGGCGGGTCGTCGGTCAGCCGGACCGTCACCTCGAAGGCGTCGCCGGCGCGCGGGGTCGCCGCGTCCTCGGGGCGCATCCAGTAGCCGCACAGCTCGGCGTCGTCGCCCTCGCCCCGCACGTCCTCGCCCGCGGCGCCGGGGAGGTCGGCGAGGTCGCCGCCCCGCAGGCAGAGCTCGTTGGTGCCGGCGTCGAACGACGCCACCTCGGCACGGACGAGGTCGGTGGGCCCGGAGGTCACGACGACGCCCAGGAGGTAGCCGCCACCCACGCACACGAGCGCTCCGACGGCGACCACGGAACGGGGCAGGTGCACGTTCGACACGCGCGTCAGTCTCCCACGACGGCGTCCGCGCCGGCCCGGCGGGAGCGCAGCAGGCGGGCGAGCTCGCGGCGCGCCGTCGCCGTCACCGTCTGGGGGAAGACCTCGTCGAACGCGGCGTTCACCGCGGCGCCGATGAGCACGGCGATGGCCAGCAGGTAGAGCCAGATCAGCACGTAGATCGGCGCGGCCAGCGGACCGAAGATCGAGCTCGACTCGGCCGACGTCACCGTGAGCCCCCACCGCAGCGCGGCGGAGCCCAGGACCCAGCAGGCGAGCGCGAAGACGGCACCGGGCAGGTTGAAGGTCCACTTCGTCCGCACCGGTACGGCGACGTGGTAGAGCGTCGCGAGGAAGCAGATGCCGAGCAGCAGGACCGTCGGCCAGTAGAACTCCAGGAGGAAGGCCAGGCGCGGTGGGGCCAGTCGGGCGAGGAGGGTCGGGCCGGCCACCACGAGGGGCAGCGTCACCGCCCCGATGACCAGCCCGAGCAGGTAGAGCCCGAAGGAGAGGGCGCGGGTGGCCACGATCCCCCGCTTGCCGCCGAGACCGTGCATGATCGTGATGGTGTCGACGAAGACGTTGAGCGCCCGCGACCCCGACCACAGGGCCAGCACGAAGCCGATGGAGATCACGTCGAAGCGCCCGCCCTCCAGCACCTCGTCGATCGTCGGCACGACGATCCGGTCCACGGCCGCGTCCGTCAGCGCCCGTGACGAGAGCTCGACGACGAAGGAGCGCACCTCCTCGACCTCCGCCTGGGAGAAGTGCTCCGAGACGTAGCCGATCGCACCGGCCAGCGCGAAGACGAGGGGCGGCACCGACAGGATCGCGAAGAACGCCGCCTCCGCCGCCAGGCCGGTCACCCGGTTCCGCAGGCAGGCGCCCACCGTCGTCACGACGAGGCGCCACAGCAGGTGCCGCGCACGGGCGAGCCGCGCACGGCGGGTCGGGCCCGGTCGGCCCGGTCGGCCCGACCGGCCCGAGCCGTCCGCGGCGGGAGCGGTGGGCGCGGTCATGCAGGAAACCGTAAGGGGCCCGGGACCGATCGTGTCGGTCCCGGGCCCCGTGGGCCTGTCCCCGTGGGGTGGGGGGAGATCAGGCGCGGCTGAGCACCTTCTCCTGGGCGACGCGGGCGGCCTCGTCGTCCGGCGAGTCGGCCGGCTCGGTGGCGCCGTGGTCGTCGACCATCGTCGACTCGTCGAACGGGATGGCGCCCGAGATCGCGCCCTTGTACTGCTCGCGGTCGAGACCGCCGGTCCAGTGGCCGATGAGCACCGTGGCGACGGCGTTGCCGGCGAAGTTCGTGACCGCGCGGGCCTCCGACATGAAGCGGTCGATGCCGACGATGAGGCCGACGCCGTCGACCAGCTCGGGGCGGTGCGAGCTGAGGCCGCCGGCCAGCGTCGCCATGCCGGCGCCGGTGACGCCCGCGGCACCCTTCGAGGCGATCATCATGAAGACGAGGAGCGAGACCTGCTCGCCGATGCTCAGCGGGTCACCCATCGCGGAGGCGATGAACAGCGAGGCCATCGTGAGGTAGATGGCGGTGCCGTCGAGGTTGAAGGAGTAGCCCGTCGGGACGACCACGCCGACCGTGGACTTGTCGACGCCCGCGTGCTCCATCTTGGCGATGAGGCGGGGCAGGGCCGACTCGGACGACGACGTCGAGACGATGAGCAGGAACTCGCGGCCGAGGTACTTGAGCAGGGCGAAGATGTTGATGCCCGCGGCGACCTTGAGGAGCGTGCCGAGGACGACGAAGACGAAGAGCGCGCAGGTGATGTAGAAGCCGATCATCAGCACCGCGAGCGACTTGAGCGCACCGAGGCCGGTCGCGCCGACGACCGCCGCGATCGCGGCGAACGCGCCGACCGGCGCGGCCCACATGATCATCGCGAGGATGCGGAAGACCAGGCGCTGGATGTGGCCGACGCCCTTGATGATGGGCTCGCCCGCCTTGCCCATGGCCTGCAGGGCGAAGCCCACGAGCAGCGCCACGAACAGCGTCTGCAGCACCTCGCCGGAGGTCAGCGCCGAGACGAGCGACGTCGGGATGATGCCGACGAGGAACTCCATCGTGCTGCCGTGGGAGGCGTTGCTGGCGATCTCCGCGCCGGACGCCGCGACCTGGTCGTTGACGACGAGGCCCTCACCCGGGTGCAGGAAGTTGCCGACCGCCATGCCGATGGCCAGCGCGAAGGTGCTCATGCCGATGAAGTAGCCCAGGGCCAGGCCGCCGACCTTGCCCACCTTGGCGGCGCTGCGGATGGAGCCGACACCGAGGACGATCGTGCAGAAGATGATCGGCTGGATCATCATCTTGATGAGGGCGACGAACGCCTTGCCGATGGGCTCGAGCTCGACGGCGAAGTCGGGCACCACGGCGCCGACCAGGATGCCGAGCGCCACGGCCACGATGACCGCGATGTAGAGGTAGTGGGTGCGGGCGTTGCTCTTGCGCTTCTGCGCCGGCGCTGCCGAGGTGCTGCTGCTCATGGTGGAACTCCTGTCTGGGCCCGCTGCGTGAGGGGGACGTGGGTCACACCTTCGTTGCGTTCGTGACCGCGGTCACCGTTGTGGTCGTTGTGTTCGCGACCACATCCGGACGTCCCCGGACACGCACCCGTGCGGCACAATGCGCCGCATGACGCGGCGACGGGACCCAGGCTCGGGACGGGAGCTCTCGGTCGCCGGTCAGGTGCTGGCGCTGCAGGTCGTCGCCATGCTCGTGCTCGTGGCGGTCGCGGTGGGGCTCGCCGTCGTGGACGCCCGCTCCGACAACCGGGAGAACGCGGAGAACCGTGCCGTCGCGGTGGCGGAGTCGCTCGCCGACTCCCCCGCGGTCGCCGCTGCGGTGGTGGGCGACGACCCCAACGCGGCCCTCCAGCCCTGGACGTCCGAGGTGCAGGACGACGCGGCCGTCGACTTCGTGACGATCATGGGCCTCGACCGCATCCGCTTCACGCACCCCAACCCCGCCGAGGTGGGCCGCCGCTTCGTGGGCGACGTCGGGGACGCGCCCGAGGGCCGGGTCTTCGTGCAGGAGTACGTCGGCACGTTGGGCCCGTCCGTCCGCGCCGTCGTGCCCGTGTTCGCCGGGGGCGCGACGGGCGACGGCACCGAGGTGGTCGCCCTGGTCGCCGTGGGCGTGAGCATCGACCGGATCTCCCAGTCGGTCCAGGGGGACCTCCTGTGGATCGGGCTGGCCGCCGCCGCGGTGCTCGGTGTCGGCCTGGCCGGGGCCGGCCTGGTGGCCCGACGGCTGCGCCGCCAGACCCACGGCATGGGCGAGCGTGAGATGACGCGCATGTACGAGTACTACGCCGCGGTCCTCGGCGCCGTGCGCGAGGGCCTGCTCCTCGTCGACGGACAGGGCAGGGTCTCCCTCGTCAACGACGAGGCCCGCCGGTTGCTCGACCTCCCCCGCGACGGCGTCGTCGGTACGCCGCTGCGCGAGCTCGGCCTGCCGCCGGGCCTGGTCGCGGCCGTGTCCGAGGGGCGCGTCGCGAGTGACGACCTCTACGTCACGGGCGACAAGGTGCTGGTCGTCAGCTCCTCATCCGCGCGCTGGCGCGATGCGACGGTGGGCTCCGTGGTCACCCTCCGCGACCGGACCGACCTGCAGACCGTCACGGGCGAGCTCGACGTCGTGCGCGCGCTGTCGGAGTCGCTCCGGGCGCAGAACCACGAGGCGGCCAACCGGCTCCACACCGTGGTCTCCCTCGTCGAGATGGGGCGCCACGAGGAGGCCGTCGACTTCGCCACCGAGGAGCTGCAGGTGGCCCAGCTGCTCACGGACCGGGTCGTGGCCGCGACCGGCGACCCCGTGCTCGCCGCGCTGCTGCTCGGCAAGACCGCCGAGGCCGCCGAGCGCGGCGTCGACCTGCGCCTGGGGGGCGCCGTGCCGGCCGACCTCCCGGTGCCGCCCCGCGACATCGTCACAGTCGTGGGCAACCTCGTCGACAACGCCCTCGACGCGCTGGCCGAGGTGCCGCCGAGCGCGGACCGCGTCGTACGCGTCGTGTTCCACCCCGGCACCGCCGGCCCCGGCACCCTGCAGGTGGTCGTCGACGACTCGGGCCCCGGCCTCAGCGAGGAGGAGGCGGCGCACGCCTTCGAGCGGGGGTGGTCGACGAAGGCCTCGGCCGACGCGCAGGGTCCGGGACGCGGGCTCGGCCTCGCCCTGGTCGCGCAGGTGGCCCGGCGGCACGGCGGCGACGTGGCGGTCGGCGCCTCGCCGCTCGGCGGCGCCTCCTTCACGGTGGACCTGGCCCCGGCCGGCTCCCGCGTGACGGCGGTGACGGGGCCGTGACCGTCCGGGTGCTGGTCGTCGAGGACGAGGCGACGGCGGCGCAGGCGCACGCGGCGTACGTCGCCCGCGTCGACGGCTTCGAGGTGGCCGCCGTCGCCCGCTCCGCCGCGGAGGCGGCCCGGGCGTTGTCCCGCGAGCAGGTGGACCTCGTGCTCCTCGACATGCACCTGCCGGACGGGCACGGCCTGGGCCTGGTGCGGGGCATGCGCGCCGCAGGCCACCTGTGCGACGTCATCGCCGTGACCTCGGCGCGGGACGCCGACGTGGTGCGGCAGGCCGTCGCCCACGGGGTGGTGCTCTACCTGCTGAAGCCGTTCACGTTCCCGACGTTCCGGGCGAAGCTCGAGCAGTACGCCGCGTACCGCGCCTCGCTGGCCTCCGGGGGCGAGGTGGCGCAGGAGGAGGTGGACGGGCTGCTCGGCTCGTTGCGCTCGCCGAGCGCCGGCACCGTCCCGAAGGGGATGAGCGCGGAGACGCTGCGCGACGTCACGCAGGCGGTGCGCGCAGCGGACGCCGGGGTCTCGGCGACCGAGGTCGCCGAGCGGGTCGGCGCCTCCCGCGTCACGGTACGGCGCTACCTCGAGCACCTCGCCGACACGGGCCGGCTGGAGCGGGCGCCGCGGTACGGCGGGACCGGACGCCCGGAGGTCGAGTACCGCTGGCGGGGCTGAGCGACCGCCCCGCCAGCGGCACCGGTGGACCGGCTCAGGCGAGCTCGAGGCCCGGGTAGAGCGGGTGCTTGCCGAGCAGCTCGGCGGACGCGGCGTGGGTCCGCTCGGCGACGCCGTCGGCGAGGACGTAGGACGCCTTGGACGGGGCGCCGGCCTTCGTGGTGCCGGGCTCGGTGCTGCGCAGGACGTCGACGACGAGGTCCGCGACCCGGTCGAACTCGTCCTTGCCGAAGCCGCGCGTGGTGAGCGCCGGCGTGCCGAGGCGGATGCCGGAGGTGTACCAGGCACCGTTCGGGTCCGCCGGCACCGAGTTGCGGTTGGTGACGATGCCCGCGTCGAGCAGCGCCGACTCGGCCTGGCGGCCGGTCAGGCCGAAGGACGAGACGTCGACCAGCACGAGGTGGTTGTCGGTGCCGCCGGTGACGAGCGTGGCACCGCGGCTGAGGAAGCCCTCGGCGAGCGCCTGGGCGTTGTCGGCCACCTGCTGGGCGTAGGTCTTGAACTCCGGCCGGCGGGCCTCGGCCAGCGCCACGGCCTTCGCGGCCATCACGTGCGGCAGCGGGCCGCCGAGCACCATGGGGCAGCCGCGGTCGACGCTCGGGGCGTACTCCTCCGTGGCGAGGACCATGCCGCCGCGCGGGCCGCGCAGCGACTTGTGGGTGGTCGTGGTGACGACGTGGGCGTAGGGCACCGGGTTCTCCTCGCCGGTGAACACGCCACCGGCGACGAGGCCGGCGAAGTGCGCCATGTCGACCATGAGCGTGGCGCCGACCTCGTCGGCGATCTCGCGCATCTTCGCGAAGTTCACGCGGCGGGGGTACGCCGAGTAGCCGGCCACGAGGATGAGGGGCCGAAACTCCTTGGCCTTGGCACGCACGGCGTCGTAGTCGAGCAGGCCGGTCTCGGGGTCGGTGCCGTACTGCTGCTGGTGGAACATCTTGCCGCTGATGTTCGGGCGGAAGCCGTGGGTGAGGTGGCCGCCGGCATCGAGGTTCATGCCGAGGAGCCGCTGGTTGCCGAGCTCGTTGCGGAGCTCCTCCCAGTCGGCCTCGGTGAGGTCGTTGACGTTCTTGGCCCCGGCCTTCTCGAGCCACGGGCCCTCGACGCGGTGGGCGAGGATCGACCAGAAGGCGACGAGGTTGGCGTCGATGCCGGAGTGCGGCTGCGCGTAGGCGTACTCGGCACCGAACAGCTCGCGCGCGTGCTCGGCCGCGAGGGACTCGACGGTGTCGACGTTCTGGCAGCCCGCGTAGAAGCGGTGACCGACCGTGCCCTCGGCGTACTTGTCGCTGAGCCACGTTCCCATCGTCAGCAGCACGGCCGGCGAGGCGTAGTTCTCCGAGGCGATGAGCTTGAGCGACGCGCGCTGGTCCGCCAGCTCGGCGCGGGTGGCGTCGGCGACGCGCGGCTCCACCGAGGCGATGACCTCGAGAGCCTGGGAGTAGGTGCTGCTGATCAGGTCGGTCATGGGCGTCAGCGTAATGAGCCCGTGACCTACCGTCGATTCGTCGGACAAGGCGGGCCTCGGAGGTCACGGAGCTGTGACCTGGGCCTCAGGACGTCCGTGAAATCCCTGCTGGCGGCGCCTGTTGTCCGAATTGTGGACGCCGTTCTCACATCATGAGATCTGCGGTTGTGGGGAGGCCGTCCGCAGGATGAGACTCCTGCCCATGATCTCTGCTGCGACGCACGCGTACCTCGTGGTTCGACGCCACGTGGACCTCATGCGCACGCGCAGCTCCATGTGTTGGCCTTCCTGACTCTCCTCGTCCGCGCTGCTCCCGCCCCGTCGCCCGAGCGCGCACCGACCCCGAACCCGTTCGGGTCGTAGGCAGGCCACCATCCCCCGCGCCGTACCGGCGTGAGCGCTGCCCGCGGTCCGGCAACCCCCGCGAAGGACAGACTGCAGTGAACTCCCCGGCAACTCCCGCCCCCCGCGCCACCACCCGCCGCAAGCGCGGCGAGGGCCAGTGGGCGCTCGGCTACACGGAGCCGCTGAACAAGAACGAGCAGTCCAAGAAGGACGACAACCCGCTCAACGTGCGGGCGCGGATCATCAACATCTACTCCAAGCGCGGCTTCGACTCGATCGACCCGGCCGACCTGCGCGGCCGCTTCCGCTGGATGGGTCTCTACACGCAGCGCGCCCCCGGCTTCGACGGCGGCAAGACGGCCACCCTCGAGGAGGAGGAGCTCGACGACCGCTTCTTCATGATGCGGGTCCGCTCCGACGGCGCGCTGCTCTCGGCCGACGCGCTCCGCGCCCTGGGTCGGGTCGGCACCGAGTTCGCCCGCGACACCGCGGACGTCACGGACCGCGAGAACATCCAGTACCACTGGATCCGCGTCGAGGACGTCCCGACCATCTGGGAGATCCTCGACGAGGCGGGGCTCGACACGCTCGAGGCCTGCGGCGACTCGCCCCGCCCGTTCCTCGGCTCGCCGGTCGCCGGCGTCGCCGAGGAGGAGATCATCGACGGCACGAGCGCGCTCGAGGAGATCAAGCGGCGCTACCTCGGCGACCCGGCGTTCTCGAACTTCCCCCGCAAGTTCAAGACCGCGCTCACCGGCCACCCGGGCCACGACGTCTCCCCCGAGACCAACGACGTGTCCTTCGTCGGCACCGTGCACCCGGAGCACGGCCCCGGGTTCGACCTGTGGGTCGGCGGCGGCCTGTCGACCAACCCGATGCTCGCCCACAAGCTGGGTGTCTGGATCCCGCTCGACGAGGTGCCGGACGTCTGGGAGGGCGTCGCCAGCATCTTCCGTGACTACGGCTACCGCCGCCTGCGCTCCAAGGCCCGGCTGAAGTTCCTGCTGGCCGACTGGGGGAAGGAGAAGTTTCGCGAGGTGCTCGAGACCGAGTACCTGAAGCGCGAGCTGGTCTCCACGCCCTCCCCCGAGGTCCCGGTGCGGCCCGCCGACCACATCGGCGTGCACCGCCAGAAGGACGGCAAGTTCTACATCGGGCTCGCCCCGACGGTCGGTCGGGTCTCCGGCACCATCCTCACCGCCCTCGGCGACCTCGTCGAGGAGTACGGCGCGGCCGGAGCCCGGCTGACGGCGTACCAGAAGATCGTCGTGCTGGGTGTCGACGCCGACCAGGTCGAGGCGTTCCTGGACGCCGCCGCCGCGATCGGGCTCGACGGACGCCCGTCGAACTGGCGCCAGAACACGATGGCCTGCACCGGCATCGAGTTCTGCAAGCTGGCCATCGTCGACACGAAGGACCGCGGTCGCGACCTCATCGCCTCGCTCGAGCAGCGGGTCCCGGACCTCGACGTGCCGATCACCGTCAACATCAACGGCTGCCCGAACGCCTGCGCGCGCACCCAGGTCGCGGACTTCGGGCTCAAGGGCCAGCTGGTGCTCGACGAGCACGGCGAGCAGGTCGAGGGCTTCCAGGTGCACCTCGGCGGCGCGACCGGCCTCCACGCCAACTTCGGCCGCAAGCTGCGCGCCCACAAGGTGACCAGCGCGGGGCTCGACGACTACATCACGGCCGTCGTCACGGCGTACCTGGACGAGCGGGAGCCCGACGAGAGCTTCGCGACGTGGGTCGTGCGCGCCGACGAGGCCCGCCTGCGCGGCGAGGTGGCCGGTGCGGAGAAGGAGGTGGCCCGTGTCTGAGCGCGCCGCTCCCTACCACTGCCCCTACTGCGCCGACGAGGACCTGCGGCCGCACGAGGTGACCGACCCCGAGACGCGCCAGGTGTCCTCGCCCGCCGGAGCGTGGGAATGCCGCGCGTGCCTCCGCGCTTTCACCCTGCGCTACGTCGGCCAGCTCGCCCGCCCCGCGGGCGTCGGCTCGACCTCGTCGAAGGGAGCCTCCGCATGATCGCCACCAGCGCCGCTCGCGCCAACCGCGGCAGCGAGACCGCCGGCCGCACGTCCGAGGAGCTGCGCGAGATCGTGCAGAACGTCGGTGCCGAGCTCGAGCTGGCCCCCGCCGAGAACATCCTCGAGTGGGCGTTCGCGACCTTCGGGGAGCGGTTCTGCATCACGTCCTCGATGGGCGACGCGGTGGTCGCGCACCTGGCGGCCAAGGTCGCCCCCGGCGTCGACGTCGTCTTCCTCGACACGGGCTACCACTTCGCGGAGACCATCGGCACGCGCGACGCCGTCGCGGCGACGATGAACGTCAACGTCATCACGATCGAGCCGAAGCAGACCGTGGCCGAGCAGGACGCGGAGCATGGTCCCGAGCTGTTCAAGCGCGACCCCGACCTGTGCTGCGCGCTCCGCAAGGTGGAGCCGCTGCGCACGTCCCTGGACGGGTACGACGCGTGGGCCACCGGCCTGCGCCGTGCCGAGACGAAGAACCGTGTCATCGCCCCGGTCGTCGGCTGGGATGCGAAGAAGAAGAAGGTCAAGGTCTCCCCGATCGCACGGTGGAGCGACGAGGACGTCGACACCTACATCGCGGAGAACGGCGTGCTGGTGAACCCGCTCGTCTACGACAACTACCCGTCGATCGGCTGTTGGCCGTGTACGCGTCGTGTCGCACCCGGCGACGACCCCCGGAGCGGTCGCTGGGCCGGCACGAACAAGACGGAGTGCGGCATCCACATGTGATGCCGGCTCCGGCCGTCCCGCAGCACCTGCACGGCGCGCTCACCCGGATCGAGCGCGCCCCTCGACCTCAGCACCACCTCCACCGGGCCGTGTCGGCCCGGAGCCCCAGGAAGGAGGCCGTCATGGCCGCCCCTGCACTCATCGCTCTCGCCCACGGCAGCCGGGACCCCCGCTCGGCCGCCACCATCAACGCCCTCGTCGCCGAGGTGCGCGCCCAGCGTCCCGACCTGCGCATCGAGTCCGCGTTCCTCGAGCTCGCCAAGCCGGACTTCCACACCGTCGTGGACCGTCTGGTCCGCGCCGGCCACGAGGAGATCGTGGTCGTCCCGCTGCTGCTCTCGGACGCCTACCACGCCAAGGTCGACGTCCCGGCGGCGATCGCCGAGGCGACCGCCCGGCACGAGGGCCTCCGGATCCGCGCCGCCGGGATCCTCGGCCTCGAGACCGCGTTCCTGCAGATCCTCGACGAGCGCCTGCGCTCGGCGCTGCGCTCCGCCCGGGTGCGGGAGCTCGACGCCCTGGTGCTCGCCGCCGCGGGCTCGAGCGACGCGCTCGCCAACCAGGCCGTGGCCCGTCTGGCCCGCGTCTGGGGAGCCCGCCACAAGCTGCCGGTGACCGCCGCGTTCGCGTCCACCGCTCCCCCGGCCACGGGCGAGGCCGTGCGGGCGTTCCGCGCCGAGGGTCGCCGGCACATCGCCGTCGCCTCGCTGTTCCTCGCACCCGGCTTCCTCGCCGACCGGTCCGCGGAGCTCGCGCTCGAGGCCGGCGCCGTCGCGGTGTCCGACCCGCTCGGCGCCCACCCCGAGGTCGCCCGCACGATCCTCGCCCGGTACGCCGTCGGCGCCGTCGAGCTCGTCCCCGTCTGAGCCCTCGGCCCCTCCCGCGTCCACAACGACGAAGCGGCACTTTCCCCGGTCGACCGGGGAAAGTGCCGCTTCGCGTATCAATGTTGATGGTCTAAGTGGCGTGTTCCCCGGTCGACCGGGGAAAGTGACGTCGCCTCGTCCTCGGGCTGAGGTGGAGGGTCAGACGGCGTGGGCCAGCAGGCGGCGGAGGTCGGAGGCGGGGTCGGTCGTCGTACCGCCGTGCACCGGGCCCGGCTGCACGACCGTGCTCCGCGGGGCCTTGAGGAAGCCGAAGCGGGTGCCGATCGGATGGGCACCCGCGGAGCCGCCGCGGTCGTCGCCCGCGCACACGCCCGCCACGAACTCGAGCGAGCGGCACAGCGCCGCGAGGTCGAGCGACGGGAAGGCGGCGCCGAGCCGCGCCTCGTCCACCGCCCACGCGACGTCGAGGAACCGCGCCTCCTCGCAGTAGAGCACCACGCCGACGTTGAGGAACTCCTCGCGGTCGACCCGCGGGACGCAGCGCAGCACCACGTACTGGTAAGGCATCGCCGCGCTCATGCCGCTGCCCCCGGGAGCCAGGAGCGGGAGCCGAGCCGGGCGCCGAGGAAGCGCACGTACGCCGCACGCACCGCCTCCGCGTCGTCCGCACCGGGCACCGGCTCGAGCCACTCGTCGGGCACCTCGGCGGCGATCGCCGCGAGGGCGTCCTCGTCCAGTACGGCGCGGGCCGCGTCATCGACGGCCGGCAGGTCCCCGACGTGGTCGGCGAAGACGTGGTCGGCGATGCTCCACGGCTGGGCGGCGAACCGCGCCGGGTCGGTGATGCCGCCCGCCCAGGCGTGGTGGAAGTAGAGCGAGGCGCCGTGGTCGATGGCCCAGACGTCGCCGTGCCAGCGCAGCAGGTTGGGGTTGCGCCACGAGCGGTCCACGTTGGCCGTGAACGCGTCGAGCCACAGGATGCGCGCCGCGGCGGTCGCGTCCTGCGGCTCCGCGTGGTCGAACCCGAAGGCCCCTGGCAGGAAGTCCACCCCCAGGTTGAGCCCGACGCTCGCGCGCAGGAGGTCCTGCACCTCCTCGTCGGCCTCGTAGCGTGCGAGGTCGAGCGCGAGGTCGAGCGCCACGAGCCGCGGGGTGCGGATGTCGAGCCGGCGGGCCAGGCCGCTGACGAGGACCTCGGCGACGAGCACCCGCAGCCCCTGTCCCGCGCCGCGGAACTTGCACACGTAGGTGCCGAGGTCGTCGGCCTCGACGACGCCCGGGAGGCTGCCGCCCTCGCCGGAGGGGCGTGACGTAGCGCGTGACGTGCTGGACCGGGATCATGCCAGCGGGTCCTGCTCCGTGAGGCGGCGACGCTGCTCGTCGGGGTCGAACGACGCGGACGGCCAGTGCAGGTCGAGCGCGCGGAGCTCGTCACGGAGCAGCTGGGCGACGACGAGGTTGCGGTACCACTTCGAGCCGGCGGGCACGACGTACCACGGCGCGTCCTCGCTGTGGGTGCGCTCCAGGGCGATCTCGTAGGCCCGCTGGTAGTCCGCCCAGAGCGCGCGGTCGTCGATGTCGGCGGGCGAGAACTTCCAGTGCTTCGTCGGGTCGTCGAGGCGCGCCAGCAGACGCTCCTTCTGCTCGTCGGGCGAGATGTGGAGCAGCACCTTCACGATGCGCGTGCCACCGGCCCGCAGACCTGCCTCGAAGTCGTTGATCGCGCCGTACCGCCGCTCGACCTCCTCCGGCGACGCGAGCGACCGGACCCGCGCGACCAGCACGTCCTCGTAGTGCGACCGGTCGAAGACGCCCACCTGGCCCGGGCCGGGCACCTTCCGGGCCACGCGCCACAGGAAGTCCTGGGCGAGCTCCTCGGGCGTGGGGGCTCCGAAGGACGCCACCCGCACGCCCTGCGGGTCGAGCAGCCCGAACACCTTGCGCACCGTGCCGCCCTTGCCCGACGTGTCCATGCCCTGGAGGACGAGCAGCACGCTCGGCGCGTCGTCGCCCGCCGAGCGGCCGGTCGCGACGAGGCGCTCCTGGAGGTCGGCCAGCTCCTCGGCCACCGCGGCCAGGGCGTCCTTGCCCGCGGCCTTGCCGCCGTCGAACCCCGGCGATCCGGACGTGGGGTGGGACGTGAGGTCCACCGGACCCGGCTGCACGCGGAAGGAGGAGAGGTCCACCCGGCCACTATCCCATCCGCCACCCGGCGGCCGGGCAGCGCTCAGTCGGTCTCGCCGGCGCCGTCGAGCGCATCGACGTCGTCGCCGCGCGCGGCCAGCTCCTCGCGCACCACGCTGTAGGCCGTGCCCGGCGCGTATCCCTTGCGCGCGAGCATGCCGACCAGGCGACGCGTGGCCACGGGTGCCTCGAGGCCGCTCATCGAGCGCAGCTTCTTGCGCACCAGCACGCGCGCGGTCTCCGTCTCGTCGTCGGGCTCGACCTCGGCCAGGGCCTCCCGTGCCACCTCGTCGTCCACGCCCTTGCGGCGCAGCTCCTGTGCGAGCGCCCGTCGCGCCAGGCCCTTGGCGGAGCGACGGCCCTCGACCCAGGTGCGGGCGAAGGCCGCGTCGTCGACGAGCCCGACCTCCTCGAAGCGGTCGAGCAAGCGGTGGGCGACCTCCGCGGGGACGTTGCGTGACGCGAGCTTCGTCGCCAGCTCCTGCCGGCTCCGCGCACGACCCGTCAGCTGGTCGAGCAGGATGGTGCGCGCCACCTGCTCGACATCGGCGTCGGGGACCGCGGCCGCCTCGTCCTCCGGCGGCGGCGCCCAGGGGTCATCCCCCGGGGCGCCGGTGCCGGGTTCGTGCGATCCGGCCGCTCGGGCCGTCATCTCAGAAGTCGTCGACGCCGAGCGGCTCGGCCGGCTGGTCGACCTGCGGGCCGACGCCGAGCTTCTCGAGGATCTTCTTCTCGAGCTCGTCGGCCAGGTCGGGGTTGTCGCGCAGGAAGTTGCGCGCGTTCTCCTTGCCCTGGCCGAGCTGGTCGCCGTCGTAGGTGTACCACGCACCCGCCTTGCGGACGAGGCCTGCCTCGACACCGACGTCGATCAGGCCGCCCTCACGGCTGATGCCCTTGCCGTACATGATGTCGAACTCGGCCTGCTTGAACGGCGGGGCCACCTTGTTCTTCACGACCTTGACGCGGGTGCGGTTGCCGACCATGTCGGTGCCGTCCTTCAGCGTCTCGATGCGACGGACGTCGAGGCGGACCGACGAGTAGAACTTCAGCGCGCGACCACCGGTCGTGGTCTCGGGCGAGCCGAACATGACGCCGATCTTCTCGCGCAGCTGGTTGATGAAGATCGCGGTGGTGTTGGCGCCGTTGAGGGCACCGGTCATCTTGCGGAGCGCCTGGCTCATCAGGCGGGCCTGGAGACCGACGTGGCTGTCACCCATCTCGCCCTCGATCTCGGCCTTCGGCACGAGCGCCGCGACGGAGTCGATGACGATGAGGGACAGGGCACCGGAGCGCACCAGCATGTCGGCGATCTCGAGCGCCTGCTCACCCGAGTCGGGCTGGGAGACCAGCAGGGCGTCGGTGTCGACGCCGAGGTTCTTCGCGTATTCCGGGTCGAGCGCGTGCTCGGCGTCGATGAACGCCACGATGCCGCCGGCGCGCTGGGCGCTCGCGACCGCGTGGAGCGCCACCGTCGTCTTTCCGGACGACTCCGGACCGTAGATCTCCACGACGCGGCCGCGCGGGAGGCCGCCCAGACCGAGCGCGACGTCGAGCGCGATGGATCCCGTGGGGATGACCTCGAGCGGCGCGCGGGTGTCGTCGCCCAGCCGCATGATCGAGCCCTTGCCGAACTGCTTCTCGATGCTCGCGAGCGCCGTGTCGAGCGCCTTGCCGCGGTCTGCACCAGCCATGGTGTGTCCTTCCCTCCGGGCTCCGCCCGAGTCGTTCGATGGCCGGCGGCCACCACGTGAGTTCATGGGCACGACGTTAGGCCGAGCCACTGACAACCCTGAGCGCCGCGCGACGCCTGGGGAGAACTCGACCCGATCGTGTGCCTGTGGACAGCAAGCGTAGACGAACACGTGTTCGACGGACGACTCCGCCGCTCGGCGTGTCGCGACGCGCCTCAGGTCGGATCGTGCCCCTCGTCGGACCGCGCCGCTCCCGCCCGTACCGTCACCGCGGCCGCACCGAACAGCGCGAGCACCAGCACCGCGGCGCCCGCCGCCAGCCAGCCGAAGCCCCACGCCCCGACCACGACGCCCGCGAGCGCGCCGCCGACGGCGGCGGTCAGGCCCATGACCATGTCGGAGGCGCCCTGCACGTCCGTGCGCGCCTCGAGCGGCGTGCCGTCGGCGATCGCGGTCGACGCCGCCACCGTCGCGAACGACCAGCCGAGGCCGAGGAGGAACAGGCCGGTCGCGATGTGCCAGGAGTGACCCTCGGGCGACGTCCCGGCCAGGCCCAGCGCGACGAGCAGCACCGCCGCACCGATCCCCAGGGCGGGACCTCGTCCTCCGCGGTCGGCCACGAGGCCGACGAGCGGCGAGAAGGCGAACATGCCGAGCACGTGGATGCTGATGACCAGGCCGATCACGTCGAGCTCCGCGCCGCCGTGCTCCATGTGCAGCGGCGTCATCACCATCACGGCGACCATCACCGCGTGGGCGCACGCGAGGGCCACCACCGCGGCGGTCACCGCGGGCCGGGTCGCGAGCACCTCCCGCACGACCGCCCAGTCGATGCCACGGCGGCGGACCGGCGCGCTCCCCGCGGTGCCGGCCGCGAGCCGCCGCGCCGTCAGCAGCGGGTCGGGGCGGAGGCCCACCCCCACGACGAGCGCCGCCAGCAGCATCGCGACCGCGCCGATGACGAAGGGGCCGGTCAGCTCGGGCACACCGATGCGGCGGGCGATCCATCCCGAGACGCCCGTCAGGTTGGGGCCGGCGACCGCGCCGACGGTCGTCGCCCACACCACCAGCGACAGGGCCCGCCCGCGCCGCAGGGGCGCGGCCAGGTCGACCGCGGCGTACCGCGACCCGCTGTTCGCCGCCGTCATCGCGCCCAGGAGCGCCGAGCCCACGAGCAGGAGCGCCATCGACCCGATGACCCCCGCGACGACGGCGAGCGCCGCGCCCGCGGCCCCCGTCAGCATCCCCGCGAGCAGCCCCACGCGGCGTCCGCGGGAGGCCATGAGACCGGCGAGCACGTACGCCGCGGCCGCGGCCCCGACGACCTGGGCGGTCTGCGCGAGACCGGCCTGGGCGTCCGAGCCGGACAGGTCGCGGGCCAGCAGGCTCGCCGTCGCGATGCCGATGGTGATGCCCACGGCGCCGACGGCCTGGGCCAGCACCAGGACGACGACCGTGCGTCGCTGGATCCGCGCGGCGTCGTCAGGCCGGTCGGGGAACGGCGTGGTCGGGGCGACGGCGTCCGAGCCCGCGGTCACCGCTCGGACTCGGGCAGCTCGAGCGTGCGGTGCACGACGGCCCACACGGTCTTGGGGTCCTCGCCCGCCTCGAGCGCCTCGACCGCGGTGCGGTTGCCGAGCGCCGGCATCACGTGGCTGTTCGCCCAGGCCCGGGTCCGCCCGGGACCGATGGCGGACTCGAGGCGCGTCCAGAACTCGGTGTGCCTCACGCCGCGCCACCGCCCGGCACGGGCGCGCCGACGTCGTGGAGGTGGTGGAGCACGTCGTGCAGGTGGTAGCGCGCCAGCGTCGTCACCGTGAAGGCGGACCCGTTGCTGCGCAGCCCGCGACGTCCGGCGTCCTCGGGACGGACGCCGGCGTAGCGCTCCGCCACCCGCGCCGACGCGGCCGCGAGCTCCTGCGCCACGTCGCGGGGGTCCTCGAGGTCGTAGCGCCCCGACTCCGCGGCCGCGTCCTGGTCCCAGCTGGCGAAGGTCGCGCCCTCGTCGCCGGGCGCGGCCAGCACCAGGGCCAGGCGGTCGTCGAAGACCCGGTGCACGTCGCGGACGTGCGCGGCGTACTCCGTCGTGGACCACACCCCCGGCCGCGGGCGTCGCCGGAGCCGATCCGGGTCGGTCCCCGGCCCGTCGAGCACCGTGGTCCACGTCGCGGCCGCCGCGGCGAGCAGGTCGGGGACGGCAGTCAGGGGAACGGCTCCGGCGGCGACGCCGCAGTCGGGGCACGCGCGGTCCAGCACCCAGGTCCAGTCCTTGGTGTCGGCGTCGGCTGCGACGAAGGGCTCGTCGGTGGTCACCTCACTCACGCGGGCCATGATCGCAGGGGCGGACCACGCCGGGGAGCGCGGAGGCTGCCAACGAGCAGCGGGACACTGCCGACGCAGCCCCCTTGCGGGCCGCCGCGTCGGCTCGGGGGCAGAATGCCCGGATGGACGACTACGCGACGCGGTCCGCCCACGAGCACGACCTCCCCCGGATCTCGGCGATCTACAACCACGCCGTCGAGCACTCCCTCGCGACGTTCGACCTGGAGCCCCCCGACCGGGAGTACTGGCGGCAGCGCCTCGACGGCCAGCACCCGGGCGACCACCTCATCGTCGCCGTGGACGGCGCCGACGACGTCGTCGGCTACGCCTACTCGTGGTCGTTCCGACCGCGTCCCGCCTACGACCTGACCCGCGAGACGTCGATCTACCTCGACCACTCCGTCCGCGGGCGCGGCATCGGGCGGCTCCTCTACCCCGCCCTGCTGCAGACCATGGCCGTCTCGGGTGTGCACACCGCGATCGCGGCCGTCGCCCTGCCGAACCCCGCGAGCGAGCGGCTGCACGTCGCGTGCGGTTTCACCAAGGTCGGGGAGTTCAAGGAGGTCGGCAACAAGTTCGACCAGTGGATCGACATGGCGTTCTACCAGCGGATGCTCGTCAACATGCCCACCGGGGACGCGATCCTGGACTGATCCGCGCGGCCCTCCGGCCGGCCCCTCAGGGCTGTCGGTGCACGCTGCAAGGATGAACGGCATGTCGGCATCCGCGCTCGCTCGCTTCTCGGAGGTGACCCAGGCGTGGTTCACGGCTGCCTTCGCGACGCCGACCCCGGCGCAGGAGGGGGCCTGGGAGGCCATCGGCTCCGGCAGCCACGCGCTCGTGGTCGCGCCGACCGGGTCGGGCAAGACGCTCGCGGCGTTCCTGTCCGCGATCGACCGGCTCACCACGACGCCCCCGCCGGAGGAGGCGGCGCACCGCTGCCGGGTGCTCTACGTGTCGCCGCTGAAGGCCCTCGCGGTCGACGTCGAGCGCAACCTGCGCACCCCGCTGGTCGGGCTGCGCGCCACCGGTGAACGCCTCGGCGTCGAGGTGCCCCAGGTGCAGGTCGGCGTGCGCTCCGGGGACACCTCGGCGGCGGATCGCCGCCGTCTCGGCACCCGTCCGCCCGACATCCTCATCACGACGCCCGAGTCGCTCTTCCTCATGCTCACCTCGCAGGCGCGGGAGGCGCTGCGCGGGGTCGAGACGGTGATCATCGACGAGGTCCACGCCGTCGCGGGCAGCAAGCGGGGCGCTCACCTCGCCCTCACCCTCGAGCGCCTCGACGCCCTGCTCCCCCAGCCGGCGCAGCGGGTCGGGCTGTCGGCGACCGTGCGACCCATCGAGGAGGTGGCGCGGTTCCTCGCCGGCGGCCGTCCCGTCGAGATCGTCGCCCCGCCGTCTCAGAAGCAGTGGGACCTCGGGGTCGTCGTGCCGGTCGAGGACATGACCGCCCCGGGCGAGTACGACGAGGACGACCCCGACTCGGGGCGGGCGGCGACCTCGATCTGGCCGCACGTGGAGGAGCGCGTGCTCGACCTCGTGGAGTCCCACCGGTCGACGATCGTCTTCACCAACTCGCGTCGCGTCTCCGAGCGCCTCACGGCACGCCTCAACACGCTCGCCCAGGAGCGTGCGGAGGCGCGGGAGGGCGAGGGCGAGGAGGGGCCCGGCCCCGCGCTGCCCACCCGTCCCCCGGCCGAGCTGGCCGGCCAGTCCGGTTCCACGAGCGGCGCCGCGGCCCTCGTCGCCCGCGCCCACCACGGGTCGGTCTCCAAGGAGCAGCGGGAGATCATCGAGGACGACCTGAAGAGCGGGCGGCTCCCCTGCGTCGTCGCGACGAGCAGCCTCGAGCTCGGCATCGACATGGGCGCCGTGGACCTGGTGGTGCAGATCGGCTCGCCGCCCAGCGTCGCGAGCGCCCTCCAGCGCGTCGGCCGGGCCGGCCACCAGGTCGGCGAGGTGTCCCACGGCGTGCTGTTCCCCCAGTTCCGGGCCGACCTGGCGCCGACGGTCGTGGCCGTCGACTCCATGCGCACGGGAGCGATCGAGTCGCTCCGCGTGCCGTCCAACCCGCTCGACGTGCTGGCGCAGCAGGTGGTCGCGGCCGTCGCGCTCGAGCCCGCCCACGTCGACGAGCTCTTCGCCCTCGTGCGTCGCGCGGCGCCGTACGCGACGCTGCCGCGCAGCGCCTACGACGCGACCCTCGACCTGCTCAGCGGGCGCTACCCCTCCGACGAGTTCGCCGAGCTGCGCCCCCGCCTCGTCTGGGACCGCGTGACCGGCAACCTCACCGCCCGCCCGGGCGCGCAGCGCCTGGCCGTCACGAGCGGCGGCACCATCCCCGATCGCGGCTTGTTCGGCGTCTTCATCGTCGGTGGCGACGAGCGGGGCCGAGGGCCGGGCCGTCGCGTCGGCGAGCTCGACGAGGAGATGGTCTACGAGTCGCGGGTGGGCGACGTGTTCGCCCTCGGCGCGACGAGCTGGCGGATCGAGGACATCACCCACGACCAGGTGCTCGTCACCCCGGCGCCGGGCGTGCCGGGGCGGCTCCCGTTCTGGCACGGCGACTCCCCCGGTCGTCCCGCCGAGCTGGGAGCCGCCGTCGGCGCGCTGCACCGGGAGCTCGGCGCCCTGCCCGAGCCCCAGGCGGTCGCCCGCGCGATCGAGAGCGGGCTCGACGAGTGGGCCGCGGGCAACCTGGTGGCGTACGTCGCGGAGCAGCGCGAGACGACCTCGGTGCTGCCCAGCGACCGCACGCTCGTGCTGGAGCGCTTCCGCGACGAGCTCGGCGACTGGCGGTTGGTGCTGCACTCGCCGTACGGGATCCCCGTTCACGCGCCCTGGGCGCTGGCGATCAACGCCCGGGTGCGGGAGCGGTACGGCGTCGACGGCCAGGCGCACGCCTTCGACGACGGCATCGTGGTGCGGCTGCCCGACACGGGCGAGGACCCGCCCGGCGGCGACGTGCTCGTCTTCGAGCCCGAGGAGCTGGAGGCGATCGTCACCACCGAGGTGGGCGGGTCGTCGCTCTTCGCCCAGCGTTTCCGCGAGTGCGCGGCGCGCGCCCTGCTGCTCCCCCGGCGACAGCCGGGCCGCCGGTCGCCCCTGTGGCAGCAGCGGCAGCGCGCCTCGCAGCTGCTCGAGGTGGCGGCGAAGTACCCGTCGTTCCCCGTCGTGCTCGAGACCGTGCGGGAGTGCCTCCAGGACGTCTACGACCTGCCAGCGCTCCTCGACCTGCACCGTCGGGTCGACCGACGGGAGGTGCAGGTGGTCGACGTCGACACGGCCTCCCCCTCGCCGTTCGCCCGCTCGCTCCTCTTCGGGTACGTCGCGCAGTTCCTCTACGAGGGCGACTCGCCCCTGGCGGAACGGCGCGCAGCAGCGCTCTCCCTCGACCCGGCGCTGCTCGCCGAGCTGCTCGGGCGCACCGAGCTGCGGGACCTGCTCGACCCCGAGGTGATCGCCGAGGTCGAGCAGGAGCTGCAGCGCACGACGACCGATCGTGGCGCACGCGACGCCGAGGGCGTGGCCGACCTCCTGCGCGTGGTCGGCCCGTTGAGTGCGGCCGAGGTGGCCGCGCGCGTCACCGAGCCCGCGGCGGCCACGGACTGGCTGCGCAGCCTCGCCGACGCCCGCCGCGCGGTCGAGGTGCGGATGGCCGGCGACGAGCGGTGGGCGGTGGTCGAGGACGTGGGCCGCCTGCGGGACGCCCTCGGCGTCGCGGTGCCGCCCGGCGTCGCGCAGGTCTTCGCCGAGCCGGTGGCCGATCCGCTGGGCGACCTGGTGGCGCGGTACGCCCGCACGCACGGGCCCTTCACGACCGCCGACGTCGCCACGCGGCTGGGGCTGGGAACGGCGGTCGTGGACACGACCCTGCAGCGCCTCCGCACGGAGGGGCGCGTCACCGACGGCGAGTTCCGTCCGGGCGGCAGCGGGGCCGAGTGGTGCGACAACGAGGTGCTCCGGCGGATCCGGCGCCGTTCCCTGGCCCGGCTCCGCCAGGAGGTCGAGCCGGTCGAACCGGCCGCCCTCGCGCGGTTCCTGCCGGCCTGGCAGCAGGTCGCCGCGGCTCCGCCGCCCGAGCCGGACGACGCCCGCTCGCGCCCGGGTGCTCCCCGTCCGCGCGGTGCCGGCCGACGCGGCGGGCTGCACGGCGTCGACGGCGTGCTCACGGTCGTCGACCAGCTGGCCGGGTGTGCGCTCCCGGCCAGCGCGTGGGAGTCGCTCGTGCTGCCCGCCCGGGTGCGCGACTACGCCCCGGCGATGCTCGACGAGCTCACCGCCGGCGGTGAGGTCGTCTGGGCCGGCCAGGGTGCGCTGCCGGGGTCGGACGGGTGGGTGACCCTCCACCCGGTCGACGCGGCCGACCTGACCCTCCCGCTGCCCGCCCCCCACGACGCCTCGGAGCTGCACGACGCGGTGCTCGCCGCGCTCGCCCCGGGCGGCGCGTGGTTCTTCCGCCAGCTGGGCGACGCCGTGGGCACGACGGACGACGGCGCCCTCGCCGGTGCGCTGTGGGACCTCGTCTGGGCCGGACGCGTCACCAACGACACCTTCGCGCCCCTGCGCGGCCGGCTGGGCGGCACGGGAGCCCACCGGTCGGCGCGCCGCGCTCCCCGCGCCCGCGGTGGATCGGGCCGGTCCTTCCCGCCGCGCCCCGGCCGAGCGGGGGCAGGCTCGCGTGCGGCGGGCGTCGCCGGCCCCGCGACGAGCGGGCGGTGGGCGGCCCTGCCGCCCGTCGACGAGGACGCGACACGGCGGGGCCACGCGGCGGCGGAGGCCCTCCTCGCCCGCCACGGTGTCGTCACCCGCGGCGCGGTCGTCGCGGAGCGGCTGCCGGGCGGGTTCGCGGGGGCCTACCGCGTGCTCTCGGCGTTCGAGGAGTCGGGCCGCACCCGCCGGGGCTACTTCGTCGCCGGTCTCGGCGCGGCCCAGTTCGGCACCACCGGCGCGGTCGACCGGCTGCGCACCTTCGCCGAGCCCGCCGCGGGCGTGGACGGCGCGGCGGGCGAGCCGTCGACGTACGTGCTCGCCGCGACGGACCCCGCGAACCCGTACGGCGCGGCGCTGCCCTGGCCCGAGCGGCCCGGCTCGGTCGGCCGCGGCGGGGAGGAGGCCGGCGAGGCCGAGGCTCCGACCAGCACCCACCGGCCCGGGCGCAAGGCCGGGGCCCTGGTGGTGACGGTGGACGGCGAGCTGGTGCTCTACGTGGAGCGCGGGGGGCGCACCCTGCTGACGTTCACCGGGGAGGCCGACCCGCTCGGTCGTGCCGCGCACGCGCTGGCGGGCGCCGTCCAGCGGGGCGCCCTCGGCCGGCTGACCGTCGAGCAGGCCGACGGCGCCCAGCTCCTCGGCGGCGCCCGGGACACCCCGGTGCGGGCCGCCCTCGACGCCGCGGGCTTCGTGGCGACCCCGAAGGGGCTGCGGCTCCGTGCCTGAGGGCGACACCGTCTTCCAGGCCGCGCGACGTCTCGACCGCGCGTTGGCGGGGCGGGTGCTGGACCGCGTGGACCTGCGGGTGCCGCGCTACGCGACCGTCGACCTCGACGGTGCGCGCTACGCGGGCACGATCCCGCGCGGCAAGCACCTCCTCACACGTCTGGAGCACACGAGCGGCGCGTGGACGCTGCACACGCACCTCAAGATGGAGGGCATCTGGCAGACCACGACCGCCCGGGACGGCCGGTGGCGGCGCCCCGCCCACCAGGCGCGCGTCGTGCTCACCGCCGGCCCCGTGCAGGCGATCGGCTTCGCGCTGGGGGTGGTCGACCTCATGCCCACCAGCGACGAGCACGACGCGGTGGGCCACCTCGGGCCCGACCTCCTCGGCCCGGACTGGGACCCGGTCGAGGCCGAGCGTCGGCTCCGCGAGCGCCCGGACCGCCCTCTCGTCGAGGCGCTGCTCGACCAGCGCAACCTGGCCGGGATCGGCAACGTCTACGTCAACGAGATCTGCTTCGTCATGGGGCTGCACCCGAGCCGGCCGGTGGACGCCGTGCCGGACCTGCCGCGTCTGCTCACCCGCTCCCAGGCCATGCTCGATGCCAACCGGGAGCGGACGTCGCGCTGCACGACGGGCGTGCTGCGCCGCGGGCAGCAGCTGTGGGTCTACGGACGGGCCGGTGATCCGTGCCGGCGCTGCGGCACGACGGTGCAGGTGGTGATGCGCGCGGAGACGGACGCGCCCGAGCGGGGCGAGCGGTCGACGTACTGGTGCCCCCACTGCCAGCCCGAGGGCTGAGCGGGAGCGGGGACGGGAGCGTCAGGCCGCCGAGGCGACGACCGCGTCGGGCTCCGGACGCGGACGGGCGGGACGGGCCGACGCGGTGATCGGCACGGGCGCGGCGAGCGACTCCTCGCGCGCGACCTCGCTGCTCACCTCGAGCAGCACCGTCGAGAGAGGGACGTCGAGGGCGGCGCACAGCGACGCCAGCAGCTCGCTCGACGCCTCCTTCTGGCCGCGCTCGACCTCGGAGATGTAGCCGAGGCTGACCCGGGCCCCCGCCGAGACCTCGCGCAGGGTCATGCCCTGCTGCACGCGACGACGACGCAGGACGTCGCCCAGTGAGTGCCGGTAGAGCACCATGCGGCTGTCCTTTCTGATCGGGACCCTCAGGTGGTGTGCAACGCTACCCGATCCCTGTTTCATCCCGTCGGCACCATCCGCGAGTCAGTGCCGCGGGTCCTCCCGCGCGGCGGCGAGCAGCAGGCGCAGCGCGGCCTCCACGGTGGCCTCCTGGATGCCCGCCCGGTCGCCGGCGGCGGCGAGGTCCAGCCGCTCGCTGCGCACACCGGCGGGGGTCAGGAGACCGACGAACACGGTGCCCACGGGCTTGCCCTCCTGGCGGTCCGGACCCGCGACCCCCGTCGTGGCCACCGCGTGGGTGGCCCCGAGGAGGCGGGCCGCGCCGCGTGCCATCGCCTCGGCACAGGCCGCGGAGACGACGCCGTCGTGCTCGACCACCTCCGCCGGCACGCCGAGCACGTCGACCTTCACCTCGGTCGCATAGGACACGACGGCGCCCCGGACCACCCGGGAGGCGCCCGGCACGGCCGTGAGCGCCGCGGCGACCCGACCGCCGGTGAGGGACTCCGCGACAGCGAGCGAGGCCCCCGACGCGACGAGCGCGTCGAGGGCCTCGACGGCGGCGGGGTGCGGACCAGGGCTCATGGCCCCATCCTCCCCCGCCGCCGGTGGAACGCCGGGCGCGGCCGGGTCAGCCGACCCGGATGGAGAGCACGCCGAAGGCGGGCGACACCGTGCCGCTGCCCTCGTAGTAGACGCTCGCCCGGTGCGTGCCGGTGCGGCCCGGCTGCAGGGTGATCGTCGCGAGGCCCCGGACGGCGAAGACGCGGAACGCCTTGCCGCCGTAGACCACGTTGACCCACCCGGTCGCCGGGAAGCCCGACGAGTTGCCGATGCGGATCGTCAGCGTGCCGCTGCGCCCCGCCGGGAGGGGCTGGGTGGCGCTCAGCAGGAGGTTGGTGCGGGCCCGACCGACCGCGATGGTCACGCCACCGTCCGCCGCCTGCGTGGTCGCGTCGCCGCTGTAGCGCACGAGCACGCGGTAGGACTTCGGCAGGAGCGTGCGACGCGGCACCTCGACGACGGCCTGGCCGTCGACGACGTCGGCCGAGCCGATGATGCCGCCGTTCCAGTGGAGGTCGACCCGGCCACCGGCCGCGCCCTCGGTCTCGATCTCGACCGGGACGCGCACGACGTCGCCGTACGCGTTCTGCACGGTGCCGGGGGTGACGACCGTGGCCGGTGCCGGCTCGGCCTCGCCGACGGCGATGCCCACGACGTGCGGCTCGTGGTCGGAGGAGCGGTAGGCGTCCGGGGCGTAGAAGTCGGTCGCGTTGTAGTTCGACCGGCTGTACTCGTAGGCCACCGACTCGACCGCGTTGATCTCCCAGATGTCCGAGCCGGTCACCATCGCGGCGGCCGCCTCGTTGGCCAGCACGTGGTCGAGGGAGCCGGACATGCCGCTGAAGCTGTAGCTCCACTCGCCCTCGGACGCGATGTCGGTGAAGCCCTCGTCGTAGAGCACGTGCAGCGGGTCCTCCTGGGTGTAGGAGTTGAAGTCACCCGTGAGGAACACCGCCTCGGTGCCCGCCTCGGCCGCGAACTCCGCGGTGAAGTCGGCCAGCGACTCCGCCTGGCGGACCCGGTCGCCGTTCCACGCACCCTGCTCGCCGTTGGCGTTGTCGCCGCTGGACGGCGCCCCCGAGGTGCTCTTCGACTTGAAGTGGTTGACGATGACGGAGAACGCGTCGTCGTCGGCGCTGCCGGCCGGCTTGAACGCCTGGGCGAGCGGCTCACGGGCGTTGAAGAAGACCGCCTCGTCGTCGTGGATGACCGACGCGCCCACCGTCTCGACCGTGGCCGGCTGGTAGATGAACGCCGTGCGGATGACGTCCTCCGCCGCGGGGACCGCGGTGGGCGACGGCACGTAGGCCCAGTGCCCGGCACCGGCCTGCTCGTTGAGCGCGGTGACGAGGCTCGCGAGGGCGGCGTCGCGGTCGAGGCCGAAGACGGCCGAGTTCTCGATCTCCTCCAGCGAGATGACGTCGGCGTCGATCGCGTTGATGGCCGCGACGATCTTGGCCTCCTGGCGCTCCAGGTTGACCTGGTTCGCCGCACCGCGCGGACCGTTCGGCTCGCAGCGGTCGTTGGTGATGTTCGCACCCGCGCGGTCGGTGAAGTAGCTGCACGACCGCCCGCTCGCGGCGGCCGCCCACTCCTCACCGGTCGTCGAGAAGTAGTTGAGCACGTTGAAGGTCGCGAGCTCGAGGTCGCCGCCGACCGCCTCCGGAGCCGCGGTGCGCGTGTCCTCGAAGGTCGCCGGGGCGACGCCCTCGGCGGTGAGCTGCTGGGTCGGCTGGTACTTCCACGTGCTGTTGCGCCAGTCGATGACCACCGGCTCCGTGATCGTCGCCGACGCGTTGACGCGCACGACGTCGCCGCCGCTGATCCACGGCAGCGGGATCGCCTTGTTGGTGGCGTTGCCCAGGTAGTTCGTGCTCGAGCCGTCGTCGATGGCGATCGCCCGCGCGGCGTTGTCGGCCTTGACGTCGTCGAGCTCCGGCGAGTCCGGCGTCACCAGCTCGGTCGGCGCGATGAGCGGGGTGTCGCCCACCGCGAGGCCGATCTCGCCGAAGTTGTTGAGGTTGAAGTTGTTGGAGACCGTGTAGTCCTCCGACGGCAGGACCAGCTCGCCCTCGTACTGCTCGCGCAGGGCCGGCGCCGGGAGCACGAATGCGCGGGGCTTGACCATCTCGGCCGGCTCCGTGAGCACGGTCGTGCTGCCGTCCGAGGCGGCACGTGCGTCGAGCTGGGTCAATCCGTTGAACTCCGTCGGCAGGCCGACGACCTCGACGTGGTCACCGACCTCGGGGTAGGTCGCGCTCGGCGAGCCCAGCCACACGAAGACGGCGTCGGAGGCGCCGCCCTCGGCCGGCTTCGGGTCGCCGCCCGTGCCGGCGGTCTGCAGGTAGAACCCGTTGAACCCACCGGTCGGGTACGACGCGGTGACGATGCCCCGCGTGCGCACGAGCGCGGTGCGGTCGAGCGGCGTCTCGGCACCCGTGCCCTGGATCTCGGCGATCGTCACGTCGGTCGGCTCGACCGGCTCGGGCTCCGGCTCCGGCCCGGGCGTCGTGGAGCCCGAGTTCTGCGGGGTCGGCGCGACCACCGTGAAGTCGGCCGCATTGCTGTCCGTGTCCTTGCCGTTCGCCGCACGCTGCAGCGAGGTGGCGTTCGCCGGCGCCCTCGTGACGGCCGCACCCTCGAAGGACGGCGCGGTCGGCGAGGCTCCGAGGAAGTCGACGATCGGGGCGCCGGTGACGTTGCCGGTGGGCGGGTTGAGCGCCGTGGTCGTCGAGGCCAGCCAGACCTGTCCGCCGGTGGCCGACGCGGAGACGGTGCCGGTCGCGTCGGGGGTGGGCAGGGACGTGGTGCCGCCGGCACCCTGCGCCCACTGCACCAGGTAGTGGCCGCCGGCCGGGACCGAGCCCGTCAGCGGCGTGACCTGAACTGGGCTGGTGCCCGCGTTGTTCCGGTACTGCACCGACCAGCCCTCCAGCGAGATCGCGGCGGACGTCGGGTTGTAGAGCTCCACGAAGTCGTGGGTGTACTCGGCACCGCTGTTGCCGCCGCCCCCGTAGAACTCGGAGATGACGACACCGCTGCCGTCGACGGCGGCGGTGGCGGAACCGGGCAGTGCGGCCAGCGCGGAGACAGCGAGGCCGAGCCCGAGACCGGCGGCGAGGGCGCGGCGGGGCCGGGCCCCACCGGGTTGGCGGGACGGGGAGGGGCGGGGAGAAGGTTCGAGCACGAGCGACCTTTCACGGGAACCGTGCCGCCACGACGTCGGGGGTCGCGCGGCTGGACGACAACCGGTCCAGTCCACCCCGTGGCCGTGGATGAAAGCAACGATTCGCAGTGAACGATCGGTAACGGTTCGGTCGAGACGACCGTTGCAACGGACGACGTCCGGTCGTCGCCCGCTCTCTCAGCCGACGTCCAGCCTCGGCTCAGGAACGACCGCTCAGGCGTCCGCGGTCGCCCGCAGCGTGTGCCGCTGCTGGTAGAGGTCGCGGTAGAACTCGTAGCCCGACCAGAGCGTCATGGCGACGGCGGCGGCGAGCCCGACCTGCGCGACGTAGAACACGACGAGGCCCGGGACCTCGAGCCACCCGACGACGTCGCCGACCTGCAGCAGGGGCAGGCTCAGCGTGCCGAGCGCGACGCCCTGGAGCGCGGTCTTGATCTTGCCACTCTGCTTGGCGGCGATCACGACCTGCTTGGCCACGGAGAGACGCAGGAGCGTCACGCTCCACTCGCGCACGAGCACGACGATCGCGACCCACCACCACACGTCGCCCACGATGGCGAGACCGATGAAGGCCATCCCGGTGATCGCCTTGTCCGCGATCGGGTCCGCGATCTTGCCGAAGTCGGTGACGAGGTTGCGCGCCCGGGCGATGTCGCCGTCGACCTTGTCGGTGATCATCGCGACCGCGAAGATCACCCAGGCCACCGTGCGCCACAGCACCGAGTCGCCGCCGTCGACCAGCAGCGCCCAGCCGAAGAACGGCACGAGCACGATGCGCAGCGTCGTCAACGCGTTGGGCAGGTTCCAGTTGCTGGGCCGGGTCGGCTGGGCCGCACCCGTCGGCTCGTGGGTCATCGGTGCTCTCCTGCGATCTCGGCCACCAGGTCGACGCCCTCGCTCGCCACGACGACGGCCGGCACGAGGTCGCCGACGCGCACCCCCACCGGCAGGTCGCCGTCAGCGGTGACGAGGGTCGTCGTGCCGTCCACCTCGGGGCCCTGGTGGGCGGCGCGGCCCTCGGGACCCTCCTCGTCGTCGAGACGCTCCACGAGCACCTCCACGTGCTCGCCGATCCGTTCCTCGGCGCGCTGCGACGTGAGCTGCTCGACCAGGTCGGTGACGTGCTCCGTGCGGGCCCGCACCTCGTCCTCGCTGTGCTTGCCGTCGAACCCCGCGGCCTCCGTGCCGTCCTCGTCGGAGTAGCCGAACACGCCGGTCACGTCGAGGCGGGCGGCCTCGAGGAACGCGCAGAGGGTCTCCACGTCCTCCTCGGTCTCGCCCGGGAAGCCGACGATGACGTTGGAGCGGATGCCCGCCTCCGGGGCGAGCGCGCGGATGCGCTCGAGCAGCGACAGGAAGCTGTCGGGGTCGCCGAAGCGTCGCATGCGCCGGAGCACGGCGTTGCTGGCGTGCTGGAACGACAGGTCGAAGTACGGCGTGACGCCCGGCGTGGACGCGATCGCCCGGATGAGGCCGGGGCGGGTCTCCGCGGGCTGCAGGTAGGACACCCGCACGCGGGCAACGCCCTCGACGGCGGCGAGCTCGGGCAGGAGGGTCTCCAGCAGCTTCACGTCGCCCAGGTCCTTGCCGTACGACGTCGAGTTCTCGCTGACGAGGAACAGCTCGCGCACGCCCTGCTCACCGAGCCAGCGCGCCTCGCCCAGGACGTCGGCGGGGCGACGGCTCACGAAGGAGCCGCGGAAGCTGGGGATCGCGCAGAAGGTGCACCGCCGGTCGCAGCCGCTGGCCAGCTTCAGGGGCGCCGTCGGACCACCGTCGAGACGGCGGCGCACGGCCCGCGGGCCGCTGGCCGGCGCGGCGCCGAACGGCAGGTCGGGCGCGTGCCCCGGCACGCTCAGGCCGCTGGTGACCATCGCCTCCGCGCGCTCCACGGGGCTGATCGGGAGCAGCTTGCGGCGGTCGGTCGGCGTGTGGGGGTGGTGGGCCTCGCCCGCGACGATGGCGCGCAGGCGCGCGGCGATGTCCGGGTAGTCGTCGAAGCCCAGCACCGCGTCGGCCTCGGGGAGGGAGTCGGCGAGCTCCGCGCCGTACCGCTCCGCGAGGCAACCGACGGCCACGACGGCACGGGTCGTGCCGCCGTCCTTGAGGTCGGCGGCGGCCAGCAGCGTGTCGACGGAGTCCTTCTTCGCCGACTCGACGAAGCCGCAGGTGTTGACGACCACCGTGTCGGCCGCGTCCGGGTCGTCGACGAGGCGGAAGCCCCCGGCCTCGAGGCGTCCGGCCAGCTCCTCGGAGTCGACCTCGTTGCGGGCACAGCCGAGGGTCACCATCGCGACCGACAGCGGCTCGGCGCCGTCGACGGCGGTGGGGCGGGAGGGCGCGGTGGAGGCAGTCATGATCTCGTCGAGTATGCCCGCACCCGCGGGGCGGCGTCGAAACGGCGCGACGCCGACCGCGCGATGGTGGCGGGTGCGGAGGCCGTCAGGACAGCGACCGCTGGACGGGCTCCCCGGCCTCGCCCAGCGGGCTCGCGTCGCGCCCGTCGACGGACGCCGAGACCGCACCGTCGGAGCTGGAGATGCGCACGGGCGGCGTCGCCCGGACGGCCTGGGTGGCCCCGGGCTCGAGCCGGCCCTGCCAGACGACCTCGCCGGCCGCGTCCCGCACCGTGACGTCGGCCGCCTGCTCGCCGGCCACCAGCTCGACGTCGAGCGGCGTCGCCGCGCTGCCGGAGGTGAGACCGGCCTGCTCGGCGCCCGACCCCTCGTTGCCCGCCGGCCGCTCGAAGAGGAACTGCGCGACGGCCCAGAGCAGCACGACCGACATGACGGCCGCGACCAGCACGGACCAGTTCGGTCCGCCGCGCGTCGCCCGCAGCGACCCGCCCGGCACCGTCGCGAGCTCCGCCTCGAACACGCGGCGCGCGTCGACGGGAGCGGTCGCGTAGCGCTCGTCGTACTGCTCCACCAGCGGCTGCGGCTCCACGCCGAGCACGCGGCCGAGGGTGCGCAGGTGGCCCCGCGCGTAGAAGTCGCCGCCGCACGGGCCGAAGTCGTCGACCTCGATGGCCTCGATGACGTGCGGTCGGATCCGCGTGCGCTCCGCGACCTGGTCGACGCTGAGGCCGAGCCGTCGGCGCGCCTCGGTCAGCGCGGGGCCGACGACGGGCTCGACGACCGGCTCCGGCTCGGCCGCGACGACACCGAGGGGGCCGGTGGCCTCCTCGCGGGTCTCGTACGCCGCGAGCCCGGGCTCGTCGGGACGACGGAGGTACGCCGCGGCCTCGGGCAGCCCGGACGGCCCGGACGACTCCGGCTCCGGGTCCGTGACGCGGGCCGAGGCGGGCAGGTCGAGCACGGCCTCCTCGCGGCGCAGGACCTCGGCCCGGACGGCGGCACGCGGCTCGCGCAGCGGGGCCGGGGTGGGCGAGGCGGGTGCGGCAGCTGGATCGCCGGCGCGGTCGTCGTGGAGGTCGTGGAGATCGTCCTGCAGCTCGCTCGGCAGGTCGTCGGGCTCAGCGACCCTCTCGCGGCGGACCTCCCGGCGCTCGGCCAGGCGCGCCAGCACCGTCGCGGCCCAGGGCCGCACGCGCTGCGCCGCCGCCACGAGGGGCGAGGGTGCGTCGACCTCCTCGTGGTCGCGCGGCTCGTCGACCGCGGTCGGCGCGACCTCGTCGACGGGGGCGACCGGCTCCACCGCCGCCACCTCGGCGGCTGCCACGGCAGGCATCTCGTCCGGCGTCTCGTCCGACGTCTCACCCGACGCGTCGCCGGGTGCCTCCACGGGCGCCGCGAGGACCCTGCACGGGGACCTCGGGGTCGGCCAGCGTGCGGACGGCCTCGGCGAGGTCGTCCGCGCCGGTCACCGTGGTGGACAGGCCGACGGGGAGGGCGAACGAGCCGCCGTACCACTGCCGGGCGAGGAACGCGTGCCAGCGCGCGCTGCCGTCGAGCGCGCCGACGACCTCGTCGGCGTCGAACGGCACCACGACGAGGCGGCCGTCGCGCAGCAGGCCCTGGCGGGGGGCGAGCTCGACGCGGTCGACGCTCTCCCACGGCAGGCCCTGCCACGTGCGCCCGAGGCGCATGCGCACGCCCTGGGCGTCGACGACCGCGAGCGGGACGCGCGCGTCGACGAACGCGGTGAGGTAGGCGAGGGCGACGACCGCGAGGAACGCCGTGAGCGACCAGGCCAGCACCCCGCCGTCGGCCGCGGCGCGGCTGAGCCACGCGACGGCCAGGCCGGCCGAGGCGAGGCCGACGACACCGGCGACGAGGCCGCTGCGGCGGAGCTCGACGGCGGCGCCGGCCGCCACGTCCCGCTCGAGGTCGAGGTCGTCGGCCACGACCCCGAACAGCTCCCAGTCGGGCCGCCGCGGCAGGTTGAGCCCGAACGGGTCGCGCCGGGTGCCCTGGGCAGCGCCCTCGGCACCGCGCTGCGGGTTCTCGATCGTCTCGTGCTGGCTCACTGCTCCCCCTGCAACGTCAGGATCACGCCGTCGATCTCGTCGGGCTTGACGAGCACGTCCCGAGCCTTGGAGCCCTCGCTGGGTCCGACGACCCCGCGGCTCTCCAGGATGTCCATGAGGCGTCCGGCCTTCGCGAAGCCGACGCGCAGCTTGCGCTGCAGCATCGACGTCGAGCCGAACTGGGTCGACACGACGAGCTCGATGGCCTGGATCACCAGGTCCATGTCGTCGCCGATGTCGTCGTCGAGCTCCCGCTTGCTCTGCGCGGGCGCCGTGACGTCCTCGCGGTAGGTCGGCTCGAGCTGCGCGCGGCAGTGCTTGACGACCTGGGCGATCTCGCCCTCGCCCACCCACGAGCCCTGCACGCGGATCGGCTTGGACATGCCCATCGGCAGGAACAGGCCGTCACCCTGGCCGACCAGCTTCTCGGCGCCGGGCTGGTCGAGGATGACGCGGCTGTCGCCGAGCGACGATGTGGCGAACGCCAGGCGCGAGGGCACGTTGGCCTTGATGAGGCCCGTCACGACGTCCACCGACGGGCGCTGCGTCGCCAGCACCAGGTGGATGCCCGCGGCTCGGGCGAGCTGGGTGATGCGCACGACCGCGTCCTCGACGTCCCGCGGGGCCACCATCATCAGGTCGGCGAGCTCGTCGACGATGACGAGGAGGTAGGGGTACGGCGTGAGCACGCGCTCGCTGCCCGGGGGCACCTCGATCTTGCCCGCCCGCACGGCCTTGTTGAAGTCGTCGACGTGGCGGAAGCCGAAGTTCGCGAGGTCGTCGTAGCGCAGGTCCATCTCGCGCACGACCCACGCGAGGGCCTCGGCGGCCTTCTTCGGGTCCGTGATGATCGGCGTGATGAGGTGCGGGATGCCCTCGTAGGCGTTCAGCTCCACGCGCTTCGGGTCGACCATGATCATGCGCACCTCGTCGGGCGTGGAGCGCATGAGGATGGACGTGATCATCGAGTTGATGAAGCTCGACTTTCCGGAGCCGGTGGCGCCGGCGACGAGCAGGTGGGGCATCTTCGCCAGGTTGGCGACGACGAAGCCACCCTCGACGTCCTTGCCGAGGCCCGCGATCATCGGGTGCGGCTCGGAGCGCGCCGTGCTCGAGCGGAGGACGTCGCCGAGCGAGACGATCTCCTTGTCGAGGTTCGGGATCTCGACGCCGACCGCGGACTTGCCCGGGATGGGGCTGAGGATGCGCACGTCGGCCGAGGCGACGGCGTACGCGATGTTCTTCTGGACGTTGAGGATCTTCTCGACCTTCACGCCCGGGCCGAGCTCGACCTCGTAGCGCGTGACCGTCGGCCCCCGGGTGTAGCCCGTCACCTGCGCGTCGATGTTGAACTCGTCCATCACCTGCGTGAGCCGCTCGACGACCGCGTCGGACGCCTTGGACCGCGCCTTGTGGGGCGAGCCCTCCTTGAGCATCTCGCTGGCGGGCAGCGAGTACGCGATGTCGCCGGAGATCGAGAGCTGCTCGACCCGCGGCGGCAGCTCGGCGTGGGGCGGCGGCTCGAGGGCACCCTCCTCGTCGCGCGAGGAGGAGCGGGCCGCGCCGGCCGGGACGGCCGCGGCAGCAGCGCCGACGACCGTCGCAGCGGCCGGGGTCGGCGCGCCGTCGCCGGCACCCGTCGCCGGGGCCTCCGGGGTGTCCGGGGTGTCGCTGAAGACGCCCTGGGCGAAGTCGAGCGCGTCGGGACCCACGTCGGCGGTGAGGGCCGCCTCGGCCTCCTCCGCCGCGGCTCGCTCCTCGCGCTCCGCCTTGAGCCGGGCCCGCCGCTCCTTGCGGGTCTCCGCGTCGGTGACGAGCGGGGTGTCGTACGCCGGGTCGCCGGCGTCGAGGTCGATGTCCTCGTCGGCGGCGGTGCGCTCGGCGCGACCGTCGTGGCCCGGCGCACCGAGCAGGCGGTCGCGGGCCTCCCGCAGCCGGGCGGGGATCTGGTAGACGGGCGTCGCGGTGATGATGAGGACGCCGAAGAAGCCCAGCAGGGCGAGCAGCGGGACGACCACCCAGGCGCTGCGGAGCAGGTCGAGCAGCAGGCTCGAGACGACGAAGCCGACCGCGCCGCCGGCCTGCTGGAGGTCGTCGGTGTCGCCGAGGACCGGCTCGGGGTTGCCGTTGGCGATGTGCACGATGCCGAGCAGGCCGAACGACAGCGCCGTCCAGCCGATGACCTGGCGGCCCACGGGACCGTTGCGCTCGGGGTCGCGCATGTTGCGCCACCCGACGTAGACCAGCGCCAGCGGCACGAAGCCCGCCAGCTTGCCGACCGAGCCGGCGACCATGGTGCGCACCGTGTCGAGCGCCGCCCCGGAGAACTGCCACCAGACGGCGCCGGCGACGACGACCGCGAGGCCGAAGAAGGCGAGCCCGACGCCGTCACGGCGGTGCTCCGGCTCGACCTCCCGCGCCGCGTGTCCCACGCTCCGTGCAGCGCCGCCGACGGCGCCGGCGAGGCCGAGCCAGGCGGCGACGATCCCGCGACCGATCAGCGCGAAGAAGCGCAGGACCGGACCGGGACCGCTGCGCACGGCCCGGGGAGCGGGGCGCGCCGGGGCACGCTTCGCGCTGCCACCTCGGGCGTTGCCGGATCGGGTGGACTTGCCGGTACTCCGGGCGCGAGACCCCGAGCCGCCCTTGGACGCACCCGTGCGGGATGCGCCGTTGCGGGACGTGCTCGAGCTTCGCGACCCCGGCGGGGAAGACGTACGGGTCGCCATGCTCGTGACCCTAGGCGATCGTCACACCTGCACCACGCTTCACTCGAGGCGTGTCGCGCCCCGGTCCTGTGGAGCACCCCACGGCGTGGTACGGCAGCGACGGGACGGCGGCTCAGAGGCCGGCGTCGGCGACGGCTGCCAACCAGGGCGCGACGACCAGCCACGTCGGGAGCACGAGCACCGCGAGCGCGAGCACCACGAGGGCCGGTCCCTGCGTCCGCGGCGGGGCCGGGTCGCCGAGCACCTCGATGCGGGCGACCAGGTCGGAGGTCGGCCCGGACCCGGCGCCCATCGCGGCCGCCGGCGCCCGCGACTCGGCGAGCTGCACGAGCGCCTGGGCCAACGGGCGACGTCCGGCGGCGCGCGCCGCGGCCCGGTCCGCGCACATCTCGACGAGGAGCCGCACCTCCGCCAGCGCCCGCGCGCTCGAGACCCAGCGCGGGAACGCGCGGTGCAGCACGTCGAAGAACTCGACGACGAGATCGTGGCGGAACCGCAGGTGCGCCCACTCGTGCGCCAGCACCGCGCCCACCTCGTCGACGTCGAGCCGCTCGATGAACCCGGCCGACACGACGACGCGCGAGCGGTGGATGCCGGGCAGGCAGTAGGCCACCGGGGCGTCGTCGTCGAGCACGCGCACGCCGTCCGCCTGCACCCGCCCGAGGAGGTCGACCTGGTCGGCGTGCCGGCGGCGGATGCGCCGCAGGCTGGCCCCGACCCGGTGGGCGCTCAGCAGGAGCCGCCCGGCGACGAGGCCGGTGACGCCGAGCGCGACCGCGGCCACGGCGTACTCCGCCGCCCCGGGCATGCGCCCGCTGCCGTCCTCCACGAGGACGTGCTCGGTGACGAGGGCCAGCGTCGACCCGAAGGCCGCGAGCACCGCGGCGAGCGCGACGGCCTGCCAGGCCAGGAGCGCGGCGTACGGCGTGCGGCGCAGCACGTGGGCGCGCGCCAGCAGCGCCGGCACGGGGCCGGCGAGCACCACGGCGAGGACGCCGAGCACGAGCGGGGTCACGGGTCCAGCCTGCCTCAGGCTCCCGAGGAACCCGACGAGCCCGAGGAGCGGTCGTCGGGGATGCGCGCGAGGGCGTCGCGCAGCGCCTGGAGCTCCTCGGCGCTCGCGTCGCCGACGAAGGCGACGAGCGCGCCGGTCCGGTCGCCGGAACCGATGTCGTCGAGGGTGGTGCGCATGAGGGAGGCGGTCATCTCGCCGCGGGAGGCGCTGGCGCGGTAGCGGTAGGCACGCCCGTCGCGCTCCTGCACGACGAGCTCCTTGCGCGCGAGGCGGTCCATCACCGTCATGACGGTCGTGTAGGCGACCTCGCGCTGGGCGGACACCTCCTCGTGCACGTCGCGGACGGTGACGGTCTCGTCGGCGGAGCGGGACCAGAGGACGTCCATCACGGCGCGCTCGAGATCACCGAGCGCCGACCGTGAGGAGTTCTTGCGAGACGAGGGCACGGGAGGAGTGTACCGACGATCTCGGGTGGTACTACGATGTGTAGTAACTACTACGCAACGTCGTAGAAGTCGGACGGGGACAGGCCCCGCCCGTGCCCTGGCCCCCAGGAGGACCGAGCAATGGAGCTCGTCGACATCGCACGGTGGCAGTTCGGCATCGTCACCGTGTACCACTTCCTCTTCGTCCCGCTCACGATCGGCCTCACGCTGGTGGTCGCGATCTTCGAGACGTCCTGGTTGCGCACCAAGAACCCCGACTACCTGCGCCTCACGAAGTTCTTCGGGAAGCTCTTCCTCATCAACTTCGCGCTCGGCCTCGTGACCGGCATCGTGCAGGAGTTCCAGTTCGGCATGAACTGGTCGGACTACTCGCGCTTCGTCGGCGACGTCTTCGGGGCGCCGCTCGCGATCGAGGGCCTGCTGGCCTTCTTCCTCGAGTCCACGTTCCTGGGCCTGTGGATCTTCGGGTGGGACAAGCTCCCCCGCCTCGTGCACGCCGCCTGCATGTGGATCGTCCACCTCGGCGTGCTCGCCTCCTCGTGGTTCATCCTGGCGGCCAACTCCTGGATGCAGCACCCGGTCGGCTACGACTACAACCCCGAGACGGGGCGCGCCGAGCTGACGGACTTCGCCGCCGTGATGTTCAACGAGGTCCAGCTCGTCACGTTCCCGCACGTTGTGCTCGCGGCGTACATGACCGCCGCCGCCTTCGTGATCGGCGTGAGCGCGTGGCTCTACGTCTCGAAGCGCCACGGTGGCCGGGTGGCCACCGAGGAGGAGGTCGGGGCCGGCGAGGCGGAGGCGATCACGGCGACCGCGCGCTCCGAGCGTGAGATGTACCGCAAGGGCATGCGCATCGCCGCCGTCCTCATGGCCGTCGCCGGCATCGGCGTCGTCGTCTCCGGCGACGTGCAGGGCAAGGTGATGACCGAGGTGCAGCCGATGAAGATGGCGGCCGCCGAGGCGCTCTACGAGACCGAGGACTCCTGCGCCCCCTTCTCCGTCTTCACCATCGGCACCCCCGACGGCCAGCACGAGAAGTTCGCCGTGACCGTGCCCTGCCTCCTCTCCTTCCTCGGCACGGGCTCGTTCGACGGCGAGGTCAAGGGCATCAACGACCTCCGTGAGACCTACGCCCAGCAGTACGGCGAGGACCCGGGCGCGACGTACTACACGCCCGGCGACTACGTGCCCAACATCCCCGTCACGTACTGGACCTTCCGCTGGATGATGGGCTTCGGGGCGCTCGGTGCGGCCGGCTCGGTGCTGGTGCTCTGGCTGACCCGTCGCCGGCGCGACGAGGTCGTGAACGCCGCGTGGGTCGGCCGGGTCGGGATCGCGCTCCCCGTCGTCATGGTCGCCGCCAACTCGATGGGCTGGATCTTCACCGAGATGGGCCGGCAGCCGTGGGTCGTCTTCGGCCTCATGACGACCGAGCAGGGCGTCTCCCCCGGCGTGAGCGTCACCGAGGCCCTCATCTCGGTGGTCACGCTGACGAGCCTCTACGCGGTCCTCGCCGTCGTCGAGCTGAGGCTGCTCGCGACGACCGTCCGCAAGGGACCAGAGCCGTTCGTCGAGCCGCCGGACCCCGGTAGCGACGACCACGACGCCGACGCGCCCCTCACGTTCGCCTACTGAGCAGGATCGAGGAGACCCCCATGTTCGGACTCGAGCTCACCACCGTCTGGTTCGTGCTCATCGCCGTCCTCTGGATCGGCTACTTCGCCCTCGAGGGCTTCGACTTCGGCGTCGGCATGCTCGTGCCCGTGCTCGCCCGGGACGAGACCGAGCGGCGCGTCATGATCAACACCGTCGGCCCGGTCTGGGACGGCAACGAGGTGTGGCTGCTCGTCGCCGGCGGTGCGACGTTCGCGGCGTTCCCGGAGTGGTACGCCACGCTCTTCAGCGGCTTCTACCTGCCACTGCTGCTCATCATCGTGGCACTGATCCTGCGCAACCTGTCCTTCGAGTTCCGCCACAAGGGGGACACGGCCGCGTGGCGGGCCCGGTGGGACGCCGCGCTCATCGGCGGGTCCTTCGTCACCGCGTTCCTGTGGGGCGTGGCGTTCGCCAACATCGTGGCCGGCGTGCCGATCGACGCCGAGAAGGAGTTCACCGGCAACCTCGCCACGCTGCTCAACCCCTTCGGGCTGCTCGGCGGCGTCGTGCTCGTCCTGCTGTTCCTCACCCACGGGGCGATGTTCGTGGCGCTGAAGACCGACGGCGACATCCGGCACCGGGCCCGCGCCCTCGCCGTCCGGATCGGCCTGGCCGCCGCGGTCGCGGCCGTCGTCTTCCTCGTCTGGACGCAGGTGCAGACCGGGTCGGTCGCCTCGGCCGCCGCGTTCGTGCTCGCCGCCGCGTGCCTGCTCGCCGGCATCGGCGCCGCCGCCACCGGACGGGAGGGCTGGGCGTTCCTCGGCACCTTCGTCACGATCGCGCTGGCGGTGGGCGGGCTCTTCCTCGCGCTGTTCCCCGACGTCATGCCGTCCAGCACGAGCGCGGCCTTCTCGCTGACGACGACCAACGCGGCGGCGACGCCGTACACCCTGGAGATCATGACCTGGGTCGCGGTCGTCTTCACCCCGATCGTCATCGGCTACCAGACGTGGACCTACTGGGTGTTCCGCAAGCGCATCTCCACCCACCACATCCCGACCGCCGACCTCGCCGCCGCGCGCGGCTGACCCGGCAGCGGAGCAGGAGGCACCGATGAAGCCCCTCGACCCGCGGGTGCTCCCCCACCTCGCACCGGCACGCGCCCCCCTCGCGGTGGTGGTCGCCGGCAGCGTGCTCGGCGCGGCGCTGCTCGTCGGCCAGGCGCTGGCCCTGGCGACCACCGTGGCGCGGCTGGTGGCCGACCCGCTGGGCGCCGGCTGGCACCTCCCGGCGGCCCTGTTCGTGGCGGCGCTGCTCGGGCGCGCGGCGCTGGCGACGGTGACGGACGTCGCCGCCGCCCGCGCCGCCGCGCTCGTGGGGGTGCGTCTGCGCGACGTGGTGCTCGCCGCCGTGCTCGCGCGGCGCCCCGAGGACGGCGCGGCGCGCCGCGAGCTCGGCGCCGACGGCCTCCTCGCGACCCGCGGCGTGGCGGCGGTCGAGCCGTACCTGACGCGCTACCTCCCCGCGCTCGTGCTCGCCGTGGTGCTGCCCGTCATCACCCTCCTGGCGATCGCCTCGCTCGACTGGCTGTCGGGGCTGGTCGTGGCGCTCACCCTCCCCCTGCTGCCGGTCTTCGCGATCCTCATCGGGATGAGCACCCGCGAGCGGGCGGACCGGCAGTGGCGGGTGCTCGCCCAGCTCGCCGGCCACTTCGTCGACGTCGTGCGCGGCCTGCCGACGCTCGTCGTGCACCGCCGCGCCCGCGCCCAGGCGCCCCGGATCCGCGAGGCCACGGACCGCTACCGCCGCGCGAACACCGACGTGCTGAAGCTGGCGTTCGCCTCGTCGGCCGCGCTCGAGCTGATCGCCACCATCTCCGTCGCGCTCGTCGCCGTGGCGGTGGGGCTCCGGCTCGCGGGTGGCGGCCTCGAGCTGCAGACGGCGCTGGCCGTGCTGCTGCTGGCGCCCGAGGCCTACTGGCCCCTGCGCCGCGTCGGCGCCGAGTTCCACGCCGCGGCCGAGGGCACGGCCACCTTCGAGGCCATCCACGACCTCACCTCCGGCGGCCCGACCCCGGGCGGCCGCGCCGTGGACGTGGCCCTCAGCGGGGACCTCCGCATCGAGAGGCTGGGGGTACGCCGGGGCGAGCGCGCGGAGCCCGTGCTCGACGACCTGTCCGTCACGATCCCTCGCCGGGGCCTCACCGTGGTGACCGGCCCCTCGGGCTGCGGCAAGTCCACCCTGCTGGAGGCCCTGCGCGGTGAGCTCGACCACGACGGCACCGTGCTCGTCGGCGGCACCGACCTCGCCGGGGTCGACCCGGACGCGTGGCGACGGCACGTCGCCCTCGTCGGTCAGCGTCCGTGGCTGCTCGACGCCTCGGTCGGCGCCAACGTGCGCGTCGGGCGCCCCGGGGCCGACGACGCCGCGGTCTGGGACGCCCTGCGCCGGGTGCGGCTCGACGCCGTGGTGCGCGCGATGCCCGGCGGCCTCGACGCGCCGCTGGGCGAGGACGGCGATGGACTCTCCGCCGGCCAGCGCGCGCGGCTCGCCCTCGCCCGGGTCGTCCTGGCGGACCGTCCCTACGTGTTCCTCGACGAACCGACCGCCCACCTCGACGCGACGACCGAGGCGGTGCTCGTCGAGGTGGTGCGCGACCTGGCCAGGACCCGCTGCGTCGTCGCCGTCGCCCACCGGCCGGCGCTCGTGGCCGCGGCCGACCACCGCATCGCGCTCCCCGGCCGGCCGGGGGCGGGTGCGCCGCGGCGTACGGCCCCCGTCCCCGCCGCCCCCGCCGTCCCCGCTGCCCTCGCCGCCCCCGACGCACCGAAGACCCCGGAGGCCCCGGCGCCCGCGGCCGACCGGGTGGGTCTGCGCTGGGCCGGCGCCGTCGCCCTCGGTGTGCTCTCGTCGCTCTGCGGCGTCGCGCTCACGGCGACCGCTGGCTGGCTCATCGTGCGCGCCTCGGAGCATCCCCCGGTGCTCATGCTGATGGTGGCCATCGTGGGCGTGCGGGCGTTCGGGCTGGGCCGGCCGGCGTTCCGGTACGCCGAGCGTCTCGTGTCCCACGACGTCGGGCTCCGCGAGCTGGCCGAGCGCCGGGCGCGCGTCTACGACGTAGTGGTCCCGCTCGTGCCGGGGCGGCTCGGCGGACGGCGACGCGGCGACCTCCTGACGAGCGTCGTCGACGACGTCGACAGCCTGCTCGACGACCGGCTGCGGGTGCGGATGCCGGTGGTCACGGCCGTGGGCGTGCTCGCCGTGACGGTCCTCCTCGCCGCGCCCGTCCTCCCCACCGTCGCCCTCGTCACCGTCGGCGTCGCCGCGGTCGCCGGACTGGCGACCTGGGCGACCGCGCGGTGGGGCGTCGCCGCCGGCGCGGACCGGGTCGTCGCCGCCCGGGCCGCGGTGGCCCGGCACGCGCTCACCACGCTGGACGACGCACGCTCGCTCGTCGCCTGGCAGGCCGACGGCGACGCCCGTCGCGTCGTCCGCTCCGCCGGCGCGGAGCTGGGTCGCGCCACGACGCGAGCGGCGGCGTGGGCCGCGGTCGCCCGGGCGTGGCCCTTCGTCGGCGCGGCCGTCTCCGTCGTGCTCGTCGCCCGGCTCGGGGCCGACGCCCTCGCGACCGGTGCGGTCGGTGCGCCGGTGCTGGCGCTCTTCCTGCTCCTGCCGCTCGCGCTCGTCGACGTCGTGTCGCCGCTGGCCGACGCCGGGACGCTCGGCGTCACGACGCGGGCGGCCCGGCGGCGGCTCGACGCCCTCGAGGAGCTCGAGCCGCCGGTCGCCGTGCCCGCGGCACCCGCGCCGCTGCCCGTCGGGCCGGGGGCGACCGACGTCGTGCTCGACGGCGTCGCCGCCGCGTGGGAGCCGGGTCGCACCGCCGTCGCCGACCTCGACCTCGCCGTCCCGGCGGGCACCCACGTCGGCCTGGTCGGACCGTCGGGCTGCGGCAAGTCGACCGTCGCCGCCCTGCTCGTCCGCTTCCTCTCCCCCACCGCCGGCACCCACCGCCTCGGCGGCGTGGACGCCGTGGCGCTCGACCCCGACGACGTACGCCGCCGCGTCGGGCTCGTCGACGACGACCCCTACCTGTTCGCCTCCACCGTGGCCGAGAACGTGCGTCTCGCGCGTCCCTCGGCGACCGACGCCGAGGTGCGGGAGGCGCTCGTGGCGGCGCGGCTCGACCTGTGGCTCGCCGGGCTGCCCGAGGGCCTGGCGACCCGGATCGGCGACGGCGGGGCCGGCGTCTCCGGCGGCGAGCGGGCTCGGATCGGCCTCGCCCGCGCGCTGCTGGCGGACGCCGCCGTGCTCGTCCTCGACGAGCCGACGGCCCACCTCGACACCGCCACGGCGCGAGCGGTCACCGACGACCTCCTCACCGCGTGCGCGGGTCGCTCGGTCGTGTGGATCACGCACGACGAGATCGGGCTGGACCGCATGGACCGGGTCGTCACCCTGGGCGGCGCACCGGCACCGGCACCGGCCCGGGTCGGGTAGCGCGCGGGGCGCGGTCACCCGGGCCGACTGCCACTGGCATGCTGCGGCCGTGCCGCCGCTGCTCGTGCTCGTGACCGCCGCCCTGTTCGTCGTCATCGCCGTCACGAACTGGGTGGCCGTCGCCCAGGAGGACCGCCGCACCGAGGGCGTCGTCAAGCCCGCGGCCCTGCTGGCGCTCGCGACCGCGGCACTGGCGGGAGGCGCGCTCGACAGCACGGTGGGCGTGTGGCTGGTGGTCGCGCTCCTGCTCGGCACCGCGGGCGACGTGCTCCTCCTCGGTGACTCCGAGCGGCGCTTCCTCGGCGGACTGGGGGCCTTCCTCGTCGGCCACCTGGCGTACGTCGCGTGCTTCGCCACCCTGGGGATCTCGGTCTCGTGGTGGCTGGCGGGCGGGGCCGTGGCCCTCGCCGGGGCGCTGGTGGCCGGACGCGCCGTGCTCCCGGCGACGTTCCGGTCGGGCGGGATCGGCCTCGCGGCGCCGGTCGCGGCGTACATGCTCGTCATCGGCGCGATGCTGGTGACGGCATGGGGCACCGGACTGGCGCTGGTCGCCGCGGGGGCCGCGGTCTTCGTGGCCAGCGACACGGTGCTCGCGCTCGACCGCTTCGCCCGCCCGCGGGACTGGGTGGCGCCGTGGCCGCACGTGGCCGTGATGGTGACCTACCACCTGGGCCAGGCGCTCATCGTGGTCGGCGTCCTCGGGGCCGCGTGAACCGCGGGGTCCGCCCTCGGGGTGCTCGGGGAGCTCGGAGAGCTCGGACAGATCCGGCACGGGGACCGCACCTGTGCGGCGCAGGATCGCGGTGCTTCCGACTGCTCCTGGGCCGGGACGAGCACCTGAGGCCGTCGATCGCGGCGCACGCCCCCTGCAGCGGCCGCTGCGGACCCGGCGCGGGTGCCGGATGTGTCCACGCCCATTCTGGGCCTGCCGCACCGTCGGCACCGCGCTCTACCGTGAGCCCATGAGCATCGTCGTCGACCTCGCGGACCTCCCCGACGTGCTGGCGTCGTTCGGCACGGGCTACCTGCTGACGACCGACGGCACGGGCGTGAAGGCGGTGCACGTCGCGCCGGACCCGGCGGCCGGTCGGCTGCGGCTGCAGACCCCGGGGCGCGGCTCGCTCGCGAACGTCGCCGCGAACCCCCGGGTGACGCTGGTGTGGCCGCCCCGCTCCACGCCCGGCTTCTCGCTGATCGTCGACGCCGAGGCCGTCCTCGATCCGGCGGCACCGTCCGACCTCGTCGCGGTGCCGGTCTCCGCCGTGCTCCACCGTCCGGTGGCGGAGTCGGACGACACGGCCGGCCGGCCGTTCTGGGTGAGTGCCTTCCTCGACGTCGACGCGGCGCACCGCGAGACCGTGCCCGCGTTCTGGGCCGCCGTGTCGGGACACCGCCTGTCGCCGCCGCGGGGCGACGCCGACGAGTTCGCGACCCTCGTCCCGCCCACCGGCCACGACCACCTGCGCGTCCAGCGGGTCGACGACCCGGGGACGGGCGCGCCCACGCGGATCCACCTCGACCTGCACGTCCCCGACCCGGCGCGGGCAGCCGACCGGGCCGTGGCCCTCGGGGCGGAGGTGGTGCACCGGAGCCCGCACGGGTACGTCGTGCTCCGCTCCCCCGGCGGACTCGTCTTCTGCTGCGTCGCGCACGCCGCCTGCCTCCGCGCGCCGGCTGCCACCTGGTCGGACGGATCGAGCTCCGCCGTCGACCAGGTGTGCATCGACGCGCCGGCGCACCTCGTCGACGCGGAGCGCAGGTTCTGGGCCGACCTGACCGGCTGGGCACCGCAGGCCTCGAGCGTCAGCACGGCGTTCTCGTCGCTGCGCCGTCCGGAGGGCCAGCCGATCCGTCTGCTCCTCCAGCGCGTCGAGGACGACCGGCCGGCCGTCACCGCCCACCTCGACGTGGCCTGCAGCGACCGCGCGGCCGAGACCGCGCGCCACCGGGCGCTGGGCGCCGAGCTGGTCGCCGAGCGCGAGCGGTGGACCGTGCTCCGCGACCCCTCGGGCGCGGCGTACTGCCTCACGGACCGCGATCCCGTCACCGGCGTGCTCTGACGAGGCCTCCGATGCACGTCCACCGCGTGGGCGTCGCCCTGCTCAAGGGCGCCACCCATCCCTCCGTGCGCACGCTGCGGCTCGACGCCGACGGTCCGGTCGGCGACCGCCTGCTGTGCGCCCTCGACGCCGACCGGCGCACCGTGCTGCGCACGGTCGCGCACCCCCGCCTGCTCACCGTGCACGCCGACCTGCTCGACCAGCGCCTCGGGCTCGCCGGCGGGTGGACCCTGCGCACCGCCGCCGGAACGGCCACGGGCGCGGCCGAGCTCGACGGTACGACGCTGGACGTCGACTACTGGGGCCGGCGCGTGACGGTGCGGCCCCTCCGCGCGTCGGCGCACGCCGCCCTGCTGTCCGCGCACCTGGGCCGGGACGTCGTGCTGGCCGCGGCCCCGCCGGGCGGGATCGTCTACGGCGCGGCGGTCAGCGTCGTCACCCGTGCGACCGTGCGCGCGCTCGCCGACGCTGCGGGGCTGGCCGAGCCGGAGGAGACGACGGCGGCCCGGCTGCGGGCGACGGTCGTGCTCGACGACGGACCCGACGCCGCTCCCTTCACCGAGGAGTCGTGGGCCGGTCGAGAGCTCGTCGTCGGCGGAGCGAGGATCCGCCCGCTCGCGCCGATCGTCCGGTGCCGCGTCATCGACCACCACCCGGTGACCGGGGGTGCGGCGCCGACCGGGCGCGGGCTCCTCCGAGCGCTGGGCGCGCTCCGCGACCGCCCCGTGGCCGGCACGGACGCCGTCGTGACGCAGCCGGGCGCCGTCACCGTGGGTGACGACGCCCGGCTGGCGTGAGCTGTGCCGCTCCGACCGGGGCGGGCTGGGGCCGATCAGGCCTGGATGACGACCGGCACGATCATCGGGCGCCGGCGGAGCTTGCCGCCGACCCAGCGGCCGACGACGCGCCGCACGGTCTGCTGGAGCTGGTGGTTGTCCGTCGTGCCGTCCGCGATCGCCGCCTCGACGGCCTTGAGGATCGGGCCCCGCACCGTGTCGAAGGCCGAGTCGTCCTCGGCGAAGCCGCGGGCGTGGATGTCGGGACCGCTGAGCACCTTCCCGGTCACGGAGTCGACGACCACGATCACCGAGATGAAGCCCTCCTCGCCGAGGATCCGGCGGTCCTTGAGCGAGGACTCGGAGAGGCCGCCGATGCTGGAGCCGTCGACGAACACGTAGCCGCACTCGACCTTGCCGGTGATCGACGCGACGCCGTCGACGAGGTCGACCACCACACCGTCCTCGGCCAGGAGCACCCGGTCGGCGGGCACGCCGGTCGCCCGGGCGAGGTCGCCGTTGGCCCGCAGGTGCCGCACCTCGCCGTGCACGGGGAGCACGTTGCGGGGCTTGACGATGTTGTAGCAGTAGAGCAGCTCGCCGGCGCTGGCGTGACCGGAGACGTGCACCATCGCGTTGCCCTTGTGCACGACGTTCGCACCGAGCTTCGAGAGCCCGTTGATGACGCGGTAGACCGCGTTCTCGTTGCCCGGGATGAGCGAGCTGGCGAGGATGACGGTGTCGTTCTCCTCGAGGTGCACGAAGTTGTGGCTGCGCTGCGCGATGCGGCTCAGCGCGGAGAGCGGCTCGCCCTGCGAGCCCGTCGAGATGAGCACCTGCTGGTGGGGCGGCAGCTCGGTGAGCTGCTTGGCGTCGACGATGAGCCCCGGCGGCACGTTGAGGTAGCCCAGCTCGCGCGCGATGCCCATGTTGCGGACCATGGACCGGCCGACCCAGGCCACCTTGCGCCCGTGCTTGACCGCCATGTCGAGCACCTGCTGCACGCGGTGCACGTGGGAGGCGAAGCAGGCGACGATGATGCGCTGGTCGCTCGCGTAGAAGGTGCGGTCGAGAGCGGGCGTGATGTCCTTCTCGTGGGTGGTGAACCCGGGCACCTCGGCGTTGGTGGAGTCGGTGAGGAACAGGTCCACGCCCTCCTCGCCGAGCCGCGCGAACGAGACGAGGTCGGTGATGCGACCGTCCAGCGGCAGCTGGTCCATCTTGAAGTCGCCGGTGTGCAGCACGAGCCCGGCGCTGGTGCGGATGGCCACCGCGAGCGCGTCGGGGATCGAGTGGTTGACCGCCACCATCTCGAGCTCGAACGGGCCGAAGGTGATGACGTCGCCGGCCTTGACGACGTGCTGCACGGGGTTGCGCAGCCGGTGCTCGCGCAGCTTGCCCTCGAGCAGGGCGAGCGTCAGCTGCGAGCCGACGAGCGGGATGTCGTTGCGCTCGCGGAGCAGGTACGGCGTCGCGCCGATGTGGTCCTCGTGGCCGTGGGTCAGCACCAGCGCCTCGACGGCGTCGAGGCGGTCCCGGATGGCGGCGAAGTCGGGCAGGATCAGGTCGACGCCGGGGTGGTCGTCCTCGGGGAAGAGGACGCCGCAGTCGACGACGAGCAGCCGGCCCTCGTGCTCGAAGACGGTCATGTTGCGGCCGACCTCGCCGAGACCTCCGAGCGGGATGACCCTCAGGCCGCCCTTCGGCAGCTCCGGGGGGGCGGACAGCTCGGGGTGGGTGTGCGACAAGCGGACTCCTAGTGGATGAGCCCCGACTTCACGAGGCCGGCGCGCAGGGCGGCGACCTCCTCGTCGTCGAGGGGAACGAGCGGGCTGCGCACGTTCCGGTTATCGAGGACGCCGAGGAGCTGGAGTGCTGCCTTGGCGGTGGTGGCTCCGTAGTTGGGGACGCCCATCACGGCGTCGAACGCGGGGAGCAGCCGCGTGAAGATCTCGCGGGCACCGGCGGGGTCGCCGGCGAAGAAGGTGTCGAGCACGGAGCGGAGCTCGTTGCCCGCGACGTGGCCGCAGACCGAGACGAACCCGCTCGCGCCGTGGGCGAGCCAGCCGAGGTTGAGGGCGTCGTCGCCGGAGTAGACCGCGAAGCCGAGCTGGGTGATCCGCAGGCCCCGGACGAAGTCACCGACCGCGTCCTTCACGGCCACGACCGGCTCCCACGCGACCATCTCCTCGTAGGACTCGAGCGCGATCTGCGAGCCCGTCCGCCCCGGGATGTCGTAGAGCATCACCGGGAGCTCGGCCGCCTCGACGACCTGCCGGAAGTGGTTCAGGATGCCCTTCTGACCCGGCTTGTTGTAGTACGGCGTCACCAGCAGCACGCCGTCCGCGCCGTTCTTGTTCGCCTGGCGGGCCAGCTCGGTCGAGGTGCGCGTGTCGTTGGTGCCGACGCCGGCCACGAGGGTGACGTCCGGGCCGACCGCGTCGCGGACCGCGGCGAGGATCTCGCCGTCCTCGGCCTGCGTCGTGGTGGGCGACTCCCCCGTCGTACCGGACACCACGAGGCCGTCGTGGCCGTTCGCGACGAGGTGACGAGCGATCTTCTGCGTGCTCTCGAGGTCGAGCGAGCCGTCCGCGGTGAACGCGGTCGCCATGGCGGTCAGGACGCGGCCGAACGGCGCGGCGGGAGCAGCAGTGGTCACGAGGGACAGGCTATCCCTGCCGCGGCGCCCGGCTGCAGGCGGCGCACCGCAGGAGGCCGGCAGCCGGCGGGGTTTCACCAGCGTCGCGGGGCGGCACGGTGGTGCGCATGGCGGAGATCCCCGGATTCGGCACCTTCACGTTGGACGAACGGCTCGGCTGGCTGGTCGGCGACACCCGGCTCGAGGTGCCCGGCCTCGGCGTGCTGGGCACCGTCGTCGTCGACGACCCCGAGGCCGACCTCGCCGAGGTCGCGGCCGTGCTGCGTCGGCTCACCGGGCTGCCGCCGGAGTTCCGGGCGACGCTGACGCCGTTCCTGTGGGCCTACTACTCCGACGTGGCGGCCGAGTGGCGCTTCTCGGACCCGCTGAGCCGCCCCGAGGACGTGTGGTCGCAGGTGGAGATCGGCGACGAGCTGCACGTCGTGCGTCACGGCGACGATTGGTACGTCGACATCGAGTCGAGCTGCGACTGGGAGCCGGAGCACGGGCTGCAGGTGGTGCTGCGCGACGGGGACACCCTGACGAAGATCGGGCCCTACGACGGCCACCCACCGCCACCTCGGCACGGACGAGGTCTACCCCGACGCCGGGCGCGCGGACGGTCCGTCCGCGCGCCCGGGCTGGTGGCGTCGGCTCAGACGTGCGGGAGCACCTCGGCGGCGATGAGCCGCAGGTGGTCGAGGTCGCCCAGGTCCAGCATCTGCAGGTAGGCGCGCTGCGACCCGGCCTCCGCGAACTGGCCGAGCCGGTCCACGACCTCGCTCGGCGTGCCGGCCAGACCGTTGGCCCGCAGCTCGTCGACCTCGCGCCCGATCGCGGCGGCACGGCGCGCGATCTCCGCCTCGTCCACACCGACGCAGACGACGAGCGCGTTGGACCACGTCAGCGTGGCGGGGTCCCGGTCGATGGCCCCGCACGCCTCGCGCACCCGGGCGAACTGGGCCCGCGTCGTGTCGAGGTCGACGAAGGGGAGGTTGAACTCGTCGGCGTAGCGCGCGGCGAGCTCCGGCGTACGGCGCTTGCCCAGCCCCCCGACGAGCACCGGCGGCTTGGCCTGGGCCGGCTTCGGCAGGGCGGGCGAGTCCGTCAGCGTGTAGTGCTCGCCCGCGAACGAGTAGCGCTCCCCCTCCGGCGTCGCCCACAGGCCGGTGACGATCTCGAGCTGCTCGGCGTACCGGTCGAAGCGCTCGCGCGTGTCGAGGAAGGGGATGCCGTACGCCGCGTGCTCGCCCTCGAACCACCCGGCGCCCAGCCCGAGCTCGACCCGGCCGCCCGACATCTGGTCGACCTGCGCCACCTGGATCGCCAGCACGCCGGGGTGCCGGAAGGTCGCCGAGGTCATGAGGGTGCCGAGCCGGATGGTGCTGGTCTCACGGGCGAGACCCGCCAGCGTGGTCCACGCGTCGCTCGGACCAGGCAGGCCGTCGCCGCTCATGTGGAGGTAGTGGTCGGAGCGGAAGAACGCGTCGAACCCGAGGCGCTCGGTCTCCTGGGCGACGGCGAGGAGGTCGTCGTACGTCGCGCCCTGCTGGGGCTCGGTGAAGATGCGGAGGTCCATGACCGCCAGCCTGTCAGACGCCGCCCACGGCTCTCCGGGCCGCGCGGATGAGACCGGTCGAGCGGTCGAGGTGCTCCCGCACGGCGGCGCCGGCCCGCTCGGGCAACGCGTCGAGGTAGCAGCGGTGCTCCTCCGCCAGGGACCCTGCCGGGTAGTCGGGCCGGAGGTGGGCGAGCACGAGCAGGATCTCGGACTCCAGCTGTGCGTGGGCCGCGGCGATCCGCGGGCTGTCGGCCGCCTCGACCACCGCGCGGTGGACGGCGGCGTGGGCGTGGAGCGTGGCGCGCCAGTCGTCGGCCGCCTCCGCCGTGGCGAGCGCGTCGACGGCCGCGTCCATCGGCATCCGCACCTCTGCCGGCCACGGGCTGCCGTGCCGCTCGGTGACCAGGCGCACCGCCTCCGTCTCGAGCGCGGCCCGGAGCTCCTGCAGCGCGCCGAGCGCGGCGTCGTCGAGGGTCGCGACGCGGGCACCCGCGTAGGGCACCGCCACGACCAGGCGCTCGGCGCGCAGGAGCGCCAGCGCCGCGCGGGCGGTGTGGCGCGAGACGTCGTGGTCGCGGGCGAGGTCCTCCTCGCGCAGCGGGTCGCCCGGCGCGAGCGCGCCGCGCTCGAGGATCGCGTCCCGGAGGGTCGCCGCCAGGCGCTCGACCGCGGTCGGGCCGGGCGCGGCCTCACGCCGCCGGGGCGACATCGAGCCTCCTCCCCCGCCGCTGCGGCAAGCTGAGGATCGCGAGGCCGACGACGAGCACGACGAGGCCGAGCGACGCGAGCCCGGTGAGGCGTTCCTGCAGCACGAGCAGGCCCAGCAGCGTAGCCCCAAGGGGCTCGGCGAGCGTCAGGGTCGCCACGGTCGTGGGCTCGAGGCGGCGCAGGCCCCAGCCGAACAGGAGGTACGCCACCGCGGTCGTGACGACGCCGAGCCACAGCACCAGCGCGAGGCCCCGGGGCGTGGTCAGCCACGCGGTCGAGGTCAGCAGGAGCAGCGGGACGCTCGCGACCGCCGCCGTCCCGAACGTCGCCCCCATCGACGCGCTCGCGCTCCACCCGCGATCGAGGAGCAGCTTCCCGGCGAGGGCGTAGAGGGCGTACGACGCGCCCGCCGCCACCGAGGACGCGACGCCCGCGACGTGCAGCGCCCCGGGTCCCGCTCCGACGAGGCCCGACACGAGGACCACGCCGACGAGCGCCACGGCCGTCGCAGCGCACCACCGCAGCGAGGGCAGCTGCCGGCGGACGAGGGCGTCGAGCACGCCTGTCGCCACGGGCGCCGAACCGAGGGCCACGACGGTGCCGACGGCGACGCCGTTCTGCGCCGTACCGGCGAAGAAGAAGGGTTGGTAGGCCACGACGCCGGCAGCACCGACCGCGACGACGAGCCAGGTCGGGAGGCGGCTCGTGCTCGACGGGACGACCGGTCCGCTCGACCGCGCCGCGAGCAGGGCGACGAGGCCCAGGATCCCGCCACCGACGACGATCCGGGCCGCTCCGACCGACGTGGCGCTCGCGCCGACGTCGGCGAGCTCCTGCGCCGTGCCGGTCGTGGCGAAGCACGCCGCCGCCAGCAGCACGGCGAACACAGCGGGGGCGCGGGACACAGGGGCGATTGTTACACAATGCGCCGAGTTGTCACGTACGCCGCGGCAGCAGCGTCGAGATGGGAGGAACGCGCACGGCAGGAGTGCCGAGATGGGAGAAACGCGCACGGCAGCAGCGCCGAGATGACAGAAATGCGCGCTGGAAGACAGCGACGCCCGTCAGCCCAGCGCGGCGGCGAACCGCTCGAGCCGCTCGACGAGCACCCCGCCGACGAGGTCCGGCCGCCCGATCCCCGCGTAGTTCGCCGCCCACCCGGCGACCTGCGGGGCGGCGCGCTCCGCGGCCCACCGGTCCCAGGCGGCCACGTCGCCGAGCCGGGACCCGCTGGCCCGCTCGTAGGCCTCGAGGAAGATCCGGGCCGCCTCGACCGACCCGAGGAGCACCAGGTCCTGGCGCGCCCAGGCCACGTCGAGCTCGGCCGGGCCCCGGCACGCGCCGGTCCAGTCGACGACGCCGACCACGCGCGGACCGTCCTCCAGCCCGTCCCCCGGCCCGTCCCACAGCAGGTTGCCGCTCCAGAAGTCGCCGTGGACCAGGACGGTGCGCCCCGAGGTCGGCGTTGCGGTCGCCGTCGAGGCGCGCAGCCCGGCCGCGTCGTGCGCGTGCACCGCCGCCAGCGTCTCCGCCATCGCGGGGGCGAGGTCCTCCGGCGCGGCACCGGCCGGTGGCGGCCCGCCCGCGAGCCGGGTCGTGACGAGCACGGGCCCCCAGGGCGTGGCCCCGTCCGCGACGTGACCGGGCGCCAGGGGCGGAGCCGACGCCAGCACCGCCCGCTCCCGCTCGACCGCCGGGTCGCCCGGCGGGAACCACCGCGCCACGAGGTCGCGGTCCCCCTGCCGGACGGCGAGGGTCGTCGCATGGGTGCCGCCGTGCAGGAGCACCGGGCCGGCGACCGGGCCGCCCAGGAGCGCCGCCAGGGCCTCGAGCCGTTCCCCGCGCCAGCGCACCACCACGGTGAACCCCTCGCGCTCGTCGCGATCGACCACCGGCCAACCGGCCGCGTCGACCGCCGGGTAGCGCACGTCGCCCTCCACCTCGAGCGGGATCTCGGTCAGCACCTGCGCGTCGACCAGACCGGGGGCGGCCAGCGCCGCGGCGTACACCTGCGCCCCGCCCGCCACGCTGACCGGCCGACCCAGCTCGTCGGCGATCGCCACGGCCGCGTCGAGGTCACGGGCGACGTGGACCCCGTCGTGCCCCGGGCTCCACGAGGCGTCCCGCGTCAGCACGACCGTCGTGCGCCCGGGCAGCGGTCGGCCGATCGACGCGTAGGTCGCGCGGCCCATCAGCAGCGTCGTACCGAGGGTGCGGCGCTTGAACTCCGTCTGCTCCCCCGGGACCTTCCACGGGATGTCCGGCCCGTCCCCGATGACGCCGTTGCGCGCGACGGCGGCGACGCAGGTGACGGTGAGGCCGCCGGGGGTGGTCATACGGCGATCGGCGCCTTGATGACCGGGTGCGGGTCGTAGCCCCGCACCTCCACGTGCTCCAGGTCGAACCCGTCGATCTCCCGCACGGCCGGGTCCAGCCACAGCGTCGGCAGCGGACGCGGCTCCCGCGTGAGCTGCAGGCGCGCCTGGTCGAGGTGGTTGAGGTAGAGGTGCGCGTCGCCGAGCGTGTGCACGAAGTCCCCGACCTCGAGGTCGAGCACGTGAGCGACCATGTGGGTGAGCAGCGCGTAGGACGCGATGTTGAACGGCACGCCGAGGAAGACGTCGGCCGAGCGCTGGTAGAGCTGGCACGACAGCCGCGGCCGCCCGCCGTCCCGCGCCGGCGCGACGTAGAACTGGAACACCGTGTGGCACGGCATCAGCGCCATGTCGTCGACCTGCGCCACGTTCCAGGCGCTGACGACGTGCCGTCGCGAGTCGGGGTCGGTGCGGATCTGCTCGATGATCTTGGCGATCTGGTCGATGGAGCCGCCGTCGGGCGTGGGCCAGGAGCGCCACTGCGCGCCGTAGACGGGGCCGAGCTCGCCGTCCTCGTCCGCCCACTCGTCCCAGATCGTCACGCCGCGCTCCTGCAACCAGCGCACGTTGGTGTCGCCGCGCAGGAACCACAGCAGCTCGGCGAAGACCGAGCGCGTGTGCACCTTCTTCGTCGTGACGAGGGGGAAGCCGGCGGTCAGGTCGAAGCGCATCTGGTGGCCGAACACGCTGAGCGTGCCGGTGCCCGTGCGGTCGGGCTTCTCCACTCCCTCGTCGAGGATGTGGCGGACGAGGTCGAGGTAGGCCTGCACGGCCGTGAGACTACCGCCGCGGCCGGGCGCCCGACGGTAGTGTTCCGAGCCGTGTCCGGCACCCTCCCCCCGCTCCCCGACCTCCCCGACCTCCCCGACCTCGCCACGCCCGACGCCGAGGTGGCGGTGCCCGCCCCCGCGCCGGGCGCGGGCAACTGGGCCGGCGCGGCGACCGCGACGTGGGCCGACGGGGCCGTCCACCTGACCTACCGCGTACGACGCCCGCTCACCGAGGGCCGTGGCGTCACCACCGTGGTGGCCCGGTCGAGGGACGGGGTGCGGTTCGAGACGGTCGCCGAGGTGCACCGCGACGCGTTCGGGGCGGAGTCGTTCGAGCGCCCCGTGCTGCTGCAGCGCCCGGACGGCGGCTGGCGTCTCTACCTGTCGTGCGCCACCCCGGGCAGCAAGCACTGGTGGATCGAGGCGCTCGACGCCGACACCCTCGAGGGCCTGCCCGACGGGACGCGCACGGTCGTGCTGGACGGCGACGCCGCGACCGCGGTCAAGGACCCGGTCGTCGTGCTGGACACCGAGGGCCGCTGGCACGCCTGGATCTGCGAGCACCCCCTCGACGTGCCCGGCCACGAGGACCGGATGTCGACGAGCTACGCCACCAGTGCGGACGGCCTCGCCTGGGAGCGTCAGGGCACCGTCCTCGCGCCGGAGCCCGGGGGCTGGGACTCCCGCGGGACGCGGGTGACGGCGGTGCTGTCGCTCGACCCGCTGGTGGCGCTCTACGACGGCCGCGCCCGCGCCGAGGACAACTGGCACGAGACGACGGGGCTGGCCCGCGGCACCGACCCCGCGGCGGGCCCGGCCAGCCCGTTGGCGGCGGACCGCGACGTACCGGTGCAGCGGTCGGCGCACTCCGACGGCGCCCTGCGCTACGTCACGGCCGTGCCGCTGCCGGACGGGTCGACGCGGTTCTACGTCGAGCGCGCCCGTCCCGACGGCGCGCACGACCTCGTCACGGTGCTGCAGCCGGCCGGCTGAGCGGGGACCCGCTCAGCTCCCGCGCCGGCCGGCGAACGTGCTCCCGGCGCGCTGGGGGTCGAGCCAGTCGGCGAAGGACTCGCCGGTGACCTCCTCGAGCAGCGCGATGTCGTCGCGCAGCGGCTCCAGCAGGGTCGCGCGCTGCTCCGGCGTCAGCCGCGGCCGGTCGGCGCTGCCGCCGCGGTGCAGCTGGCCGACGAGGGGCGCGCTCAGCCGACGCCAGTGCTCGGGAGGCGCGAACTGCCCGGCCCAGGCCCCCGCCCGGATCACCCGCCCGAGCACGGCGTTGCGCACACCGGGCCCGACGTACCCCCGCGAGTTGTCCGGCGGGATCTCCGCCACCTCGATCGACGGCACCCCCAGGAACGCGAAGACCCGCGCGAGCGTCGCGGTCGGGGCGTCGACGATCTCGCGGTAGCGCAGCACGAGCACCTGCTCCCGCGGGACGTGGCGGTAGAGGTCCTGCAGCTGCTCGCCGTACCGCCCCAGGCCCCGGTAGTGCCAGAACGGCGCCCAGCCGTCGGCGATGCGCTGCTCCTCGAGCGCGGCCGCGGCGACGAGGTCCGGCACGGGCTCCAGGCCGTCCATCCACAGGTGCATCCAGTTGGAGTACGCCCGGTCGACCGGGTCGCGGAGCACCACGACGAGCTTCGCGGCGGGCGCGTCCTCGGCGATCCGACGACGGGCGTCGCGGTGGTAGAGGTAGAACGGCGTGCTCTCGCCGCGCAGCGCGCCCTCCGGCGCTCCGTCGAACAGCGCGAGGTAGTCGTCGCGGCGCCACACCCACTCCTGCTGGCTGTGGGCGTCGCCGGGGCCGCGGTACGCCGCCGGCGGCGCGTCGCCGCAGAGGTAGTACTTCGGCTCCTTCACGGGACTGAGGTAGAGGCCCGGGTGCTGCGTCAGCGCGGCGTGCAGCGCGGTCGTGCCGGCCTTGGGCACGCCGAGGAGGAAGAAGTCAGGCGGGCGGCGATCCGTCATGGCCGGAACTGTAGAGAACCGATCGACTTTGACGGCGGGATCAGGGCCGCGTCCGCATGCTGGGAAGGAGCCCGACCGTCAGGGGTGCAGCGACATCGGGCCGTAGACCCGGCGCTCCCCCTCGAACAGCACCACCGCGTCGACGCCCTGCTCGACCAGGTCGCCGAAGACCTCGCCCACCCACGACTCGGCGTCGGACTGGCTGGGGAACCGCTCGTCGGCGTGCTCGCCGGTCACGGTCACCTCGTTGCCGTCCCGGTCCTCCGCGCGCCACCACCAGAGCTGCTCCGGGGGCGTCGGGGAGCGGAAGGCGGACGGCGCGTCGGGGAGGTTCACGCCCCCGAGACTAGGGGCGGGTGCCCGCCCCCGACAACGGACCCGACAATGACCCGGTGAGCGTGCGACTCCTCGGCACCGGTGCCGCCGACGGCTGGCCCCAGGCGTTCTGCCGCTGCGCCTCCTGCGGTGCGGAGCGCGCGGCCGGCCGGGTGCGCGGCCAGACCGCCGCGCTCCTCGACGGCACCGTGCTCCTCGACTGCGGACCCAGCACGCCCGAGGCGGCCACCCGCGCGGGCGTCGACCTCGCCGGCGTCCGCCTCCTGCTCGTGACCCACCAGCACTCCGACCACCTCAGCCCCGCGGCCCTGATGCACCGGGGCTGGGTCACCGCCGCGCCGCTCACGGTCGCCGGTCCGCCCGACGCGATCGCCGCCGCGCGCGCGTGGCTGCCGGAGGACGCCCCGGTGACGTGGCTGCCGGTCGCGCCCGGCGAGCGCCACCACCTGGTGGGCTACGACGTGCGGGTGCTGGCCGCCGCGCACACCACCGGCCTCGGCGCGGCCGACGCCGCCGAGGCCGTCCTCTGGGACGTGACGACCCCCGACGGCACGCGCGTCCTGCACGCCACCGACACCGGTCCCCTGCCCGCGGCGACGGTGGCGGCGGCGGAGGGCGCGGCGTACGACGTCGTGCTCCTCGAGGAGACCTTCGGCGACCGCGGCGACCTCGCCGGGGAGCAGCACCTCGCCCTCGCCACGTTCGCCGAGCAGGTCCGGCGGCTCCGCGAGATCGGGGCCGTCACGGACGGCACGGACGTCGTCGCCGTCCACCTCTCCCACCACAACCCGCCGACACCGGAGCTCGCGCGCCGTCTCGCCGCCGTCGGCGCCCGCGTGGTCGACGACGGCACCGAGCTCGTGCCGGGCACCGTCACGCCGCGCCCCGGCGGCCGCACGCTGGTCCTCGGCGGCGCCCGCTCCGGCAAGTCCGTCGAGGCCGAGCGGCTGGTGGCGGGCGAGCCGCGGGTGGCGTACGTCGCGACCAGCGGCCGCCGCGACGGCGACGCCGAGTGGGCCGAGCGCGTGGCGCTCCACGTGGAGCGCCGCCCGGCGCACTGGCGCACGGTCGAGACCCTCGACCTCGTCGCGCTCCTCGCCGCCGACGTGCCCGACGAGGCGCTGCTCGTCGACTGCCTCACGCTGTGGCTCACGGGCGTCATCGACCGGTACGGCGCGTGGGAGCCCTCCGCCCCCGACCACGCCGCCGCCTGGTCCGCGGTCGAGACCGAGGTGGCCGCGCTGCTCGACGCCTGGCGGGGCACCTCCCGCCGGGTCGTCGCCGTCAGCAACGAGGTCGGCCAGGGCATCGTGCCGGCCACGGCCTCGGGACGCCTGTTCCGCGACGCGATGGGACGCCTCAACGCCGCCGTGGCGGCCGCGACGGAGGACGTGCGCTGGTGCGTCGCCGGCCGGGTGGTGACGCTGTGACCGGGACCGGCAGCCCGTTCGGCGACGGCGTGCGGCTCGCCGTGGGCACGCTCTCCGTGCTGCGCGTGCCGCCCCCGCGGCGCGTGGACCGCGACGTGGCCGGCGTCGCCATGGCGGTCGCGCCCGGTGTCGGCCTCGTGCTGGCGCTGCTGCTCGCCGTGCCTGCCGGCGTGCTGGCCCACCTCGGCTCCGCGCCGCTCCTGCTCGCGACGGTTGCCGTCGCCGGGGCCGCCGGGCTGACGCGGGCGCTGCACCTCGACGGTCTCGCCGACGTGGCCGACGGCCTCGGGTCGGGTCGCTCCGGCGAACCCGCGCTGGCCATCATGAAGAAGTCGGACATCGGGCCGTTCGGCGTCGCGACCCTCGTGCTCGCGCTGCTGGCCCAGGTCGCCGCGGCCGGCACGCTCCTCGGCCGGGACCCGGTGCTCGGCGCCGTCGCCGTCGGGCTGGCCCTCGTGGCCGGTCGCGTCACCCTGCCCTGGCTCTGCACCCCGTCCTGGCCGGCCGCACGCGGCGACGGCCTGGGAGCGACGGTGGCCGGTGCGGTGTCCCGCTCCCGGGCGGCCGTGGCGGTCGCGCTCGCGCTCGGGGCGCTGGCCGTGGCCACCGGCGTCGGGACCGCCGTGGCCGCCCCGTCCGATCCCGCCCGGTGGCTCCTCGCGCTCGGCCTCGGGGTCGTCGCGGGCCAGGGCGCGGCGTACCTGCTCGTCCGGCGCTGCCGCCGCCGCTTCGGCGGCGTCACGGGGGACGTGTACGGCGCGTGCGTCGAGTCCGCCGTCACCGTGACGCTCGTCGTGAGCGCGCTGGCGCTCGGCTGAGCGAGGCCCGGCGGCTCAGCGGGCCGAGGCCTCCACGAACGGCGGCCGCACGACGGTGAACGCCTCGGAGCGGCCCCGCACGTCGACGACGACCTCGTCGCCCTCGGCGACCGCCCGGTCGAGCAGGGCCAGCGCGATCCCGGTGCGCAAGGTCGGCGAGAAGGTCCCCGAGGTGACGAGGCCGAGCTCGCCGCCCTCCGCGTCGAGCACCCGCATCCCGGGCCGCGGGATCCCGCGGCGGACCGCCCTCAGCCCCCGCAGCACCCGCTGCGGACCGGCCGCGCGCTCGGCGAGCAGGGCGTCGCGGCCGGCGAAGGCGGGCTTGTCCCAGCCGACCGCCCAACCCAGCCGTGCCTGCACGGGCGTGATGGTCGGCGCGATGTCCTGGCCGTGGAGCGGGTAGCCCATCTCCGTCCGCAACGTGTCGCGCGCCCCGAGGCCCGCGGGCAGCAGGCCGTGCGGCTCCCCCGCGGCGACCAGCGCGTCCCAGAGGGGCTCGGCGAGCGCGACGGGGGCGACGACCTCGTAGCCGCGCTCCCCCGTGTAGCCGGTGCGGCACACGACGACGGACCCGCCGTCGAGCGCGGCGTCGCGGAACGACATGTAGGGGTGACCGGCCGGCAGCCCGACCGCCTCGAGGACCGCGTCGGAGGACGGCCCCTGGACGGCGAGCACGACGTGGTCGCGGTGCTCGTCGCGCACCTCGACGCCCGCCGGGGCGCCGTCGCGCAGGATCGCGACCACCGCGGCCGTGTTGGCGGCGTTGGGCACGAGGAACACGTCGTCGTCGGCGCGGAGGTAGGCGATGAGGTCGTCGACGACGCCGCCGTCCGCGGCGCAGCAGAGCGTGTACTGCGCCTGACCTGGCGCGATCCGCCCGAGGCTGTTGGTGAGGACGGAGTCGACGTACGCCGCCGCCCCCGGCCCCCGCACGCTCGCCTTGCCGAGGTGGCTGACGTCGAAGAGGCCCACCCGCTCGCGGACCGCGGTGTGCTCGGCGGCGGTGCCCGCGGCGTACTCCACCGGCATCGCCCACCCCCCGAACGGCGCCAGCTTCGCCCCGAGCGCGACGTGGCGCTCGTGCAACGGGGAGCGGAGGAGGTCGGTGGGCGCGGGGGTGACGGCCATGGGGGCGAAACTACGTCACCCCCGCGTCACCTAGCATCAGGGAGCGTGACGTCCTACACCCTCAGCAAGGCCAGCCCCGCCAAGACGCGTGCCGACGCCGTGGTCGTCGGCGTGGTGCGCACGGAGCAGGGGCCTCGCCTCGCGGCGGGCGCGGAGGACGTGGCGGCGGCCTACGGTCGCCGGCTCCACCCGCTCCTCACCACGCTCGGCGTGACCGGGGACGAGGGCGAGACGCGGCTGCTGCCCTCCGCGGACGGGATCACGTCGCCGCTGCTCGTGCTCGTGGGCCTCGGGGCAGAGGGCGCGGAGCGCGACCCCGCCGCCGTACGGCGTGCCGCCGGCGCCGCTGCCCGCGCGGCCACGAACGCCGCGACCGTGGCCCTGGCGCTGCCCGCCGACGACGCCGCCCTGGTGACGGCGGTCGTCGAGGGCTGGGCGCTCGGCGGCTACCGCTTCACCGCCTACCGGGAGGAGACCCGGAGCGAGGACACGCGCGCCCCCGAGGTGGTCGTGCTGTCCGCCGCCGCGCGCCGCGCCGACGTGCAGCAGGGCGCGACCGACGCGGAGGTCGTCGCCCGCGCGGTCGCCGCCACCCGCGACTGGGTGAACACGCCCCCGGTCGACCTCACCCCGCCCGCCTTCGCCGACGCCGTCGTCGCCGCCCACAAGGCGGCCACCAAGGGCCGTGGCGCCCCGAAGGTCGAGATCACCGTCCACGACGAGACGTCCCTGGCCGAGCTGGGCTGCGGCGGCATCCTCGGCGTCGGCGCCGGATCGAGCGCGCCCCCGCGGCTCGTCGAGCTGTCCTACGCGCCCGCCGACGCGGTCGCGCACCTCGCGCTCGTCGGCAAGGGCATCACCTTCGACTCCGGCGGTCTCTCCATCAAGCCCGGCGGCTCGATGACCACGATGAAGTGCGACATGGCCGGCGCGGCCGCCGTCGTGCAGGCCACCCTGGCGATCGCCGAGCTCGGGCTGCCCGTCGCGGTCTCGGCCTTCGCGCCGATGGCCGAGAACATGGTCTCCGGCAGCGCGACGCGCCCCGGCGACGTGCTGCGGATCTACGGCGGCACCACCGTCGAGGTGTCCAACACCGACGCCGAGGGCCGGCTCGTGCTGGCCGACGCCCTCGTACGCGCCACCGAGCGCGAGCCCGACGTCATCCTCGACGTCGCCACCCTCACCGGGGCGATGGTCGTCGCGCTGGGCGACCGGATCAGCGGGGTCATGGGCTCCGACGAGGTCGTCGCCGACGTCGTCGCCGCCGCGGCCGGCGCGGGCGAGGCCATGTGGCCGATGCCGCTGCCGCCCGAGATGAAGGAGCGCGTGCGCAGCAGCAAGGTCGCCGACCTCGCCCAGCACGACTGGGTGCGCTGGGGCGGCGGTCTGTTCGCCGGCGCGTTCCTCCGCGAGTTCACCGACGGCCGGCCCTGGGCCCACCTCGACATCGCCGGCCCGGCGTTCCACTCCGGCGGCGCGACCGGGCACCTGACGCCGGGCGGCACCGGCGCCGCGGTGCCGACGCTCGTGGCGTACGCGCGGCGCTTGGCTGCGGCGCGCGCTGCTGGCTGACCTCCGCCGTGTAACGCGGTGTCCGGGCAACTGTGGCAGTGGTCGACCACGGGTCAGGTAGCACTAACACCGCGTTACAAGTCGTCAGGCGTCGTGGGAGCGGTGGGATCTCCGCCCCACCCGCCCGCGGGGGACCGTCGTGTCGACGGGGGCGGCGTCCGTCCCCACCAGCCGACCCCTCGTCGTGTAACGCGGTGTCCAGGCCACTTCTGCGGTGGTCTACCCCTTCCACAGTTGCCCGGACACCGCGTTACACGACGTGAGCCCGACTGAGAGCCCGCGCGCCGTACCGCTCAGATGCCCTCGGCCTTCTTGCGCCGGTTGTACTCCCGCATCCGCTGCGGCACGCCCACGACGGCGGCGTCGTACGACGGGATCTGGTGCTTGTTGGCGAAGGCGTGCGCCCACGCGACGGACGGGACGCGACGCCGGGTCCACTCCCCGTCGTGCGCGACGAGCAGCAAAGTGACGTCGTTGACCGCGGTGCGCGGCTCGACGAAGCCCTCGATGCCGCGACGGGTCTGGATCCACTGCAGGAGGTGCTGCGCGTCGGCGGAGTCGGAGGCCCGCACGCGGGTCGAGCCCGTGCGCAGTCCGTCGCGGAGCGGAGCGCTGGTCCGGGGGCCCCGGCGGAAGCGGTCGAACAGTGCCATGCGCCCCATTCTGCCGCGCCCCACCCGTTCGTGGAGGCAGGACTCCGCGAACCGCACGACCGACCGAGCGTTCGCCTCCCGACCCCTACCCGGTGGTAGGGGAATCGCCGGGCCATCCGGGTGGGCCCGGCTGCGGTGGTAGTGCAAGGATGGTCGTCCGACAGCACAGCTCCGGATGCGTGGAGGCGCCTCGTGACGGACCCTCGATCGACCGGCCCCCACCGGGGCCGTGCCGATGCAGACCGTGCTCTCGCCCTGCGCTCGACGCCACCACCACACCCCGTCGACGTGCATCCCTGACGCGGAGCGCCCCCGCGGCGCCCCGGAACGAACCGGCACACCCCTCCGACAGACGTTCAGAACGAGACGAATAGGAAGCACATGGCGACCGAAGTAACCCTGCCGGCCCTCGGCGAGTCCGTCACCGAAGGCACCGTGACCCGCTGGCTGAAGCAGGTGGGAGACACGATCGCCGTCGACGAGCCGCTGCTCGAGGTCTCGACCGACAAGGTCGACACCGAGATCCCGTCCCCGGTCGCCGGCACGCTGCTGGAGATCAAGGCCGACGAGGACGACACGGTCGAGGTCGGCGCGGTGCTGGCCGTTGTGGGCGACGAGGACGAGGGCAGCGGCGACGCCGGCACGCCCGACGAGACCGTCGCTCCCGAGGCGCAGCCCGCCGACGAGGAGCAGGCCGCGAAGAAGGCCGAGCAGGAGCAGGAGATCGTCGAGGAGAAGGGCGAGCTGCCCCCCGGCGACGAGACCCCCGAGGCGGAGAAGACCGAGTCCAAGCCCGCCGCCTCCGGTGGCTCCGGCGGCGGTTCCGGCACCGCCGTGACGCTCCCCGCGCTGGGCGAGTCCGTCACCGAGGGCACCGTGACGCGCTGGCTCAAGCAGGTCGGCGACGAGGTCGCCGTCGACGAGCCGCTGCTCGAGGTCTCCACCGACAAGGTCGACACCGAGATCCCCTCGCCCGTCGCGGGCACGCTGCTGGAGATCAAGGCCGACGAGGACGAGACCGTCGAGGTCGGCGCCGAGCTCGCCATCATCGGTGACGGCTCCGCCGCCCCGGCGGCCGCCGAGCCCGAGCCCGAGCCGGAGCCGGAGCCCGAGCCGGAGCCCGAGCCGGAGCCCGAGCCGGAGCCGGCACCCGCCGCGGAGAGCAAGCCCGAGCCCACGCCGGCGCCGAAGGCCGACCCGGCCCCCGGCAAGTCGGCCGAGCCCGGCTCGGCTCCCGCCGGTGCCGCGCGCAGCCGTCGCAGACCGCCTCGTCGGAGCAGGACTCCTCCGCCGACGCGGGCACCTACGTCACGCCGCTGGTGCGCAAGCTCGCCGCGCAGCACGACGTGGACCTCGCCACCGTGACCGGCAGCGGTGTCGGCGGGCGCATCCGCAAGCAGGACGTGCTCGACGCCGCCGCCAAGGCCAAGGAGGCCGCCGCGGCTCCCGCCCCGGCCGCTCCGGCCGCCGCCGCTCCCGCGGCCGCCTCGTCCGCCGGCGCGCCGGCCACGCCGTCGCCGCTGCGGGGCACGACGGAGAAGCTGTCGCGCCTGCGCAAGATCATCGCCTCGCGCATGGTCGAGTCGCTCCACGGTGCCGCGCAGCTGACGCAGGTCGTCGAGGTCGACGTCACCAACATCGCGCGCCTCCGCGACGCGAAGAAGGCCGAGTTCCTCGCCCGCGAGGGCGTCAAGCTGTCCTACCTGCCCTTCTTCGCGAAGGCGGCCACGGACACGCTCAAGGAGCACCCCGTCCTCAACGCCTCGCTCGACACCGAGGCCGAGACGGTGACCTACCACGACGTGGAGCACGTCGCGTTCGCCGTCGACACCCCGAAGGGCCTCATCACGCCCGTCGTGAAGGACGCCGGCGACCTGTCGATCTCGGGCCTGGCCAAGAAGATCGCGGACGTCGCGGAGCGCACCCGCACCAACAAGATCGGGCCGGACGAGCTCTCGGGCGGCACGTTCACGATCACCAACCTGGGCAGCTTCGGCGCGCTGTTCGACACGCCGATCATCAACAGCCCGCAGGTCGCGATCCTCGGCCCCGGTGCCGTGGTGAAGCGTCCGGTCGTGATCGACGACCCCAACCTGGGCGAGACGATCGCGGTGCGCCACATGGTCTACCTGTCGCTGACCTACGACCACCGCATCGTCGACGGCGCCGACGCCGGTCGCTTCCTCCGCGACCTGAAGGCACGCCTCGAGGCGGGTCACTTCGAGGTCTGATCGACTCCTGATCAGCCGCTGATCCACACCGGCAGACGGCCCCGTCCTACTCTGGGCGGGGCCGTCCGTCATCTCCGCAGGAGGACCCCATGCACGTCGTCGTCGCCGGTTCGTCCGGTTTCCTCGGTCAGGCGCTCGTGCGCGCGCTGCGCGACCGCGACCACCGGGTGACCCGGCTCGTACGGCGCGACTCGGCCGCCGAGGACACCTCGCGCTGGGATCCCTACGCGGGCGAGGTCGACGTCGACCTCGTGGGCTCCGCGGACGTCGTGGTCAACCTGGCCGGGTCGCCCACCATGGGCAACCCGCACTCGACGAAGTGGTCCACCGAGCTGCGACGCAGCCGCATCGCGACGACGAGCCTGCTCGCGCGCACGATCGCGGACGCGCCGACGCCGCCCGCGTTCCTCGCCGGCAACGGCATTTCCTTCTACGGCGACCACAGCGACGTCGGCGACCCGGTGCTCACCGAGGACGCCGACTCCCGCGGCGACGCGCTCCTCACCGACGTGACCCGCGAGTGGCAGGCCGCGACCGCCCCGGCCGGCGAGGCCGGCGCGCGCGTCTGCATCCTCCGGACCGCTCCGGTGCTCGACCGCAGCAGTGCACCGCTCAACCTGATGCTGCCGCTGTTCCGGCTCGGTGGCGCCGCCCGCCTCGGGGACGGCAGCCAGCACTTCCCCGTCATCTCGCTGCGCGACTGGGTCGGTGGCGTCGTCCACGCGGCCGAGCACGACAGCCTCAGCGGCCCCGTCAACCTGTGCTGCCCCGAGGTGCCGACCAACGCCGAGTTCACCCGGACCCTGGCGGAGCTCGTGCACCGGCCGGCGTTCCTGCGGGTGCCGTCCGCGATCATCAAGCTGGGCGCCGGACGCATGGCCCCGGAGGTGCTGGGCTCGCTCCGCACGGTGCCCGCCGCCCTCCAGGACTCCGGCTACGCCTTCCACGACCACGACGTGCGGGACGTGCTCACGGCGGCGCTGGCTCCGACGGCGTGACGCCCGGGCCGCGGGGCCCGGACGACACCAGCGACCACGCGCCGTCCCGGCGCTCGAGCACCAGCCGACGCTGCGCCTCCCCGCGAGCGGGCAGCAGGGCCACCGGGGTGCCGTCACCGCGGCGTACCTCAGCCCGGGTCATCCGGTCCGTCACCACCACGACGACGCGGTCGGGCTCCGCCACCTCGACCGTCAGGTCGAGCACCGCGAACCGCAGGCCGTGGACGGTGAGCCCGCGCGCGACGTACGCCGCCAGCACGCCCACGTCCTCCTCCCCCAGCGCCGAGCCGGCCGGGTAGAGCCGACCGAGCGCCGCGACGTCACCTGCCGCGTACGCCGCCGCGCGACGCGCGTCCCAGCCCTCCACCACCGTTCGAGCCGCGGCCTGAGCTGCGGTCTGAGCCGCGGCCTCGGGACCGGCGGGGCGCACCCCCACCGTCGCCCCGCCCGTGCTCGCGAGGGCGAGCGCCACGCCCGCCACCACCGGCCCCACGACGAGCGCGAGCGCGGCGACCAGCAGACCGCGCGGGACCCCCGCACCCGCCCGACGGGTCGCCCGGTGGCACCCGCTCGCCGATGGTCGCCGCACTCGCACGACCCCCACGGTGCCGGAGATCGGCGACGGGCGTCGGCCGTCATCCACAGGCCCTGCTCAGGCCCTGCTCCGCGCGGAGGTGCGGAGCCGCGCGGGAGTAGGCTCGCCGGCATGGCGCTGGAGATGCGGACGCACGGTCTCGACGAGGGTGCGGCGGGGGTGGAGTACCGGGCGGCCTGGGACCTGCAGCGCGAGGTGCACGCCGCCGTGGTCGACGCCCCGGCGCCGGCCGACGGCACGCCGCACGGCACCGTCCTCCTGCTCCAGCACCCGCCGGTGTTCACCTGCGGCAAGCGCACGGACGACCACGAGAAGCCCCTCGACCCGGGTGGGGCCGACGTCATCGACGTCGACCGCGGCGGCAAGATCACCTTCCACGGTCCGGGCCAGCTGGTGGGATACCCGATCGTGCGCCTGCCCGACCACGTGCTGGTCGTCGACTACGTGCGGCGGGTCGAGGAGGCGCTCATCCGCGTCTGCCGCGACCTGGGCGTCACCACCGCCCGTGTGCCGGGACGCAGCGGCGTCTGGCTCCGGGCCGACGACCGCGGGCCCGAGCGCAAGATCGCGGCCATCGGCATCCGCGTCTCGCGCGGCGTGACGATGCACGGCTTCTCGCTCAACTGCGACGTGGACCTGGGGTGGTACGCCCGGTTCACCCCCTGCGGCATCGCCGACGCCGGCGTGACGTCGCTGTCCGCCGAGCTGGGCCGCGACGTCACCATCGCCGACGTGCTCCCCCTCGTCGAGCACCACCTCCGCGACCTGCTCGCCTGGGCGCCGTACGACGCGACCCCGGACTACGAGGCGCGTCCCGAGCCGCCGCGCATCGCCCTGGTCACGCCCGGCCGCTGACCCGTCTGGACCGCCTCACCCGTTCGGCGCGTCGCGCGCGTCGTACCGGCGGCCGTGCTCCATGCTGCGCGCATGGGGGACGACGATGAGTGACCTGGTGGTGGAGGCGCGCGGGCTGCGCAAGGACTTCGGCAGCCACGGCCGCACGGCGGTGGACGGGCTGGACCTGTCGGTGCCGCGGGGCGGCGTGCACGGGTTCCTGGGGCCCAACGGCTCGGGCAAGACGACGACGATCCGCATGCTCCTCGGGCTGGCCCGGGCGACCGGCGGCACGATGCGGCTGCTCGGTGAGCCGGTGCCCGAGCGGCTCCCGGAGGTGATGGGTCGCGTCGGCGCGGTGGTCGAGTCGCCGAAGTTCACCCCGACCTTCTCGGCCCGCACCAACCTCGAGCTGCTCGCCCGTGCCGGGGGCATCGACCGGAAGCGGGTCGACGCGGCGCTGCACCAGGTGGGGCTGTCGGGCCGCGAGGACGACCGCTACCGCACCTACTCGCTCGGCATGAAGCAGCGCCTGGCCATCGCGGCGACCCTGCTCAAGGACCCCGAGCTGCTCATCCTCGACGAGCCGACGAACGGCCTCGACCCGGCGGGCATCCGGGACATCCGCGAGATGATCCGCGCGCTCGGCGCCCAGGGCGTCACCGTGCTGGTCAGCTCCCACATCCTGGCCGAGGTGCAGCAGGTCTGCGACTCGGTGAGCATCATCGGCCGCGGCCGCCTGCTGGCCGAGGGCCGGGTGGACGAGCTGGTGGCCGGCGGCACGACGTACCGGCTCGTCGTCGCCCAGCCCGAGCGCGCCGCGGGCGTGCTCGAGGACGCCGGGATCGTCGTGCACCGCGAGGCCGACCACCTGACGCTCGACCTCGGCGACCGCGAGCCGGAGGAGGTGGCCCGTGCGCTCGCGGGCCACGACCTGTGGCCCCGGGAGCTGACGCCGGTACGCCGCGACCTCGAGTCCGTCTTCCTCCAGCTCACGTCGGCGGAGCCCACGGTGCCGGGCGGTGCGGCGTGATGCGGCTGGTGGGGGTCGAGCTGACCCGGCTGCGCAAGCGGCGTGCCGTGCTGGTGCTCGTGCTCGTCGGCCTCGTCGTGCCGGTGCTCGTCGCGGCGAGCCAGCTCTGGAGCACCCGGCCGGTCTCCGACAGCGAGCGGGCGTGGGCCGAGCAGCAGGCGGAGCGGGACTACGAGGCCGCGCTCGCATCGGTCGACGACTGCGCGGAGGCCCCGCAGGAGTACGGCTACGGCGGGGAGCCGGGCAGCGACGAGGCGCGGCAGCTCTGCGCCGAGGGCATGGCGGACCCGGAGTGGTACACGGCCGACAGCTACCTCTACCGCAGCGCCCTCGACGTCGAGACCACCCGCACCGACGCGGCGGTGGCCGTCGCGGTCGTCCTGCTGCTGGTCGTGGTGCTGCTCGGCACGACCTTCGTGGGCGCCGACTGGGCGTCGGGCTCGCTGTCGGTGCAGCTGCTGGTGGAGCCGCGGCGCACGCGCGTGTGGGTCGCCAAGGCGGTCGCCGGCGGCATCGTGGCCGCGGGGCTGGCGACGGTGGCGCTCGCGCTGTTCTGGACGATGGTCGCGGTGACCGCCGCGAGCCGGGACATCGCCACGTCGTCGGAGACGTGGGGCCGCGTGCTCGTCTCGTCGGTCTGGACCGTCGTGCTGCTCGTCGCGGCCACGCTGGCCGCGCACGCGCTGACGATGCTGCTCCGCTCCACGGTCGTCACGCTGGGCATCGTGTTCGCGGTGAGCGTGGGCTCGACGATCCTCCTCGCCGTGTTCGGGGCGTCGGCGATCCGTTGGACGCTGCCGACGAACGCGGTGGCGGTGGTCGCGGGCGAGATCGAGTACTACGTCGACGACTGCTCCTCCGACGGCGGTGCGGGCGAGCTGGTGTTCTCGGGCGACCCCTGTGCGCGGACCCTGGAGCGCCCCGAGGCGGTCCTCTACGTCGCGGTCCTCGTCGCCCTCCTCGTGGCCCTCTCGATCGCCTCGTTCCGCCGTCGTGACGTCCCGTGAGCAGGCTGGCCGCACGGGCGTAGAGTGGATCCGTGACCCAGATGCCAACAGCTGACGGCCGCAAGCTCCTCCGCCTGGAGATCCGCAACTCGGAGACCCCGATCGAGCGGAAGCCCGAGTGGATCAAGACCCGCGCGAAGATGGGCCCGGAGTACAAGGCGCTCCAGCACCTCGTGAAGTCCGAAGGTCTCCACACGGTCTGCCAGGAGGCGGGCTGTCCCAACATCTTCGAGTGCTGGGAGGACCGCGAGGCCACGTTCCTCATCGGCGGCGACCAGTGCACCCGCCGCTGCGACTTCTGCCAGATCGACACCGGCAAGCCCCAGCCGCTCGACCGTGACGAGCCCCGCCGGGTCGCCGAGTCCGTCGAGAAGATGCAGCTGCGCTACGCCACCATCACCGGCGTGGCCCGCGACGACCTCACCGACGGCGGTGCCTGGCTCTACGCCGAGACGGTCCGCGCCATCCACGAGCTCAACCCGGGCACCGGCGTGGAGAACCTCATCCCCGACTTCAACGGCAAGCCCGACCTGCTGGCCGAGGTCTTCGACTCCCGCCCCGAGGTGCTCGCCCACAACCTGGAGACGGTCCCGCGCATCTTCAAGCGCATACGCCCCGCGTTCCGCTACGAGCGCTCCCTCGACGTCCTCACCCAGGCCCGCGCGGCCGGGCTGGTCACCAAGTCCAACCTCATCCTCGGCATGGGCGAGACGCGCGAGGAGATCTCGGAGGCGCTGCGCGACCTCCACGAGGCCGGCTGCGACCTCATCACCATCACGCAGTACCTGCGTCCCTCCCTGCGCCACCACCCCGTCGAGCGCTGGGTCAAGCCGCAGGAGTTCGTCGAGCTGCAGGAGGAGGCCATGGAGATCGGTTTCGCCGGCGCCCTGTCCGGCCCCCTGGTCCGTTCGTCCTACCGCGCCGGTCGGCTGTACCGTCAGGCCGTCGAGGCCCGGGCCGCCCAGCCGGTCGGACCGGCCATCGCGACGGTCTGACCCGCTCCACGGACCAGTCCGTCACCCCCCGTCCTCAGCACCGGACCCCGGTCCGGCGAACGTGAAGAAGGCACCTGAGCGCATGTCGAGCAAGCAGCCCGCCCCGGCCCCGAAGAAGCGTCGGCAGCAGATCGCCGAGACCTACCGGATGGCCAAGAAGGGCGACCCGCGGATCGGCCTGATCCTCGTGGGCGTCTTCGTCGTCTTCGCGGCGCTCGGCTTCCTGGTCTTCACGCTCCTGCCGGGCGACGGCATCCTCTCGACCATCCTCAGCGTCGTCACCGCGCTGCTGGTCGGCACCCTGGCGACGCTCATCGTGTTCGGGCGCCGCGCCCAGACGTCGATGTACAACCAGCTCGAGGGCCAGCAGGGCGCCGCCGCGGCCGCGCTCCAGATGCTGCGCCGCGGCTGGGAGACGTCGCCCGTCGTCGCCTTCAACAAGCAGCAGGACGTCGTCCACCGCGCCGTGGGCAAGCCGGGCATCGTGCTCATCGGCGAGGGCAACGCCAACCGCCTCAAGCCGCTGCTGGCCGGCGAGCGCCGCAAGCACGAGCGCGTCGTCACCGACGTGCCCGTCACGGAGATCGTCGTCGGTCGCGGCGACGACCAGGTCCCGCTCCCGAAGCTGGTCCGCAAGGTCCAGAAGCTGCCCAAGAAGATCAAGGGCCCCGAGATCACCGACACCATCAACCGCCTCAAGGCGCTCGACGCGCAGCGCGGCAAGGTGCCGCTCCCCAAGGGCCCGCTGCCGACGAACATGAAGGGCATGCGCCAGAACATGCGCGGCCGCTGAGCCCCGCCCTCCCCCACGACCCCCGCGTACGACGACGCCCCCGGTTCCAGCGGAACCGGGGGCGTCGTCGTGGTGCAGGTCGTGGATCAGCTGTCCGTGGCGGCGCCGCCCATGGAGCTGACGAACTCCTCGTAGGGGATGGCGTCGGTGGGCGCCTCGATGGTGACGTCGCGGCCAAAGTCGGACCACGACTGCACCGTCTCCGTCTCGGGCGCCACCTCGGTGGCGGGGCTGAGCTGCGCGAGCTCGACGACCCGACCCTCGGCGTCGATGGCGACGGACTGGGTGATCTCCTCGGGCACCGCACCGGTGGCGCTGAGGTCGCCGTAGCCCAGGATGTCGAACATCACGGCCGGGTCGAGCACGACGTCGTACGTCTCCGTCGAGACACCGTCGACCTCCTCGACGCCGGTGTAGGTGACCGACGTCGACGCCTCGGCGAGGATCTGCTCGTTCTTGTCGGGCGAGCCGAGCAGCGCGAAGGCCTGGGCGAGCGGGTTGCTCGGGTCGTCGATGGGCAGGGAGACCTGCTGGCCGCCCTCGGCGATCGGCAGGTACATCGTGCCGTCGATGATGACGAGCTCGCCCTCCCCGGCGCCGAAGTCACCGGTGAGACGGAGCTCGGGGTTCTCGAGGTCGAGCACCTGCTCGCCGCTCATCGTCGTCGTCGCGCCGTCGATGGTGGTCGACTGCTCGATCGCCGCGGTCTCGCCGGCGGTGGAGGCGTCGAGGTAGAACGACGCGAACTCGGCCGGGTCGACCTCCTCGCCCTCCTCGACGTCGAACGACGAGCCCTCGACGGTGCCGTCGTCGGAGCCCTCGTCACCCGACCCCCCGTCGTCGGAGCTGTTCGAGCTCGACGAGCTGTCGTCGTTGCTGCTCGAGTCGTCGTCGGAGCCGCAGGCGGCGAGGCCGGTCACGGCCAGGACGCTCAGGGAGGTGGCGGCGATGGCGCGGCGTACGTTGAGGCGCGTCATGGTTCCTTCCGGGGTCGCTTCTCGGGGTGCTGCTCGGGGTGGGTGGCTCCGCGGAGCCGCCGGCACCCTGCCCCCGCGGCGACGCCTCAAACGGAGTGGTTCACGAAGTCGTGAATCCCGGGATGCCGTCGAGGAGCGTGACGTCCGCGGCGGGCGGCGCCTCGACGGTGGCGTCGGTGCCGTAGTCCCACAACCGCAGCGTGAGCGAGGCCGTCTCCCCCGTCGGGAGCGGGAGGTCCGTCGTGAGCTGGCGGAGGCGGTCGGCGTCGTCGAGCAGTGCCGTCAGCTCGACGGGCTCCGTCGGCAGCGCTGCGCCCGCGTCGGGCACGAGCTCTGCGAGCGCGCTGGGGTCGACCGTGACGGTGTAGCGCTCCAGGGTCTCGCCGTCGACCGTCTCCTCGCCGTCCCGCTCGACGTCGGCGGCGGAGCCGAGGGCCGCCACGAGCTGCTGCGGGTCGAACGCGCCCGCCAGCTGGCCGGGGTCGACGCCGAGGCTCGACAGGTCGACGGTGCTGAGGTCGAGACCGACCCAGGGACTGCCGCCACCGAGCATCGCCGCGAGCGGACCGCCGAGGTAGACGACGCCGTCCACGACCCGGAGCTCGATGCTCTGGCCCATCGCGTCGATGGTCAGGCCGACGGCCGGGCCGGTCCCGGCCTCGGCGTCGTAGGACACGACGCCCTCCCCGCCGACCTCGCCGCCGGCGACGCCCTCGACGTCGAAGGCGACCCGGGCGGAGGTGACGTCCGCGTACGCCGCCGTCATCGCCGACGCCAGCTCGGCCGCGTCGACGGGGCCGGTGGTGGCCGTCGGGCTCCCGCCAGGCGCTGCGGCCGGCTTCGGTGCGTCGTCGTTGCCGCACGCGACCAGGCCGGTCACCGCGGTGGCGGACAGGGCGAGGGCCGCGACGGTGCGGCGGAGGGTGGCGCTGCGACGGGTCATGACGTCGATGGTGGCACAACCTGCCGCCGTACGGCGCGGGTCAGGTGCCGCTCAGCCGCGCGGCTGGGGTGCGCCGCCGCCGCGGCGCGGGGCGAGCGGGACCGTCATGGTGCCGGCGACGATGTCGTGGAGGCCGCGGCCGTCGGGGCGGAACACCAGCGGCGGGATCACTAGGGCGACGAGGAACGACCGGCCGAAGGCACGGATGGGGTCGATGGGGCCGGGGTGGCCGTCGTACCGCACGACCCGCAGACGCGTGACCAGCTTGCCGAACGAGCCGCCCGCCAGGCAGGTCAGCACCGTCGACTCCAGCACGAGCAGGCCCAGGGTGAGCAGGGACGGGTTGACGCCGGCGGCGTCCTCGGCCGTGGCCGGGAAGTAGCGGGCCGGGCCCACGAAGGCGATGACGACGAGCATGCAGGCGAACCAGTCGACGAGCAGCGCGCCCATGCGGCGCGCCCAGGAGGCGGTCTGACGGTCGGTGCTGGCCACGGGCGCAGGCTATCGAGGCCGTGTCACCGGAGCGTCATCCGGGCGACCCACCGGCGTACGCCGCGTGCGGCACGCGCGCGATCGGCGGGGCTCTTCACCCCGCCCACCCCAACCTGTAACACGGCTGAAACAATCGGGATATCGGAGCGAAACTGCCCGTGCATACGTTGCGTCGCAATCGCCGGGTGCAAGGCTGCGCCTGTCGACTCACCCGTACCACGAGCGCCACGCCCACCGGCGTGCCGCGTAGGAGGACGAATGTTCGCCAACAGCGAAGAGCTGCTGAAGTACATCAAGGACGAGGGCGTCGAGATGGTCGACGTCCGCTTCTGTGACCTGCCCGGCATCATGCAGCACTTCACGGTTCCCGTGTCGTCGTTCGACCAGTCGGTCTTCGACGACGGCCTGGGCTTCGACGGCTCGTCGATCCGTGGCTTCCAGGCCATCAACGAGTCGGACATGTCCCTCTTCCCGGACCCGACGACGGCGTACATCGACCCGTTCCGCAAGGCCAAGACGCTCAACATCAACTTCTTCATCCACGACCCGATCACGGGCGAGGCCTACTCGCGCGACCCGCGCAACATCGCCAAGAAGGCGCTGGCCTACCTCGAGACCACGGGCATCGCCGACACGGCGTTCTTCGCCCCCGAGGCCGAGTTCTACATCTTCGACAACGTCCGCTACTCGACGGGCGTCAACGAGGGCTACTACCACATCGACTCCGTCGAGGGCTGGTGGAACTCCGGCAAGGACGGCGAGGACAACCTCGGCTACAAGACCCGCCTCAAGGGCGGCTACTTCCCCGTCGAGCCCTACGACCACTACAGCGACCTGCGCGCCGACATGGTCAAGAACCTCGAGGCCTGCGGCCTCCAGGTCGAGCGGGCCCACCACGAGGTCGGCACCGCCGGCCAGGCGGAGATCAACTACCGCTTCGACACGCTGCTCAAGGCCGCGGACGACGTGATGAAGTTCAAGTACCTCATCAAGAACACCGCGTGGCAGCAGGGCAAGTCCGTCACCTTCATGCCGAAGCCCATCTTCGGAGACAACGGCTCGGGCATGCACGTGCACCAGTCGCTGTGGAAGGACGGCTCGCCGCTGTTCTACGACGAGGCCGGGTACGGCGGCCTCTCGGACATGGCGCGCTGGTACATCGGCGGCATCCTGAAGCACGCCCCCTCGCTGCTGGCCTTCACGAACCCGACGGTGAACTCCTACCACCGCCTGGTCCCGGGCTACGAGGCGCCGATCTCGCTCGTCTACTCCTCGCGCAACCGCTCCGCCTCGGTCCGCATCCCGATCACGGGCTCGAACCCCAAGGCGAAGCGCATCGAGACCCGCTTCCCCGACCCGTCGGCGAACCCCTACCTGGCGTTCTCCGCGCTCATGCTCGCGGGCCTCGACGGCGTCAAGAACAAGATCGAGCCGGCTGCGCCGATCGACAAGGACATCTACGAGCTGCCGCCGGACGAGATGGCCGAGATCGACCAGGTCCCCACGTCCCTCGGTGCCGTGCTCGACGCGCTCGAGGCCGACAACGAGTACCTGACGCAGGGCGGCGTGTTCACCCCCGACCTCATCGAGACGTGGGTGTCCTACAAGCGCGAGAACGAGATCGCGCCCGTGCAGCTGCGGCCGCACCCGCACGAGTTCGAGCTGTACTACGACATCTGATCTATCTGCGCAGGTCAGCGGCGGATTTCGGTTCCGACTGAACCGTTACTGACCCACGCGGTTCGGACAGAACCACGAAGCGCCCCGATCGGGACCTCTGCGGAGGCTCCGGTCGGGGCGCTTCTGTCGTCGCTCAGGTGGCCTCGGCGGCCAGGCGCGCGGCACGCTCGCGAAGCACCCGTCCCCCCGCCGCGCGGATGGTGTCGTCGGCGTCCGGCCACAGGTGGCTGTAGGTGTCGAGCGTCGACTTGGCGCTTGCGTGCCGGAGCGCCGCCTGCACCTTCTTCACGTCGGACCCGTCGGCGATCAGCATGGACGCGAAGAAGTGCCGCAGGTAGCTGAACGCCTCGGGGAGCCCCGGCACCTTGGCCCGAGCCGCCCGGATAGCGCGCTGGATTGTCCAGGGCGCGAGTTGGCTCCCCCACTGGTCGCACAGCAGCCACTCCCCCTTGCGCTGGTCGGCGGTCGCCGCGATGTGCGCCGACAGCTCGAGCGCGAGCTCCTGTGAGAACGGGACCGGCGTTCGCGACGTCGCGGTCTTCAGCTCGTCGTCCGGGTACTGAGCGGACGGCGACCAGACGCCGCGCATGAGGTCGAGGTCCGCGATCATCAGACCACCAGCCTCGGCCAGTCGGGTGCCTAGGAAGGCGCCCGTCAGCACGGCGGTTCGGACAGGGGCCGGCACCGCCTCGTAGAGCGCCCAGACCTGGTCGGTGGTCGCGACGTAGGCCTTCTGCTTACCAGCCGGCGGAGCCGTCTTGCGCGAGCACGGCGACTTCGCCACCAGCCCGTCGTCGATGGCGTCGAAGTACAGCTGGGCGAGCCGGGCGTGCAGGGCGTAGACGTAGGAGTCCTCGCGGCCTTCCGTCTTGAGCCGAGCGCAGCGCCGAGGGCGTCGTGCGGGCCGCGATCTACGCCGCCGACGCCCAGGGCCGACCCCTCACGCTCGTGGCGGACCTCGGGACCAAGACGCCGGTGTACGGCGTCCTCAACTTCGACCCGGCGAACCCCATCACGCTGCCGCCCGGCCGCTACCACATGGCCGTCATCAGCCAGGGCGCACCGGCCACGCCGCCGTCGTTCCTCACCGCGACCGGCGCGGACCCGCTGGTCACGGGCGACAACTCCTGGACGGTGCCCGCGTCGAACGCCTACATCATCAACGGCATCGCCGACGGCGCAGCGCCCGCGACGATCGGGAACACGATCTACAACACCGCCGCGCCGTACATGCAGCTCCGCGCGGTCTGACGCCTCAGCGGCCGGCGGCCTGCCGCCACGGGCCGCCTCCCGAGCGCTGCCACCGCATGACGATGGTGCCGCGGCCGCCTTGCTGACGGTACAAGTCGACGCGCTCCACGGACGGCGACTCGTGCTGAAGGTGCCCCTCAACCCACGCGATGGCGTTGGCATCCGTCTCGAACGAGCCGTACCCCGTACCGAGTGTGGTCTCTGATCGGTAGTTGCCCATGCCGTGCTCGCTCTTCATCATGCGCTCGAACCTAGCCCCTGCCCCGGACACCCCTCCCGGGGCAACCGCCAGCGTGCGGCAGAAGCCTTGATCAGCAGTTCGGGCCCAGTAGCCTTCGCTCATGGGACGCCGACCGCTCAGCTCACACGAGCTGCGGGCGCACCTGCAGCGTCAGGTGAGGTTCATGCAGGCATCCGCGGTCGCTGTCGACCGCGGGAACGATGACGAGGCCATCCGCCTGGCGCAAGTGCTGCGTGTGTTGCTCCACCACCAGGGAAACTCGAGGGCGTTGCTCTCCCAGCTGGGTCTTCTTGAGACCCTCCCGTTCGTCGACACTTGCCGGTACCGCGACGCTATCAACGCCCGCGCTGAGGAGGCGGCCCGCTCGATGGAACCCAAGGGGATGACCGTCGTCTCGCAGACCCCCAGCGACGCGGGCCTCGTCTTGCCCGGCCTGCACCCGGTCACCGATGAGCCGGCCTGGATTGCACCGCTGGCCGCTGTCCAAGACGTCCCGCGGCCATTCCCCGAGTGGTGGACTGCGCCGGGCATCGAAACGTCAGCAGGGAGCACGTTCTCGCGCTTCGACCTCGTCCGGATCGCGGCCAACCAGGACGGCGGCAGCCACGTGGATCCCGCCATCGACGAGGACTACGACGCGTTCGGCCGCGACTTCCTCGGCATTGAGCACAGCGTCGTCGACGACAACGGCATGGAGTCATTCGTTCCCATGCGCGGCAACGTTGTTGCTGGCTGCATTCGGCAGATTGCGTACGAGGTACTCGAGACTCTGCGACGCGCCGAGCTCGATTACCTGGCCCCGATCGCGCCGATCGTAGTGGCGCCCAGGCTGCTCCCCTACGGCTTGATCTCGCCCACCGTATTCGGTATCCCTTTGCAGCCCGACGAACAACGGCCGCCGCCACCCGAAGACTGAGTAGCCCCCGATCACAAAGCGGCTCACTGAGATAGGCGCCGCGCTCGCCTGAGTCTCCACCGGCCGACTCACTCCGGGCCAGAATCGCGCAAGTTGATGACTCCGCTCGTGCTCGCGGGCCCCCGCCACGCCGGCCCGTTTGCCGCGGTATTGATCACGAGCTGAGGATCGACACCTCCGAGCGAGTGCCGCATCCGGGCGGTACGCGACACTTCACCGTGAACGGCAGCAAGCTGCTTCCTCAAATCAGCGATGTCCTTCGCAACGGCAGCGTCAGGGGACCCGCTCTCGATTGTGTTGAGGCGTTCCTCGATCGTTGCCACCGTCGCCGCAACCGCCTCTACGGAACGGTGTTCGGTAACGAGCCTCACCTCATCCGGCAGGAGCTCGCCCCAGTCGAGCACAGCGTCATCGAGGACCCGAGCGTGCTGAACGATGATCTCGCGGAGGCCCAGCAGCCTTTCGTCATCCGCCCCGCCCTCTTGGTCCGCCCGCCTGCGGTCGACAGCGGCGAGAATCTGGTCCACGGAGTCGCGCGCTGCGACGACGCGGCGGAGGGCAGGCCGAGCGAGCTGAGCGGACTGCTGATGGGCATCTCGACGCGAATAGAAGTGCGTGACGAGCCACGACAACCCGCCTCCAAGGACCACTGAGTACAAGCCGAAGAAGGTCTGCTCGAGCGTGGTCAACGGCTCTTCGCTGGCCGCCTTACCGATGAAGGTATCCATCACTCGGACACCGATGTAGGCGCCGGCGACGAGCAGCACGACCGGCCCCCACTTCGCGAACGTCCGCGCCGCTGCAGCGGTCTTTCCAGGACCACCCTCCCCAGACCCGGACTTGCCCTTGCCCGCGTTCTTGTCGGGCTGACCTGCTGGCTGACCTGCTGGCTGTTGCTCGCTCACGCTGCGAAACCTAGCCCGCCCCGCACCCCGCGCGGCGGGCTTTCACGTATCCCGGCACCAACCCACCCGAGGAGGACCCCGTGTCCGAGCACGCCACCGAGAACACCGAGCCGCGCGGGGTCGACGTCGACCCGCTCGGGCTCGCCCACCAGACCGACGAGCGCGACCTCGCCCTCGCGCTCCCGTGCCCCTACGACGACGAGACGGAGCAGGAGGACGGCTCGGACACCGCCGACGCCGCCCCCGGCACCGACGAGCCCGGCGACGTGGTCGAGGGAGGGGAGGCGTGATGTCCCGCTCCGCAGCCGACGCGATCGACTGGGGCCGCAGCTGGGTCGACTCGGACCGCCGCGCGCCCACCCTGTCCGGGGACTGGCTCGCCTGGTGCCTCGTCTTCGTCCGCTCCTGCTTCGGCGTCGACGCGCGCTTCCTGTCGGCGATCAAGGCGTGGAACGGTGCCGACCGCCGCCACGTCACGTCCCGGTCCGAGACCATCCCCGAGGGCGTGCCCGTCTTCTGGCGCACGCGCGGCCCGCACGGCCACGTCGCCCTGTCGCTCGGCAACGGGTACGTGCTCTCGAACGACATCCTCCGCAGGGGCCGCATCGACGTCGTGCACATCGACGTCATCACGAAGCGCTGGAACGCGACGCTCCTCGGCTGGACCGAGGACCTCAACGGCACGACGGTGTGGGAGCCGCCGAAGCCCGCGCCGCCGGCCGTGCGCGTGAAGCCGACCTTCCGCCGGCTGCACGACAAGGAGCTCGACCTCATCGAGAAGCTGCAGCACCTCAAGCCGGGCACCGCGCAGCACACCCGCCGCGAGCGTGAGCTGGCCGAGGTCTACAAGTACCTGCGGACCTACCCCGCGTCGCAGTACGCCGCGCGCCGGCGCGAGTGCTTCATCCGGAAGGACCAGGCGCACCGCGCCCGGCCGCGGAAGCCGAAGACCGTCGAGCGGTACCAGCGGCTCATCACCCGTCTCGACCTCCTCGTGCGCCGCGGGATCCCGGCGTGATCCGCCGGCTGCTCGACCTCGTCATCCACCTCGCGATCCGTCGCGCCGTCCGCCGGAGGTACACATGACCACGCCCACCCAGGTCCGCCGCCCCTGGCGGTCGACCGTCCGCACCGTCGTGCAGCTCGTGCTCGCCGTGGCCACCCTCGTTCCGCTCGTCGCGGCCGGCGTCTACGTCGACCTCGAGCAGGCGCCGGCCATCGTCGGCCAGGTGCTCGCCGCGGCCGCCGTCATCACCCGCGTGATGGCGCTCCCGGCCGTCGAGGCGTTCCTGAAGCAGTGGGCGCCGTGGCTCGCCGCCGAGCCGTCGCCGAAGGTCTACATCGACCGGAGCGACGAGCAGGAGCCGCCCGGCCAGCACCGCCTCGAGTAGCCGCCCCGTCGCGCTACCCTCGCTGCAGCGTCCCCGTCACCCCGCGTGGGTGGCGGGGGCGCTTCGCTGCGTCCGGGGTACCTCATCAGCACAGCGCCCCCGGTTCAGGCCGCGAGACGGGGGCGCCATGTCAGCATTCGGGAGACGCGCACCCGCTTGACGTGCCACGCTGCACCCATGCTTTCGACACCCCGGCGCCGTACCGTAATCCGCGCAACCGTTTGGACGGCGCCCGCCATCGTGGTTGTCGCTGCCGCGCCCGCCTACGCAGCATCTGCCGCAACGGTCGTGACCGGCACGCTCGCATCAACACGGAACTCGGGTAACGCGACAGCGACAGGGACGGTGACCAACAACGGGACCACGCCGGTCATGGTCACCCTGATCCTGACCGTCGAAGCTGACCCCACCACCTCGGAGAGGGCGATGGGCGGGTACGGCACCTCAAACGGGTGGGCGTACGTCGCCTTCCAATACACCGCCGGGACCAGCGGCCTTCGATACACCGGAACGAGAGAGATCGCAGGCGGGCAAACGGTTCCCGCTCCGACGATCACGGTGGGCTTCGCGCAGACAGCCTTCGGCGCCAGCACGATGACCCTCACGGTGCCATCTCCCGCGACGGCGACCAACCCCGCCCCCGCGCCGTTCACGGCCTATACCGGTCCGGCGCTGCGGTCAGCCAGGACGACCGGCCCGACATCACCCGACTTCACGATCGAGCCCTGAACCAGCCCGCCATGGAACTAGAACCTGGCTTCAGACTGGCGAAGTTCAGCCCTGCGCTTCACCCGGCGGCGGCGTGTTGGCCGGGTGAAAGACACCATGTCCGTGTCGGGCGCCGGCGCCACGGCCTGACGCACCCACCGCTCCTCGAGCAGCTCGGTCCGCAGCCGAACGTTCTGCCCGTGCGCCACGGCACCGATCTCGAGGTACGACACCCACGCCTGCCAACCCTCGGGCCCCGGCTGCCACTCGACCCCGTGCCCGTCACCCTCACCATCGCCCACGCCACCCCAGCCGGCGTCCCCCGCGGCCAGGAAACCGACCGCATCACGAAGACCGCCGACACCTACGACGAGGCGCTCGAGCAGGCCAAGGCCGAGATGCCCGAGGGGCACATCGTCTACTCCGTCGACCGCTACGCCGACCCCAGCTGGCCGGATTCCCTGCCGAGGCGCTGACGGCGCCGTACCGTGGTGCTCGTGAAGCGCACCCTCGTCGCCCTGGCCGTCGCGGTCGTCGCGCTCGGCGGCTGCTCGTCGAGCGACGAAGACGCCCCGGCGGCCGCCGAGCCCGCTGCGGAGACGAGCAGCAGCGCGCCGGCAGCCGAAGAGTCCGAAGAGCCCGAGTGCTCCGTGCCGGACCCGAGCGAGCAGGTCGTGTCGCTGCGTCTGTTGGCGTACGAATTCGCCTTCGCCAGGGGGCTCAGCATGGGGTCCGGCTCCGCCGCTGAGCAATACAACGTCGCGACCGAGGCTCTCGTCGACGCGGTACGCGGGCTCGACACCCCGTGCACGACGAGCGACGAATTCGAGCTATTCATGGCCAACTTCGAGAGCCTGGGCTACCGCGTGCACCTCGGCGAGCCGAACCTCGAGGGCGACTTCGCCCAGGTGAGCGAACGCATGGACACGTGGTTCGAGTCCATGGGCGTGGAACCGGCCGCCAACTCCTGACCCAGAACCGCCAGTCCTCGGCGGCAGCCTGCCGTCCATGAGCACGACGACCGAGACTCTCATCGAGCGGCACCGCGACATGCTCGAGTTCGAGCGCTCGTGGTGGAAGTATCAGGGCGTGAAGGATTAGGCCGTGCGTGACTGCGGCGTCTCTAGCACGCGCTACTACCAAGAGCTCAACGCCCTGATCGACGAGCCCGCCGCGCTCGCGGCCTACCCCTGACCGTGCGACGCCTCCGTCGTCTTCGAGCGGCCCGTCAGCGCCAGCGCTCGGCGCGACGTCTCGGCTTCGATGACTGACCCACTACTGACCCACCCAGGGCCACAAAGGCAACCAACGGCCACCCACAACGAACGGCGTCGTTGCAGGTCAGACGGCGGTTTCATCAACAGCCACCAATAGCCGTCACCCGTCAGATAGTTCGAGCTGCACTACGACATCTGAGCCCAGCTGGGTCGTCTGTCGCGACACCCCCGGTCACCGTTGGTGGCCGGGGTGTTTCGTCGTGCGGGGCTATTCGGATCGGATGTTGGCACGAGCGCACAAGCCGGGCAGGGGTCAACGAGCCCGTACGGCGCTGTGCGGTCCCCAGCGGGCAGCGGCACGTCGCCTACGCGGCCATCGCTCCATGCGCCCCGGTTGTCCCGCGCCGCTCGCCCAGGACGCTTCGCCGAGCCAGTCCTTGAACATCCGCTCGCCGATCTGCCAGATGATGCGGTGGCACGCGCCGGGCGAAGCCAGCTAGGCGTCGACGTGGTCATGGAGCGACGACGTGTGGCCACGTAGCGGACCGGTTAAATTCAGCTCTCCGCAGCACGTCGCCCCTCCGAGGCGAGCTGTCTGAACCGGTCCCTGCACCAGCGCCGTGGCGCCCCGGTCGCGGGCCGACCGGCACCAGGAGAGGCCGACCGCACCGCCCGCTCACCGACGCCTCGCTCACGCGCCATCCTGCTCCGAGGTCCACGCCAGCACGTCCCCTCGCGGTGGCGCAGGTGCTTGCCGACCTTGATCGCGGCGGACCAGTGCCCGGTCTGCCGCCACGTGCACCGTCTGCTTCGGCACCCCAAGAAACTCCGCGATCTCCTCGATCGACCAGAGCCGCTGGGTACGCCGACGCCTCGTACCAACCCCACCTCCAGCGACCACCTGCGCCGGGTCCTCACGATCCACAAGTGCAGGGGCTCGAGTTCGAGAAGGTCATCGTGCTCGAAGTTGAGCATGAGTTCTTCCGGAGCGAGGAGGAGGACAGCCGCGCTGAGTAATTTGTCTGCGTGTCCAGAGCAGAGAACGAGTTGCTCCTCATGACTGCGGGCCGATCGGGCGCCCGCCAGACGCCGCTCGTCGGTGGGACGAGATCAGGCACGTTTAGCGCGACTTCGTGGGCTTCGCATCTGAGCAGAGCCATAGCGTTCGAGTCATCGGCATCAACTGGTTGTCCGGCGGCCCAGAGACTTGTCTCCGAGACACCGACTGCATCGTCTCGAACTGCGATAGAACGGCGGCCATGAGCAGAAGCCTTCGTTGGGACATGGACGGGTTGGCGGTTGACACCTGGAATCGCGTTGCGAGAGGGGACGCTCGAGGCATCCGGCTCCGGGAGGACACCATCACTGAGTTGAACCTCCTCGAGCTTGACTTACGGCACCCCAAACTGTGGGTTCACCGGTTCAACCAAAATGCCGAGAAGGCGGTCGGGGGCGACTGGGAGTGGTACGTCGGGTTTGGCCAGCTTTGGTTTGCGCTGCGGATCCAGGCCAAGCGAATGGATAACGACGAGTACCGTCAACTGCAGCATGAGGGAGCAGCTGGTGACAACTACCAGTACGACACGCTAATCCGGGCAAGCCAGGACGAACCCATCCTCACGTTTCCACACTACGTTTTCTTCAACGGCTGGCGAACCTGGCCGTCAGGCGTTCAGTGGTACGGGTGCCCTAGCGGCGTCCCGCTCGGTCGGTGCGGGCACGCGAGTGAGCAAGAGATGGGCTGCTCCGCGATGCCTGCGAGGCTGGTTCGCGCCATTCATGCGGGTCGCGGCGTAGCGGGCCGCCGGGTCTCTGAGTACCTACCCCGGAGCGTCCCTTGGTCCTGGCTTTTCGGTCCACATTCGGTGAGATCGCTCACCGGTGCTGGGCGCACCGGCGTCCGAACTAACACTTCCAGGATCCGAAGCACCGCAGACTGGGGCACTCACCCAGAAGCCCCGAACAATCCGACGGTGCTCGACGTTCTGCGATGGCATCGCGCCATCGACGCTGTGGCGCGACGAGCCGAGTCCGACAAGGCCACCCTGAGCGATGAAGGCGGCTTCTGGGACGAGGTCCGTGCGGAGTTCAGTCAACTCGTTTCTGGCCGGTCGCAGGACGTCGCGGCGCAGACCGAGGGACTCGGACCGCTCCCACCCCACGCTGCACTTCTCATGCGCGCCGGGGCCGAACCGATCAGTGAGGGGCTCGTGGCCGAGCTTTTCAACCGGATCGGTCAACGTCGGCGCACGGTGATCGTGACAGAGCTTGACCCCGGCGAAGCCCTTGAACAGTTGAGGGGCGAGGATCCTGCGTTGTCGTGACCCAGCGGCCCGACGGTTGGAGATCACCGCTGGCCGCGCCTTTCCGCCGCGTAGGTAGCAGCTCGAGCGGTTCGGGTTCTTGGTTCTTCGTCGAGAAGCTTGAGTCGTTGGGCGTGTCATGCGGCACACTCTCAAGCACCGAGCGCACCATGGATGCTCCGTCAATGGAAGGAGGGCACGGTGTCCAATGACGATCAAAGTCAAGCTCAATCGCGAGGCTGTGTCTGTCGAGCGCGAGGTATTCGACGCGCTCTTTGAGCAGTCGGTCGTGAGCGATCGCGCCGGTGTTACCAATGCGCTCCGGGACGGCCACATCACCTACAGCAACCTGGTGAGCCTCTCCCGCATTGCGGAGATCCCTTATCCCCTGTTCTTCGCTCCTGTGGACGTGGTGCATGCACACCTCGAAGCCAAGAGGGATAAACTGATGGCAGGCTTCAATAGGAAGCATGAGTTTTCCATGAACTCCCGCAACCGCGTGCACCTGCCGGACGTCGAGCTCATCGTCAAGGATCTGCTCCGGAAGCAGCACTACATCAAGACGGACAAGACGCTTCCGAAGAACAGAATCGCGGGCCTGCTGCGAAAGCCGGGGGCATCAGTCGCTGAGGACGCCACCAAGCTTATGGATACCCTAGGGCTGTTGCCGACCGATCTCCGTGCAGTGACGAACAAGACGAAGGCCCTCGACCTGCTCGTGGCGAAGCTCGAGGCCCAGCATGTGCTCGTGGCGCAGAGTTCAAAGGGGTACATGCCGCAGCAGATGCCCAAGCGAGCCAAGTTCAGTGGCATGACGGTGAAGGACTCCAAGGTGCCCTACATCTTCATCGCGAGCGGCGAGGAGGGCGAGAAGATGGAGCCCGCGGGTCGCAAGGTATTCACCCTCATGCTCCTCGCAGTGCTCATTGCTCGTGGCCGCTTCGCCACGGTGACCTACAGCGGACACACGAGCGAAGAGGCAGCTCCCCGAGAGTACGAACTCACCGCCCAGATCCTCATGCCCAAGGCGGACTTTCACAGTGCTGACCTGACAACGCTGAATGCCGTGCGGGAACTCGCCGACAGCTTCAAGGTGACCCCAAGCGCCGTAGTCATGCGAGCGCGACGCCTCGGCCTGCTCGATCCGGACGAAGCTGACGCGTACCTGGAGGACCTTCGCCTCGCCTACGAGCAGGCAGACCACTACTTCAACCCCATCCTGCCCATCAATGCGCTCAAGCGGTACAACGGGCTGGAATGCTCACGGCGGATGCTGGCCATCCTGGATAGCGGAGGCATCTCCCGCGGTGACTTCTGCCGCATCATGTTCTCCAACACGCTGCGCACCAAGGCCCAGATCAATGACTATCGGGCGGCGGTCGGATGAACGAGACCAAGTACCTCATAGACAATAACGCGTGGGGATTCATCGGGGCTAAGCGCCGGTCCTCTGACTTCGTTCAGACCCAGTGCCGCGTTACCGAGGACGTGGTCTACGAGGCGCGCTACACCCCGGGCTCGCGCTCGCTGGCGAGCATCACGGAACCAGTAAGTCCCGCCATCCTTCGCAAGCTCGGCGAGGTGATGAGAACGGTTCCGGTGGGCGACTCCTCGCTGGTTGACCTCTATGCCAATAAGGGTGCGGCCGACCCAGTACTCGTTGCGACAGCACTTGTCCTCCAGGAGCAGCAGGAACCGTTTCTGTTCCCGGACGCGTGGGTCATCGTCACCCGCGACAAGGCGGTCCGTGCCAAGGCTCGGGAGTTCCGCATTGCAGTAATTTCGCCGGAGGAGTTCGCGCAGATCATCGACCAGTCGGAGTCCTAGGGCGGTGCGGGCAGGGTGCCATCATCGCGATCACGGCCACAGCCACGCGGGTGGAGAAGTGGTTTAGCGGTAGCCGTCGGATCACGGCGTAGCGGGTGGAGCGTTCGACCAGGTTGATCAACGCCGAACGGCCTGCGGCGGATGATCAGGTCGCCTTACCACTGCCCGGGTGTCAACGGCAGTCGATCTCGGTCGGGTGCGGCTTGCTCGTGGATCGCTCATCGCGCTCAAGTCTTCTTACCAATGGCACGACCGGACTCTAGTTGTGGTCGACGCCCTCGTCAGAAGAAGCCGCGCAACCTCTCCCGAAGCGCCTCGTCGCAGACATACACGTACGTCCCGCGCATGCCCCGGGTCAGCAGCACGGCGTATATGTTCCGGACGAAGCGCAGCACGTCCTCATCGGTGTAGGTGATGCCCAACAGCTTGTTGTTCGTCGTCCCGCGCGGATCGAAGTAGTGCTGCCGGTCGAAGACGATGCGGCCTGACTCACGGTCGTATCGAAGGTCCCGGCCGATGACGACCCCGGCGTAGTTGAGGTCGTATCCCTGGATCGTGTGGATGGACCCGACCTGCTCGAGCGAGCCGGGCGAGCTCACCCAGTCGACATCGGTGCCGTTCCACTGCAGGTCCAACCCTCCCAGGCGGATGTCGACGGCAGACCGGTCCTTCTTCGACGCGTACTTCCACGCGAACCCGGCCAGCACTCGAGCGAGCCCCACCTCGGCGTCCCGCTCGAAGATCTCCTCCCGCATCGCGGCGAAGTCGTCGTAAAAGCGCAGGTCGTAGCCGGGGAAGGAGCGGCGTTCCCTTACCGATTCATCGAGCACTCCCCTGACGTAGCCCACGTAGTCATCGCCAGCTCCAACGCGCATCTGGGAGGTCAGCGGGTAGAGCCGGCGTTCCCGACGGGCCGCGCCAACGAGCTGCTCCGTGGCCTCGGCAGGCAGGTCCGCCGGCCGGACCGACTGCGCCCCGTCGACGAGGTAGACCTGGTGCTGGCTTTGCGCCTCGATCCAGTCCACTTGGGTCCACCGCGGGTCGTCCGACCCGAACAAGCGGCGGTTGATGTCGGCGAACATCGAGTTCAGCGGACCCGCTGCTTGCGCCGCGCGCTGGTTCAACCGGTGCGTCTCGTCGACGATAAGGAGGTCGAAACGCTCAGTGGCGTTCCCGACCTCGAACGGGCTCAGCACCTGAGCTGGACGGAGCCCGGGCGTCTTGCGGAAGACCCCCCGGATGGACGACCGCAGCGACTGCTGGGGAACCACCAAGCCGACACGGAAGTCGCGCAGGAGCTCGGGATAGCCGGGCACGAAGAACTCGGACAGCAACGCGTCGCTCTCGGGCGGGGCGGTGGTGTCTGCGTTCCGGATGTCAGTCAGCAGCTTCATGAGAAAGACGCCGACGACCGTCTTGCCCGTGCCCGGGCCGCCCTGGATGACGATGCGACTCGATGCTCCGCTCTCGAGGTCCTCGAACAACCCCGACAGGATGTCCTCGACCGCGATCGCCTGCTCCTGCGTGAGCGCCTTGAACGGCGACAGCTTGAAGAGGTCCGAGTTCTCGATCTCGTGGATCGGGCGCGTGAAGGCGCCCTTCGCCCGGAGGGCCTCGAAGACCTCGCGGAAGGTCTCGCGATACTGCTCGCGGCCGTAGTAGTCGGCGTTCGTGATGCCGTGGTTGCCGTTTAGCACCTGGAACCGGCCGTCTCCTGCGAACAGGCGGATGAGGTAGGACTCGAGATCCAGGCAGACCGACTTGTTGAAGGTCCCGTCCAGCACCACCCGCGCGCCCCTCAGGTGCTGGCGACCGGGCGAGTCCAGGTGCTGCTTGAACCGACCTGCAACGTTGAGTGACTCGCCGACGTAGATGTCCCTGTCGTCGGAGAGCGTGTACACCACGGGCCAGTTGCGGAACCTGGGTTCGAGCTGGGCCCAGGCGGCGACGTCGGGCGCCCGGAAGGCGACCTCCTCAATCCGGAAGCTGGTCATGCTTCTCGCTCCGACCACGCGACCGGTCCACCGGGTACTTCCTGCCCGTCACCTCGAGCTTGTCCAGCACGATCTGCTCCGGATCGAGGCCGAGCTTGGACGCCAAGAGGTGGCAGTACGTCAGCACGTCGGCCAGCTCCCCGGCCACGCGATCCCGGTCAGCGTCCTCGCTCCACTGGAAGCACTCGAGCAGCTCGGCCGCCTCGATCACGATGCTCTTGGCCAGGTTGGCCGGGGAGTGGAACTGGTCCCACTCACGCTGCTCGACGAAGACGCGAAGTGTCTCCTCCACCCGACCCCCGCTCATGCGACCAACCTAGGCCACGCTGGCTGTCGGCTCGCGGCAAACGGCACGACACCGCAGCGCGCCTGACCGAGCCGCACGTCGTTCCGACAGGGCCGCACCCGGGACCACACCCCGACGTACGGTGTCCCACATCACAGTGGCACCTAGAGTGCTCCCGGGCGCCGCGCACACGCGGCCACCGCCCCCAAGCCGAGGAGGACGTCGTGCCGGACCGGGAAGTCTTCACCCACGTGGTGGTCGGAGCCGGCAGTGCCGGCGCCGCGCTCGCCGCCCGCCTCACCGAGGACCCGAAGGTCTCGGTCCTCCTCCTCGAAGCGGGTGGACCAGCCGACGCCGACGAGATCAACATCCCCGCCGCGTTCCCCAACCTCTTCAAGACGCGGTGGGACTGGAACTACCAGACCACCGAGCAGAAGCAGCTCGAGGGCCGCCGGGCGTACTGGCCCCGCATGAAGGCCCTCGGCGGCTGCTCGTCGATGAACGCGATGATCTACATCCGCGGCAACCGGGCGGACTTCGACACCTGGCGCGACGCCTACGGCGCGACCGGGTGGGGCTACGACGACGTGCTCCCCTACTTCGTCCGCTCCGAGGGCAACACCCGGCTCGGCGGGCCGTACCACGGCCAGGACGGACCGCTCCACGTCGAGGACCGGCGCTACACCCACCCGCTGACCACCGCCTGGGTCGAGTCGGCGGTCGCCGCCGGCTTCAAGCCGACCGACGACTTCAACGGTGCCGAGCAGGAGGGCGCGGGGCTCTACCAGGTCACCTGCCGCAAGGGGCGTCGTTGGTCGACCGCGAAGGCCTACCTCGAGCCCGCCGCCGGTCGACCCAACCTCACGATCCGCACCGGCGCGCTGGTCGAGCGCGTGGTCGTCGAGGGCGGTCGCGCGGTGGGCGTGGCGTACCAGCACGGCGCGGGGTCCCGCACGGCGTACGTCGACGGGGAGGTCGTGCTCGCCGGCGGTGCGATCAACTCGCCCCAGCTCCTCCTGCTCTCGGGCATCGGGCCGGGCACCCACCTCCGCGAGGTCGGGGTGGACGTCGTCGTCGACCTGCCCGGCGTCGGGCAGAACCTGCACGACCACCCGGCTGTGCCGCTCGTCTTCCGCACCCGTGACACCACCGACCTGCTCGACCACAACAACCTCGTGCAGTTCGCGCGCGCCAAGGCCACCGGCACCGGACCGCTCACCTCCAACGTCGGCGAGGGCGGCGGCTTCTGGCGCACCCGCGACAGCCTCGCCGCGCCCGACCTGCAGGTCCACGTCGCGCCGACCGGGTTCTACGACAACGGCTTCCACGAGGCCACTGCCCGCAGCGTCACCGTCGCGCCCACCCTGGTCTCGGTCGAGAGCCGCGGTGCGCTCCGGCTCCGCTCCACCGACCCGCGCTGGCACCCCGAGATCGACCCGGGCTACTTCGACGACCAGGCGGACATCGACGCGATGACCGCCGGCGTACGCCGCATGCTCGAGACCGTCGCCACCGGGCCCCTCGCCGAGCACATCACCGGGCCCGGTCTGCCCACGATGAAGTCGTGGGGAGCCGACCCCACCGATGCGCAGATCGTGGAGCACCTGCGCGCCTACACCCAGACCCTGTACCACCCCGTCGGTACCTGCGCGATGGGCGGCGACGAGCGCGCCGTCGTCGACCCGTCGCTGCGCGTGCGCGGCGTCGACGGCCTGCGCGTCGCCGACGCCAGCGTCATGCCGATGGTGACCCGCGGCAACACCAACGCCGCCTCGATCATGATCGGCGAGCGAGCCGCCGACCTCCTGCGCGGAAAGGCCTGAGCCATGACCACCACGAGCACGCCCCCGAGCGCGACCGAGCCCAGCGGGGCCGGCGACGAGCGGCGTACCTTCGCGTCCGTCAACCCCGCCACCGGCGACGTCGTCGGTGTCCACCCCGTCCACGACGAGGACGACGTGCGGGCCGCCGTCGCGCGAGCCCGCGCGTCCGCCAGCTGGTGGGCCGACCTCGGCTTCGCCGGCCGCCGCGAGGTGCTCACGCAGTGGCGCGGCGTGCTCACCCGGCGGCTCGCGCAGCTCTGCGACGTCGTGCACCAGGAGACCGGCAAGCCGCACGGCGACGCGCAGCTCGAGTGCACGCTCACCATCGACCACCTCGCCTGGGCCGGGTCGCACGCCGAGAAGGTCCTCGGCCGCAAGCGGGTCTCCCCCGGCCTGCTGCTGGCCAACCAGGCCGCGTCGGTCGAGTACCTGCCGCTCGGCGTCGTCGGCGTCATCGGCCCCTGGAACTACCCCGTCTTCACGCCGATGGGCTCCATCGGCTACGCGCTCGCGGCCGGCAACACGGTCGTGTTCAAGCCGAGCGAGCTGACCCCCGGGGTCGCGCACTGGCTGGCCGACAGCCTGCGCGAGGTCGTGCCCGACCACGACCTGCTGCAGGTCGTCACCGGGTTCGGCGACACCGGTGCCGCGCTGTGCCGGGCCGGTGTCGACAAGGTCGCCTTCACCGGCTCGACCGCGACCGGCAAGCGGGTGATGGCCGCCTGCGCCGAGACCCTGACCCCGGTGATCGTCGAGGCAGGCGGCAAGGACGCGCTGCTCGTCGACGAGGACGCCGACCTCGACGCCGCGGCCGACGCCGCCGCCTGGGGCGCCTTCGCCAACGCCGGGCAGACCTGCGCCGGCGTCGAGCGGATCTACGTGCACGAGCGGGTGCACGACCGGTTCGTCGAGCTGCTCGCCGAGCGCGCCCGGACCGTGCACGCCGGCGTGGACGTCGACGCCAAGATCGGGCCGATGACAATGCCCGGCCAGCTCGAGATCGTGCGCCGCCACGTCGACGACGCGCTCTCCCGCGGAGGCCGCGCCGTGGTCGGCGGGGCCGAGGCGGTCGGCGACCGGTTCGTGCAGCCGACGGTGCTCGTCGACGTGCCCGAGGACAGCGCGGCCGTCACCGAGGAGACCTTCGGCCCGACCGTGACGGTGCGCAAGGTGCGCGACATGGACGAGGCGGTCGAGCTGACCAACGCCGGCAAGTACGGACTGGGCTCCGCGATCTTCACCGGGAAGAGCGGCGAGGACCTCGCCCGGCGGCTGCGCACCGGCATGACGTCGATCAACTCGGTCATCTCGTTCGCGGGCGTGCCGTCGCTGCCGTTCGGCGGCGTCGGCGACTCCGGCTTCGGGCGCATCCACGGGCCCGACGGTCTCCGCGAGTTCACCTACGCCAAGTCCGTGACGCGCACGCGCTTCAAGGCGCCGATCAACCTCACCACCTTCGAGCGGACCCCCGAGCAGGAGACGACCGTTGCCACCCTGCTGCTCGCCCTGCACGGGCGGGCCTCGCAGCTGCCCAAGCTGCCGCGGCGCCCGCTCGAGACGATCCGCGGGCGCCGTCGGAACTGAGGGGCGCCGCCCGGCGACGTACCGGAACCGTTGCGTCCGGCGGTAGACAGGAACGATGCGAGCCATCGGAGTGAGCGAGTACGGCGGGCCGGAGGCCCTGCACGAGATCGACCTCCCGGCGGAGCCCCTGGGCCCGGGGCAGGTCCGTGTGCGCGTGCGGGCCGCTGCGGTGAACCCGACCGACACCTACGTCGTCAACGGGGCGCGCAACCGCTCGGGGGCACCGCACGACACGGCCGACGTGCCGGGGATGGACGTCGCCGGGGAGCTGCTCGAGGTCGGCCCCGAGGTCGCGACCGACCTGTCCCCCGGCGACGCCGTCATGGGCGTCGTCGTGCCGCGCGACCAGCACGGGGCGTACCGCGAGGACCTCGTGCTGCCCGCCGGCTCCGTCACGCGGGCGCCGGCGGGCACCTCGTACGCCGAGGCCGCGACCCTGCCGATGAACGGCCTCACCGCGATCCGCGCCCTGGACCAGCTGGCGCTCGCCCCCGGGCAGGTCCTCGCCGTGACGGGGGCCGCCGGTGCCCTCGGCGGCTACGTCATCCCCCTGGCCAAGCGTGCCGGGCTCGTCGTCGTCGCGGACGCCGCCGAGAAGGACGTCGAGCTCGTCCGCTCGTTCGGCGCCGACCACGTCGTCGCCCGCGGCGAGGACGTGGCCGACCGGATCCGCGAGGCCTTCCCCGACGGGGTCGACGGCCTCGTCGACGGCGCCGTGCAGGACGAGCAGGTGCTCCCCGCCGTCAAGGACGGCGGCGGGGTGGCGACCGTGCGGTTCTGGAAGGGCGACGGCAACGACCGGCTGCGCTTCCACCCCGTCGTCGTGGCCGAGGTCGCCGAGCGGCACGACTGGCTGGAGCAGCTGCGCGAGCTCGCCGAGGCCGGCGTGCTCGCGCTGCGCGTCGCCGACGTCGTACCGGCGGAGCGGGCGAGCGAGGCGCACGAGCGGCTGGCGGCCGGCGGGGTGCGCGGGCGGCTGGTGCTCGACCTCGGGTGAGCCGTCGGGCCGCCGTCACCCGCCGGGATGCGTCACGATGCACCCCATGGAGACCCTCCCCCTGACCGGGCTGTACCTCCTCGCGCTCGGCACCCTCCTCGGCTGGCCCGTCGCCCTGCAGCACGTCGCGCCGACGGCGCTGACCCGCGTCGGCGTCCGGCACCCGCGGCGGCTGCTGCAGATGCATCTCGACTACGTGCTGATGGGGATCCTCCTCGTCGCGGTGGGCGTCGCCCTCCCCGGTGCGCCCGTCTGGGTGGTGGTGCCGCTCGTCGCCGGAGCCGTCGTGAACCCCCTCCTCTTCCTCCCCCTCGCGTTCCGCGAGGACGCGGGCGCATCGCTCGCCTACCGCGTCGCCAGCACCGCGTCGTTCCTTGCGATGTCGATCGGCGCGGTCGGGGCCGCCGTGCACGCCACGGTGGGCTGAGCCCGGCGGCGTCAGTCCCGCTCCGCCAACCGCTCGCGGCGCAGCTCCTCCCGCTTCGAGTACGCCGCGGCGCGCACCGCCTCCTCCGACTCGAGCCCGCTGCCCAACGCCCCGCCGACGGTGGCCGCCGAGGCGACGAACCAGGCGAGCAGGAAGAAGTCGGCGTGGCTGATCGAGATCCGCAGGAAGCCGCCCATGACCGCCGGGTCGAGGACGAAGAAGGCCCAGACGAGGTTCACCAGGTAGAGCACGACGTAGCAGACGACGGCACCCGCGGTGAGGGTGAGCACTGTCGAGGTGTTGTAGAGCCGGGAGCGTTCCCGCGCCTCCCGGGAGTCGTCCTCGGGGCGGTCCCAGAGGTGGGCGTCGATGATGAGCCACCCGACCACGAGGGCGATCGCCGCGACGGTCGCGACGACGAGCCGCCAGGGGTGCAGGGAGTCGGCCAGGAGCCACACCGTCGAGTTGATCGTCGCGATCGCGCCGGTCGTCAGGGCCGCGACGAGCGCGGAGGACAGCCCGGGCACGAGCCGCCAGGGACGGTTGGCGATGACCATGCCGCGCAGGAGGCGGGCCCGGCCGCCCCGGGGCGGGAGCGGGACCCGCGCCTCGGCCGAGGGGTCGGGGTCCGTCAGGTCCGTGATCAGGTCGAGGAGCGCCGTACGCGCCCGCGCCTGGGGGCGGACGCCGCCCAGCGCCGGCAGGGAGAGCACCCCCACCCCGCGACGACGGTCCGCCTCGGCGAGCAGGTAGTGACCGTCGTCGTCGCGCAGCGGCAGCTCGGTCAGGCCCACGACGACCTCCCACCGGCGTTCGCCGGCGAAGTCCGCCAGGCGGTCGAGCGCGTCGTCGGGCCACTCGGAGGCCGAGGTGAACGGCTCGCTGACCAGCTCGACGTCCCACGCGGGGCCACCCTCCCGGTCCGCGGGCTGGAGGTCGTCCAGGCGGCGCGCGACCTGGGTCGGGTAGGCGGGGTCGGCCACGAGGCCGACGCGAAGGGGGTCCATGCGGGGTCGGTACCCGCGGGACCTCGACCGTCGGGCGGGGCGGACGGAAATGGGCAGGTCTGCCGATGGGCAGGACCGGGCCGCCACCGCCTCAATGGAGGGGCCGTCCCGACCGGGGCCGGCGTCCCGCCACCCAGGAGGAACCATGAAGGCAGTCGTGTACGAAGGTCCCCGCCAGGTCAGCGTCAAGGAGGTCCCCGACGCCCGCATCGAGCGGGCCACCGACATGCTGGTGCGCGTCACCTCCGCCAACATCTGCGGCTCCGACCTGCACATGTACGAGGGGCGCACCGACTTCGAGACAGGGCGCTGGTTCGGGCACGAGAACCTCGGCGAGGTGATCGAGGTCGGCGACGGCGTCGACAAGATCCAGGTCGGCGACTACGTCGTGCTGCCGTTCAACATCGCCTGCGGGCACTGCAAGAACTGCGAGCGCCAGCTCACCAACTACTGCCTCACCGCGCAGCCCGAGCCGTCGATGGCGGGCGCCGCCTACGGCTTCGCCGACATGGGTCCGTACGGCGGCGGGCAGGCCGAGCTGCTGCGCGTGCCGTGGGGCGACTTCAACTGCCTGCGCCTGGGCGAGGACGCGCAGGAGCGCCAGACCGACTACGTGATGCTCGCCGACATCTTCCCCACGGGCTACCACGCCACCGAGATGGCCGGGGTGAAGCCGGGTGACCAGACGGTGATCTACGGAGCCGGGCCCGTCGGGCTCATGGCGGCCCTGTCCGCCACCATCCGCGGCGCCAGCAAGGTGATGGTCGTCGACCGGAACCCCGACCGGCTGCGGCTCGCCGAGTCCATCGGCGCCATCGCCATCGACGACTCCGCCGTCGACCCGGTGCAGGCCGTGCTCGACCAGACGATGGGGCTCGGCGCCGACAACGGCTGCGAGTGCGTGGGCTACCAGGCGCACGAGCCGGACGGGCAGGAGTACGCCAACCTGACGATGAACCGGCTCGTCGCCTCCGTGCGCTTCACCGGCACCATCGGGTGCGTCGGCGTCTTCGTGCCCGAGGACCCGGGGGCCAGCGACGAGCTGGCGAAGCAGGGCAAGCTGGCCTTCGACTACGGCATGTTCTGGTTCAAGGGCCAGCACCTCGGCAGCGGCCAGGCGCCCGTCAAAAAGTACAACCGCGCGCTGCGGGACCTCATCGCCGCCGGGAAGGCCGAGCCGTCGTTCATCGTCAGCCACGAGCTGCCGCTCGACCAGGCGCCGGAGGCCTACGAGCACTTCGACCGCCGCGACGAGGGCTGGACGAAGGTCGTGCTCCACCCGAACGGGGTCGGCGCCTGAGGCGGGCTCCCCCACCCTCCGGACGTCATGCGTCGCGGTCGCCGGGGCCGCCGCCTCGCATGACGTCCCGGGAGGGGGATCGGCGTGGGAGGGGCTGGGTCAGCGGCGTACCGGTGTCGCGGGCGGGGCAGGGCGGGGCGGGGCGGCCGGGACGTAGCACCCCTCCCGCTCCGCCCGGAGCGCGGCCAGCGTCCGGGTCGGCACGTCCAGCTTGTGCAGCACGTGCTCGACGTGGGCGGCGACGGTGCGCTGCGCCACCACGAGGCGGTCGGCGATCTCGTGGTTGGACAGCCCCTCGACCAGCAGGCCGAGCACCTCGAGCTCGCGCGCGGTCAGGCCCTGGCAGTCGGCCTCGAGCGTCACGAGCACGGTCCCGACCACGAACGGCGGGGCGTCCGTGGCGGCCAGCACCGTCAGGCGCACGTACGACGAGGCACCGCCCCTGCTGCCGTCGGACGGCCAGAGGAACGACCGGAACACGTCGCCCCGCCCGAGGGCACGCCGCGCGAGCTGCACGACGGACGAGACGGGCTCCAGCAGCAGGTGGCCACCGAGCCCCGGCAACGCACAGACGGAGCCGTCGCGGAGCAGCACGACCCCCGCGGCCGCGCCGTGCGCGATGCGGGCCCCGACGGCGAGCGACAGCACGGGCGACAGGCCGCGGGCGATCGCCGGGGCGAGCGTCCCGAGCCGCTCCCGCGCCACCTCGGGGGGCGGCTCCCCGCTGCGGTAGAGCAGGGTCAGGTGCCCCACGTGGAGCCGGCCCGGCGCGAAGAGCGGGACGCCGAGGCACTCGTGGAAGCCCGCGGGCCCGAGGCACCGGTCCCAGGTCGGGAGGTCCCGTGGCGCCACCGGCAGCTCCGCGAGGCTCTGCGGGGGCCGGTCCCGGTCGAACCCCGCCACAGCCATGTCCCGCGTCGTCGCCGGGTCGTCGAGGAACGCGACGGCCTCGTCGTCGAGTCCCACGCTGGCCACGCCGGCGTACTCACGCGAGCGGGGGTCGCAGAGCGCGAGCCAGGCGGCGTCGAACGGCACCTCGCGCCCCAGCAGGTCGAGGAGCCCGCCGGCACGCCGGGCCAGGGGTGCCGCCGAGGCGAGCACCCCGAGCAGGTCCTCCTCCGGTGACGTCCGGTTGATCGGGTCGTTCGACATGAGGGTCTCCTCCGACCTGCCCGAACGGGCGAGCGTCCTCTGGTACCCATCCCCCCGGGCCGCACCACCGAGACCCGCGCCCTCAGCCGCGCCGCAGCTCCACCGGGATGTTGCCGGTCACCGCGCGCGAGTAGGGGCACTTCGCGTGAGCCGCGGCGAGCAGCTGCTCGGCCGCCTCGTCGCTCACGCCCGGCAGCGTCGCCACCAGCTCGACGGAGAGCCCGAAGCCGGCCTCCCCCGCCGCGATGGTGACGAGGGCCTCGACGTCCGCGCCGGGGATCTTGACCCGTTGGGCCCGCGCCACCGAGTGGAGCGCGGAGAGGAAGCACCCGGCGTAGCCCGCGGCGAAGAGCATCTCGGGGTTGCTGACCGCTCCCCCGGCGCCGCCGATCTCGCTGGGGATCCCCAGGTCGAGGTCCACCAGTCCGTCCGCGGTGCGGACGTGGCCGTTCCGACCGTCGCCCTCGGCGCGCGCCGTGGCGGTGTAGCTCATCGTGCTCATCGTCGGTCTCCCATCAGCTCCATCAGTTCCTGCACGGCACGGGGGGTCGCGCGGGCGAAGGGTCCGCCCCGCGACACGGGGGTCCCGAGCGCGCGGGCCAGCGACACGGCCACCTCGGCCTGTCGCACCGCCAGCAGCGTCGGGTTCGCGACCAGGGCGCCCGGCACCTCGATCACGTCGTGCGCGCTCAGCAGCGCGAAGAGGCCGCCGGCGGCCATGACGACATCGACCTCGCTCTCGGCGACCATCGCCTCGGCGAGCGCCACGAAGGTCCTCCGGATCGACGCGTACGCCGCGGGGTCGTCGTTGGCGGCCACCGCCGCGTCCGGGCTGAGCTGCAACGCGCGCACGTCGACCACCCGGTCCTGCAGCCCGTAGCGACGGACCTGCTCGCGGTGCCACGACAGGTAGACGGTGTCGAGCGTGATGATGCCGACCCGTCCGCCGAGCATGCAGGCCTGCATCATGCTCGCCTCGCCGTGGCCCACGACGGGGATGTCGACCGCGGTGCGCGCCTCGTAGAGGCAGGCGTCCTGGAAGTGGCCGACGAGGACGCCGTCGAAGCCCTCCCGCTCGGCCTGGACGATCCCCGCCACCGACTGCACGCCGCAGCGGAGCTCGCTGAGGCGGCCCAGCTGGGTGTCGGCCGGCGAGATGCCGCGCACCTCGTAGGTGACCCCGGGGCCGGCGATCTCGGCGAGGTGGTCCGCGAGGCGGCTCAGGTAGGGCTGGTGGTGGGCGGGGTCGGTGAAGCTCTGGTACATGATCCGGACGGGCCGGCTGTCGTTCATGCGGTTGCCTCTCGGAGGAGTGAGCAGGTCGGGTCGATCGGAGCGGTCGGCGTCACGGCACCAGCAGCACCTTGCCGAGGTGCTGTCCCCGCGCGACCAGGTCGAGCGCGCGGTCGGCGTCGTCGAGGGCGATCCGGGCGTGGGTGACCGGGCGGACCAGCCGCTGCTCCAGCAGCGGCCACACGTGCTCCCGCAGCTGGGCGAGGATGCGGGCCTTCTCCCCCTCGGACCGTGCGCGCAGACCGCTGCCCTCGACCGTCACGTCACCGCGGAGCAGGGTCCGCAGGTCGAGGTCGACCACGGGTCCGCTCTGGTGGGCGACGACGGCGAGCCGTCCGCCCCGCGCCAGCACGTCGAGGTTCCGCGCGAGGTAGGCGGCCCCGACGACGTCGAGGATCCGCACCGGCCGGATCCCGTGGGCGGCGAGCACCTCCCGGAAGTCCTCCCGGGTGTGGTCGACGACCAGCTCGGCCCCGAGCGCGAGGGCGAAGTCCGCCTTCACCGCCGACCCGACCGTCGTGACCACGCGCATCCCCAGGGCCGCAGCGAGCTGGACGGCCATGGAGCCCACGCCGCCGCTGCCGCCGTGCACGAGCACCCAGCTGCCGGTGGGCGGTACGTCGGGGACCAGCCCGGCCGCGGTGCGCGCCGTCAGCAGGTTCGACCAGACGGTCGCCGCCACCTCGACGAGGCCGGCCGCGTCCTCCAGCCCGACCCCGTCGGGCACGGGCAGCGTGTGGTCGGCGCGGACGGCGACCACCTCGGCGTACCCGCCCCCCGGCAGCAGCGCGCACACCTGCGCCCCGACGGCCGGGGCGTCGATGCCCGGGCCGGTCGCGACGACGGTGCCGGAGGCCTCGAGGCCCGGGACGTCGGTCGATCCCGGGGGCAGCGGGTAGGTGCCGGCCCGCTGCATCACGTCGGCCCGGTTGACGCCGATCGCCGCGGTGCGCACGAGCACCTGGCCGTGGCCCGGCACCGGCACGGACGCCGGCTCGCACCGCAGCGGTGCGTCCGTCCCCCCGGCAGGCACCCGTACGACGCGCATCGTCGTCGCCACGGAACCACGGCGCACGTCGGCCGTCACCGCGGGGCGTCCGTCCGCGCGCGGGGGCCGAGCCAGGCGAGCGCGTTCTCGCGCAGGAGCAGGCAGCGCGACGCGTCGTCGAGGAACGGCGCGCGCCGTACGACGGCCCCGGCGGGGCGCTCCCCCAGCGGGTAGGGGTAGTCGCTGCCCACCATGACCCGGTCCGCACCCAGCGTGTCGACGAGCAGCCGCAGCGGGGCCTCCTCGAACACGACGGAGTCGACCGAGAACCGGTCGACGTAGTGCGACGGGGGGTGCTCGCTGGTGCCGATGACGTCGTGGCGCTGGTGCCAGGCGTTGTCCATGCGGCCGAGCCAGTGCGCGAACGACCCCCCGCCGTGCGCGAAGCAGATGCGCAGGTCGGGCGACACCCGGTCGAAGACGCCGCCGAGCACCAGGGCCAGGATCGAGAGGTGGGTCTCGGCCGGCATGCCGGCGAGCCACTGTGCCATCCAGCGCTCCAGGCGCGGTCCTCCCGGCAGGTCCCACGGGTGCACGAAGACGGGCACGTCGAGCGCGGCGCAGTGCTCCAGGAAGGTGACGACCCCCGCGTCGTCGAGGTCGCGGTCCCCCACGTGGTTGCCGATCTCGACACCGACGTGGCCGGCCGCCAGGCTCCGCTCGAGCTCGGCGCACGCGGCGTCCGGGTCCTGCAGCGGCACCTGGCAGAACGGGACCAGCCGCGGCGAGGCCGCGGTGATCTCGAGGGCCAGGTCGTTGAAGACCCGGGCGATGGCGGCGGCCTCGTCGGGCGCCCGGTCGTAGGAGAAGAAGACCGGCGTCGGCGACACCACCTGGAGGTCGACGCCGTCGGCGTCCATGTCGGCGAGGCGCCGCTCGGCCGACCACGCGGTGGAGTCGACCTTCCGGAACTCGCGCGACCCGATCATCATCGTGGCCTCGTCGGCGGTCCGGACGTCCAGCCAGAGCCGGGGCTCCGGACCGGGCAGCGTCGGCCACCCGCGCGGCACGTAGTGGGAGTGGACGTCGACGGCGGGGAGCGTCGCAGCGTCAGCGGTCACGTCTCTCAGCCCTTGCCGGGGTGCAGGGTCCCGCAGGCGTCGCAGGTGCGGGCGGCCTCGTCCTCGTAGAAGGCCACGAAGACGGGCGGGAGGTCCTCGACGATGTCCCGCACCTGCAGCTCGACCTCGTGGACGAGGGCGGAGCATCCGGGGCAGTACCACTGGAACTTCTCGAGGGTGCCCTCCTCGCGGATCCGCTCGATGACGACGCCGATGGAGCCGGCCTCGGGGCGCTGCGGCGAGTGCGGCAGGAACCCGGGCAGCAGCCAGGTCTCGCCCTCGCGGATGTGCACGGTGACCTCGCCGTCGGGCGTCATCACGTTGACGTGCATGTCGCCCTTCACCTGGTGGAACCACTCCTCGTAGGGGTCGACGTGGAAGTCGGTGCGCTGGTTGGGGCCGCCCACGACCTGCACGATGAAGTCGTCGCCGGTGAAGATCGCCTGGTTGTTCACCGGCGGCTGGAGCAGGTGCTCGTGCTCGGCGATCCAGGCCTGGAAGTTCAGCGGCTGGGTCACTCCGGCGGGCAGGGTCGGGCTCATGCGTGCTCCTTCGTCGTGGGGGGCTCGGGCAGGTACGCCACGGCCTGGATCTCGATCAGCAGGTGGGGGTGCGGCAGCTGGTGCACCGCGACCGTCGTGCGGGTGGGGCCGGACTCGTCGAAGTAGCCGGCGTAGACCTCGTTGTAGCCACCGAAGTCGTTCATGTTGACCAGGTAGGCGGTCACCTGGACGAGGTCGGCGAGGCTGCCGCCGACGTCGGCGAGGATGTCGCCGATGTTGTCGAGCACGGCCGCGGTCTGGGCGCGGATGTCGAGCGCGGTGGTGCCGAGCTCGTCGACCTCGACGCCCACGAAGGTGTTGTCGGGCCGGCGGCTGCTCGTGCCCGAGACGTAGACGAGGTCACCGGCGCGCTTGGCGTGCGGGAACCGCCCGCGGGGGCGGGCCTTGCCGCTGACCATGAAGGACCGGGTCACGGGGCCACCTCCCCGCCGGCGATGCCGGTGAGGTGCGCCTCGCCGAGCCCGGCCACGCGGACGACGACGTCGCCGGTGAGCAGCGGCACCGCGGCCGTGGCGGCGCCCGCGAGCACCACCGAGCCCGCCGGGAGGGACAGCCCGAGCCGCCGGCCGAGCGCGAGCAGGTGCGGCAGCGTGGAGAGCGGGTGGCCGAGGATGGCCGCCGTGGTGCCCGCGGCCGCCACCTCGCCGGCGATGGTGAGGGTGACGGGCAGGTCGCCGAGCTCCACGCCGGCGGGGTCGACCCACGGACCGATGGTGAACGCGGCGGCGGAGGTGTTGTCGGCCACCACGCGCGGCAGGTCGAAGCTGAAGCCCTCGTAGCGGGAATCGATCAGCTCGATGCCGGCGGCCACGCCGGTCAGCGCGGCCCGCAGGTCGGCGACCTGCAGGGCGGGGTCGGCCAGGTCGAGGTCACGTCCGAACCGGAACGCCACCTCGGGCTCGACCCGGGGGTGGACGAACGCGGCGAGGTCGACCGATCCGCCGTCCGGCACCTGCATGCCGTCCGTGAGGACGCCGATGATGAGCTCGTCGATGCCCATCTGGCGCATCTTGGCCTCGCTGGTGAAGCCCAGCTTCAGCCCGACCTCCTGCTCCCCCCGCTCCCGCCGGCGCTCGACGAGGCGGGCCTGGGCGGCGTACGCCTGGTCGAGGGACAGGTGTGGCCAGTCCTCCTGCGGTCGCACGGGGGTCGCGCTGCGCTGGGCCTCGTCGAGGCGGGAGGCGACGAGCTCGACGGCCGTGTCGTGGGCGCTCACAGCGTCACGCACACGTTCGTGGTCTCGGTGTAGAAGTCGAGGGAGTGCCGTCCACCCTCGCGCCCGATGCCGGACAGGCCGGTGCCGCCGAAGGGCGACCGCAGCTCGCGCAGGAACCAGTTGTTGACCCAGGAGATGCCCACGTCCATCCGCCCCGCCACGCGGTGGGCGCGGCGCAGGTCGGTCGTCCACACCGCGGCGGCCAGGCCGTAGCTGGTGTCGTTGGCCAGCGCCACCGCCTCCTGCTCGGTGTCGAACGGGATGAGCGCGGCCGCGGGACCGAAGATCTCCTCCCGCACGACGCGGTCCTCGTTGGTGAGGCCGGTCCACAGCGTGGGCTCGACCCAGAAGCCGCCGGCGAGGTCGCCGGTCATGGTGGGCACGCCCCCGCCGGTGATGGCCTTCGCGCCGGCCTGCTCCGCCGCCGCGAAGTAGCGGAGGATCTTCTCCTGGTGTGCCCGCGAGATGACGGGCCCGGTCGTCGTGGCGGCGTCGGACGGTGCTCCCAGGCGCAGGGCCCTGGCGGACGCCGTGAGGCGCTCGGCGACCTCGTCGAAGATGCTGCGCTCGACGTACACGCGCTCGGTGCACAGGCACACCTGGCCGGTGTTGGCGAAGACGGACCGCGTCAGGCCGGCGACCGTCGCGTCGAGGTCGGCGTCGGCGAAGACCAGCGCCGCGTTCTTGCCGCCCAGCTCGAAGCTGACCGGGCGCACCCGCGGGGCGACCGCCTTCATGATGCCGGTGCCGGTGGCCGTCGAGCCGGTGAAGGTCACGCCGTCCACGTCGGGGTGGGTCACGAGGTGCTCCCCCGCCGAGCCCGAGCCGAAGCCGTGCACGACGTTGTAGACCCCCGGTGGCACGCCGACGGCGTCGAGGATCTCGGCGAGGACGGTGGCCGAGCCGGGCGTCTCCTCGGACGGCTTCACGACGACCGCGTTGCCGCAGGCGAGCGCCGGCGCGAGCTTCCACGTCAGGAGCAGCAGGGGCAGGTTCCACGGCACGATGGCCGCGACCACCCCGAGGGGCTTCCGCAGCGCGTAGTTGAGCGCCTGCCCGCCGTCGGGCAGCTCCTGCAGGAAGGACTCGGTGCCCTCGGCCGCCACCACATCGGCGAAGCAGCGGAAGTTCGCCGCCGCGCGGGCGACGTCGAGGGCGCGCGCCACGCTCGCGGGCTTGCCGGTGTCGGCGACCTCGGCGGCGAGCAGGTCGTCCGCACGGCGATCGATCTCGTCGGCGATCCGGCGCAGCAGCACGGCGCGCGACGCGACGGAGGTGCGGCCCCAGGGGCCCTCCACGGCGCGGCGGGCCGCCCGGACGGCCCGGTCGACGAGGGCGGCGTCGGCCTCGTGGACCCAGGCCACCTGCCGGCCGGTCGTGGGGTCGACGTCCGCGAACGCCTCGGGTCCGGCGACGAACGCGCCGTCGATGTAGTTCTGGTAGTCACGCATGGGAGCTCCCGGTTCGCTGGGGATCGGTGGTCACGAGGGGACGCCCTGGCCGCGGGCGGAGGCGACGCGCGCGTCGCGGTCGGCCTCCCGGTCCCACGCCCCGTCGGTCCCGAGCGCGCGGAGGGCCGGCTTGCGGACCTTCCCGTTCTCGGTCAAGGGCAGGTCGTCGACGACGCGGATGAAGCGGGGAATGGCGTAGCCCGCGAGGCGGGGGCGGCAGAACGCGACGAGGTCGTCGACGTCGAGGACGCGGCCGGGCTCGGTCACGAGCGCCGCCATCACCTCGTCCTCGCCGAGCTCGGAGTCGACCGCGTAGACGGCCGCGGCGGCGATGTCGGGGTGCTGCCCGAGCACGGACTCGACCTCCGAGGCGGAGATGTTCTCCCCGCGCCGGCGGATCACGTCCTTGATGCGGTCGACGAACCGCACCCACCCGTCGGCCTCCAGGACGACGCGGTCACCGGTGTGGAACCACAGGTCCTGCCAGGAGGCCGCCGTCGCCTCGGGCATGTGGAAGTACCCCGACGCGAAGGCGAAGGGCTGGTCGCTGCGCACGAGCAGCTCCCCCGGCTCGCCGGGCGGGACCGGTGCTCCGTCCTCGTCGACCACCCGGGCGGTGAACCCGGGCTGGACGGTCCCGACGTACCCGGGCCGCTGGGAGCCCGGCCGCGTGGCGAGGACCGCGTTCGTCTCCGTGGAGCCGTAGCCGTCGAGCAGCTCGACGCCGAACCGCTCCTGGAACGGGGTCACCAGCGCCGCCGGCGTCGCCGGCGACAGGGCCAGGCGCACCCGGTGGGCACGGTCGAGCGGGGAGGGCGGACGGCGGTCGAGGATGCTCACCATCGCGCCGAGCAGGTAGGTGACGGTCGCGCCGCTCTCGACCATCTGCGACCAGAACCGGGACGCCGAGAAGCGTCCGCCCAGCACGTACGTCGACCCGGCGACGACCGCCTGGCTGAAGGCGTTGAGCGCGTTGGTGTGGAAGAGCGGCAGGCATGTGTGGAGCACGTCGTCGCTCCGCAGGCCGAGCTGCGCGCTGACGTTGCGTCCCCACCACGAGAACTGGCCGTGGGGGCACACGACGCCCTTGGAGACGCCCGTGGTCCCCGAGGTGTAGAGGATCGCGGCCGGGTCGCCCGCCCGCACGTCGGCGGCGTCGACCGGCGCCCCCAGCACGGAGGTCTCGTCGTCGAGCACCCACCGCTCGCGCAGCGCGGGCAGCGGCGGGAGGTCGTCGACCGCCGCGAGGAGCTCCGGCTCGACGACGAGCAGCCGGGCCTCCGAGTTCGTCAGCACGTGGTGCAGCTGCTCCCCACGCGCCGCGGTGTTGATCGGCACGGCGACGGCGCCGATCCAGGCGGCGCCGAGCACCAGGTCGAGCAGCTCCACCCGGTTCGCCGCCATCAGCGCGACCCGGTCGCCACGGCCGATGCCCCGCTCGACGAGCGCACCGCCGGCCCGGGACACCGCGTCGAGCATCTCCCGCGCCGTACGGCGCAGGGGTCCGCAGCGCAGGAGCGGCGCGTCCGGCGTGAGGTCCGCCCGGGCGCGCAGCAGGCCGGGCACCGTCGCGGCGCGCAGCGACGGGTCCTCGGGCAGGCGGTGGTCGTCGGCCGGGGCCGCCGACCCGCTCGGCGCGGGGTCGCCGTCGGGCCGCGGCACGTACGCCGCGGGGCCCGGGTGGTCGTCGTGGGCGACGAGGGGCAGCACGTCGCCGCTCGCGACGGTGCCGGCGCCGAGGAGCCGGCCGATCACGCGGAGCCCGGTGTCGACCTCCAGCGTCAGCAGCACGAGTCCGTCGGAGGTGCGGGTGTGGTCGGTGACGGTGCCGACGTCGACGGTCTCGTGCGCCAGCTGGGCGCTGCCGCACTCCGGGCAGAGCACCCGGTCGGGGAAGAGGGTCCGGCCGCAGGTCGTGCAGCGCTGGATCACGAGGCTCATGCCGCCTCCAGCACCGCGACGTTGCCGCACGCACCGTGGCGGTAGAGCACCATGCCGTAGCCCGTCACCACGCCGATGCGACCACCGACCTGCCGGCCGTCGGCCTGGCCCCGGAGCTGGCGCACCACCTCGACGAGACCGTGCATGCCCCCGCCGGCGCCGGGCTGCCCGGCGGACAGCTGCCCGCCGGACGTGTTGACGGGCAGGTTCCGCTCGCCCACGAGCGCCAGCAGGCGCGGCAGGTCGTCCGCCCCGGGGAGCCCGAGGTCGGCGAGCTGGGCGACGACCATCGCCGGGTAGTCGTCGTAGACGCTCACGACGTCGACGTCCGCGGGCTCGACGCCGGCGCGCTCGAACGCGCGGGGCGCGCAGGACGCGACCCCCGTGGTGAGCCCGTCACCGGCCTGGTCGTCGGTGTTGTACGTCGTGGCGACCGCGAGCACGCGCGCGCAGCGGCCGCTCGCCCGGGTCTCGGCGGCCACCACCACGGCGTCCGCGCCCGTCACGGGCGGCACGCAGTCGTAGCGCCCCAGGGGCTCGGAAACGGTCGGCGCCGCGAGGTACTCCTCGAGGGCGAGGGGCGTGCGGTAGACCGCTCCCGGGTTGGCCACCGCCCACGCGCGCTGGGCCACGACGAGGCGGCCGTAGTCCTCCCGCGCCAGGCCGAACCGGTCCATCTGGCGACGGGTGAGCATCGCGAAGAGCGCGTTCGGACCCGTCATGGGCAGCGGGGCGAGGTGCTCCGCCGTCGCGCGGTTGTAGCGCCGCACCATCTCGACGTGCACCTCGCGGTCCATGAGGTCACCGGCCACGAGCACGACGACCGACGCGTCGCCGGCCTCGACGGCCCGGACCGCGTGCTGGAGCATCCCGCCCGCGCTCGCCCCGCCGTTCGTGTCCTGCATCAGCCAGTCGACCCGCAGGCCCAGCCGCCAGGCCAGGTCGACGGCGTGGTCGGGCTGCAGGGTGAAGCTGGACACCCCGAAGCCGTCGACGTCGGCGGTGGTCAACCCGGCGTCGGCCAGCGCGCGGCGGACCGCGTCGCCGAGCACGCCTGCCGTCGTCGTACCGGCCGCCGGGTGGCGGGTGTACGGCGACTCGCCGGCGCCGACGACGGCGACGCCTCCTGACGTGGTGCTGCTCATGGTTCCTCCTGTGGGAGCCGCCCCGAGGGCGGCCCCCGACGTGTCGCGGTGGGGTGCGGGACGTGGCTGTCCCGCGCGGGACGGGCGGTCGGTCAGCCGAGGTCCCGCCAGAGGTCGGAGGCGTCGAAGGCCTCCTCGATGAGGCCGACCTCGGCCATGAGGTCGATGACGTCCTGGACGCCGGCGGCGTCGTACTCCGTCTCGTAGGCCGGGAGCCCCATCGTCTCGGCGGTCGCGGCCGACATCTCCGTGTTGGCGGGCATCTGCGCGACGGCGACCGCCCGGGGGTCCTCCTCGAGGTCCTCGACGGCCCGCGCCATCGCCGCGCGGAAGCCCTCGACGACCTCCGGGTCGTCCTCGAGCGTCGACGTCGAGGTGGCGAAGAGCCCCTGCGGTCCCTCCTGGAAGCCGATGGCACGCACGTCGAGCTCGGCCTTCGTGGCGCTCAGCGTGGGCTCGGTCTGGAAGATGCCGTCGACGTCCCCCGCCTCCAGCGCGGCCGCCATGTTGGCCTGCGGGAGCTCGACGAACTCGACGTCGTCGTAGTCCAGGCCCTCGTCGAGCAGCACCCCGCGGAACCAGATGTCGCCGACCGAGCCGAGGCTGGGCGTGGCGAACTTCTTGCCCAGCATGTCGGCGGGCTCCTCGATGGAGGAGTCGGCGAGCACGTAGAGCCCGGCCTGGTAGTCCGCGGTGCCGGCGATCGCCGGGGCGGCGATGGTGACCGGGAGGTCGGAGGCGTAGGCCGTGATCAGCGACGGGTACGAGACCAGCGCGAGGTCGGTGCTCCCCGAGACGAGGGCGTTGATGGTGGTGGCGCCGTTCGCCGCCGGCGTCAGCTCGACGGACAGGCCCTCGTCCTCGAAGTAGCCCTCGCTGATCGCCTGGTAGACGGGCAGCGAGTCGCCGACGGGCGGGATCGACAGCGTCACGCGGGTCAGGCCGTCGGCCGTCTTGTCGTCGCCGTCACCGCCGCAGGCGGCGAGCGTGACCGTCGCGAGGACGACCGCGGCGCTCGACGCGGTCACGCGGCGCAGGATGGTGGAGGTGGTGGTCATGGGGTCTCTCCTGTGGGTTCTCCGAGACTCGGGGTCGGCACCTCGTCGGGCCGGGGGTGCGTCGGGGGACGCGGTTCAGGCAGCCAGGCCGCCGGGACCGGCCTGGCGGATCAGGCGGGCGACCTCGCCACGGGTGGTGACGAAGGCCCCCTCCTCGCGGGTGGTGATCTGGTCGCGCGGGAAGGCGAGCGGCACGGTGACGTCGGCCGTCTGGACGGTCGGCGCCTTGCTCAGGGAGAGCACCCGCGTGCTCAGGTAGACGCTCTCGTCGACGTCGTGGGTGACGAAGAGGATCGTCATGTCGAACTGCTCGCGCACCCGGAGCAGCAGGTCCTCGAGGTCGGAGCGCGTCTGCGCGTCGACCGACGCGAACGGCTCGTCCATGAGCAGGAGCTGCGGGCGCATCGCCAGGGCACGGGCGATCGCGACGCGCTGCTGCATGCCGCCCGAGAGCTGCCAGGGGTAGCGGTCGGCGGCGGCCGCGAGGCCGACCGCCTCGAGGGACTCGGCGGTGCGCTGGCGCCGCTCGGCCTTCGGCACGCTGCCCAGGAGCGGGAACTCGACGTTCTCCCCCACGCGTCGCCAGGGGAAGAGCGAGCCCCGGTAGTCCTGGAACACCATGGCCAGTCCCTGCGGCACGCCGTCGATCACGGTGCCGCCGAGGGCGACGGTGCCCCCGCTGGGGCGGAGCAGGCCGGAGAGCGAGCGGAGCAGCGTGGTCTTGCCGCAGCCCGACGGACCCACGATGGAGACGAACTCGCCGCGCTCCACGGAGAAGGTCAGGCCGTCGAGGACCGTGTGCTCGCCCTGGCGGGTCTGGTAGCTGTGCCGGAGGTCGGTGACCTCGAGGAGGGCAGGGCTCATGGAGATTCCGTCCTTCGGTTCGGTGGGTGCGAGGGGGGCGGGCCGCGGCGGGCGCCGCGGCGGGGTCGGTCAGTCCTGGACGGCGGCCATCAGGCGGTGCCAGCGCAGGAGCCGGGTCTCGACGCCCGAGAGGAGCAGGTTGGCGACGTAGCCCAGGAGCGAGAGCGCGACGATGAACGACCACATCGCGACGAACTGGAACGACCGCTGGGACTGCGTGAGGCCGAAGCCGATGCCGTCGGTGGCGGCCACCAGCTCCGAGGCGATGAGCAGGATGATCCCGAGCGACGTGGAGACGCGGAGCCCGGCGAAGATGCCGGTGCTCGCCGCCGGGAGGATGACGCGGAAGAGCAGGGCGGGCCGGGAGACCCGCGCCACCTTCGCGTTGTCGATGAAGCACTCGGGTACCTGGCGCACGGCGCTGTAGGTGTTGAACAGGATGGGCCAGACCGCGCCGAAGGCGATGAGCGAGACCCGCATGCTCGTGCCCGTGCCGACGAGCACGAGGGCCAGCGGCAGCAGCACGGGACCGGGCAGGGCACGCATGAAGTGGAGGAGCGGCTCGAGGTACTCCGCCACCGTGCGCACCCGGCCGAGGACGACGCCGAGGGAGATGCCGACGGCCCAGGCGAGCAGCAGCCCGAGGGCCAGGCGCTGGAGGCTCGGCGTGACGTCCTGGAAGAACGCGTCGGTGAGCACCCCGCCCGACAGACCGGCGGAGAACCAGCGCTCCCGGATGTCGTCGAGGATCTCGAGCGGCGTGGGGAAGAAGGCCGAGTCCGAGCGGACCGTGGCCAGCTGCCAGGCGGCCAGGAGCACGACGGCCCCGATCCAGCCGATGGCGAAGCGGGTGACGCGCACCCGGAGCCCGGAGGCGACGGCGGTGCTCATGCCTCCTCCCGTCGGGCCCAGGCCGCGAACCGCGTCTCGAGGGCGCTCACGGCGCCGTTGATGAGCAGTCCGAGGCTGCCGGCGATGAGCACGCCCGCACAGACGCTGTCGATGCCGCCGGGGAGCATGCTCTGCTGCAGCAGCCAGCTGCCGAGGCCGGCGGTGCTGCCGCCGATGAACTCGGCGCCGACGCAGAGGATGAGCGCCACCGACACGGTGATGCGCACGCCGGTGAGCACCGACGGGATCGCCGAGGGCCACACCACGCGCACCGCCACCTGGGTGGGCGACCACCCGAAGGAGCGCGCCGTGGCGCGGGCGGTGGAGTCGGTGGCGTGCACCCCGTGGATGGTGTTGATGAGCAGCGGCCACACGCAGCCGAGCGCCACCACGGCCGCCTTCATCTCCAGTCCCTGCCCGGCGACGAGCACCAGCAGGGGCACGAGGCCCACGGGGGGCAGGGGGCGGAGCAGCTCGATCACCGTCGAGCTCACCAGGTAGAGCCGGTCCGAGAGCCCCAGCAGCATGCCCAGGGGCAGGGCGATGACGAGCGCGAGGAGGTAGCCGACCAGGGAGGCCCAGAGGGTGGCGCCCACGTTCCCGAGGAAGGTGGGGTCGACGACGAGCTCGGCGGCCCGCGCGATGGTGGTCGACGCGGGGGGCAGCGCGTCCCGGGGCAGCAGGTCGAAGCGCGCGACGACCTCCCACAGCAGCAGCGTGCCGAGCACGCCCGTGGCGCCGCGGCGCAGCACCCGGCCACGGCCGGCCGTCGTACGGCGCGGTCGGCGCGCCGCGCGTCGCTCCGGTGGTCCGGCAGCGGCCGGATCGGTGGTCACGGGCGGTGGTGCCGCCGTGACGCTCGTCGTCGTCTCCACGTCGTCCTCCATCAGGGATCGGGCAGACCGGTCGGGCACGTCAGTGACCGAAGGCCTCGTGCAGCCACCAGGAGCCCTCGCGGGAGAGCACCTTGGCGTCGATGACCATGGGTCGGGTCGGTCCCGACGAGACCCAGTCCTTGACCGCGGCCAGGTCGGCGGTGTCGCGCACCGTGACCGCGTCGCAGCCGTGACCCCGGGCGATGGCGGCGAGGTCGCCGTCGGGGAAGGTCACGTGGTCCAGCGGCTCCCCCGCACCGAAGTGGTGCACCTCCGCGCCGTACATGGCGTCGTCGTAGACCACGACGAGCAGGGGCAGGCCCAGCCGCACCGCCGTCTCGAGCTCGGAGATGCCCATGAGGAACCCGCCGTCGCCGACCCCGACCACCGGGAGGCGGTCCGGCCGGGCGAGGGCCGCGCCGATGCCGGTCGCCAGGCCGAGGCCCACCGACTGGAACGCCTGGGTGAAGCAGAAGCCGTACTCGTCGGGGACGTCGAGGTACATGCTGGGGAACCCGAGGAAGTTGCCGGAGTCGACCGAGACGATGCGCTCGGTCGGCAGCAGGTTGTTCAGCTCCGTGGTCAGCGCGCGGGGGTCGACCAGGCCGTCGGCGGACTCGTCGACGATGTCCAGCTGGTTCCACCGCAGCCCGGAGCGGATCCGCTCGCCGATCTCGGGAGTGCGGTAGCCGGTGCGCACCGGCTCGTCGCGGTCCGCGAGGAGCCGCGTCGTGGCGGCGGCCGTGGGCGCGACGCCGCCCCAGAGGCCGAGGTCGACGTCGCGGTTGCGACCGATGGCCGACGGGTCGATGTCGACCTGCACGACGGTGGCGTCGGGGGCGATCAGCCGGCCGTGCCGCATCGTCCACATGTTCAGCGCGCAACCGAAGCCGACGACGAGGTCGGCGCCGGCCACCAGCTCCGCGGTGAGCGGCGAGCTGAAGCCGCCGGAGACGTCGATCCCCCAGCGGTCGTCGTTGAACATGCCGCGGGCCACCGCCGACGTCGCGAGCAGCGCCCCGGTGCGGGCGGCGAGCTCACGCAGCGCCTCCTTCGCGCCGGGCGAGCGGCTGCCGCGCCCCGCGACGAAGACCGGACGCTCGGCGGCGAGGAGCAGGTCCGCGAACCGCTCGAGCTCCTCGAGCGCCGGCTGCGGCGGGGCGACGGGCACGAACTGCCGCGTCGCGGCGTCGTCGGGGAGGAGCCGGTCCTGGACGTCGATGGGGACGTTGAGCACGACCGTGCGGCTCTGGTCCTGGCAGGCGGCGAACGCCCGGGCGACGTCGACGAGCGCGGTCTCGGGGGAACGCACCCGCATCGCGAGGGCGCCGGCACCGACGGCCATGGCGGCCTGGTCGATCGAGAAGTTCGACGTCGGCTCCGTCGCCTCCGCCGTCAGCACGAGCAGGCGCGTCGAGCTCTTGGCCGCCTCCGCGATGCCGGTGAGGGCGTTGGTGTAGCCGCAGCCCTGGTGCAGCGAGAGCACCGTGACCTCGTCGGACATGCGGGCGTGGGCGTCGGCCATGGTGGCCGCACCGCCCTCGTGCCGCGCCGCGACGAAGCGGGCGCCGCGGGCGGTCATCGCGTTGGTGTAGTGGAAGTTGCCGCTGCCCACCACGCCGAACACGGTGCGCACGCCGAGGTCGACCAGCAGGTTTCCGATGGCATCCCTGACCAGGGTCACAGGACTGCTCCGTTCGTTCGAGGGACGAGGGCCACGACCCGGGCGGGGCTGCCGGACCCGCCGACGATGGGCAGCGGGGCGACGATCACCGCCGCTCCGGTCGTGGGCAGCTGCGACATCTGCTGCAGCTGGGTGAGGCCGTACTTGCCGGCCCCGAGGAGGTGGTGGTGCACCGGGAAGGCCGGCTCGAAGCCGAACGCCTGGCCGGCATCGGTGCCGACCGTCTCGACACCGAGACCGAGCACCCCGCGTCTCCTCCGCGAGCCAGCGGGCGCACTCGGCGGTGAGGCCCGGCGTGTGGGGACCCTGCTCGTCGGCGTTGAGGAACAGGTCCTGGTCGTGCGACCGGGCGGCCCAGCCCGTGCGGTAGAAGAGCCAGCCGCGGGGCAGCGGGCCGTGCTCGGCCTGCCACTCCTCGAGGTCCTCGACCGTCAGGAGGTGGTCGGGGTCGGCGGCGACCTGCGCGGTCCGGTCGACGACCGCCACCGGCGCCACCAGGCGGGCCGGCGGCACCTGGGAGACGTCGCCGTGCTCGACGCCGGTCACCCAGTGGCACGGGGCGTCGAAGTGGGTGCCGACGTGCTCGCCCGTGTGAATGCCGTTCTGGTAGGAGGTCTCGCCGCGCTCGTCGTACCGGGCCAGCTCCTCGAGCGTGAACCGCGGGATCGGCGCCATGCCCTCGGGGAGGGGCAGGACGGGCGTCGCGGAGGACAGCGGCGCGGTCATGTCGACGACGTCGACGGCGCCGGAGGCCAGCGCCGAGAGGAGGTCGGCCACCGGCTCGGGGGTGGAGGAGGGGCGGTGCATGGCCACCATCCTTGGCGTGGCCCACGCCACGGCGCCAATACCGAAGGAGGGTTTGACATAACCTGCCGGGTATATCCAGACGCCGTGCTACAACCAGATTGCAACCGTCGCTCAGGGAGGTTTCGTGCAGGTCACAGAAGTGTTCGGCGGGAGGCTCAAGCTCCGCCAGCTCGTGCTGCTCGTCACGATCGCCGACGAGGGTTCGTTCGTCGGCGCCGCGACGGCGCTCTACATCTCGCAGCCGGCAGTGACGCGGGCGGTGCGCGAGCTGGAGGAGATCGTCGGCGTGGACCTCTTCGTGCGGCGACCGCGCGGGGTCTCCCCCACGGTCTACGGCGAGATCCTCATCGACCAGGCGCGCGCCGCCCTCGGCAACCTCCGGCGGGCCGCGCAGCAGATCGACGAGGTGAAGCAGGCCGGCACGCGCCCGCTCCGGGTCGGCACCAACCTGGCGGGCGCCTACTCGCTGCTCCCCCGGGCCCTGGTGGCGCTCAAGCGCCACGAGCCCGGGGTGCCCGTGAGCGTGCGGGAGGGGACGGCCGAGGAGCTCTCGACGGCGCTCGTGCGGAGCGAGATCGACCTCATGGTGGGGCGCCTGGACCCGAGCACCTACCGCGGGGCGCTGCACCACCTGCGGTTGTACGACGAGGCCGTGCGCATCGTCGTGCGCCGGGACCACCCGGCCCTCGCGGAGGAGGAGCCGACGCTGGAGGGGCTGCGGGCGTACCCGTGGATCCTGCCGCTGCGCCCCAGCCAGCTGCGCCGCGAGCTGGAGGAGGTCTTCGAGCGGCAGGGACTGCCGCTGCCAGCCGACGTCATCGAGTGCTCGACCATGCTGACGATGCGGTCGATCCTGGTCGAGACGGACTCGCTGGCGCCGCTGCCGACCTACGTGGGGCTGCGCGACGAGGAGCTCGACCTGCTGACGACGGAGCTCGACACGGTGCCGCGCGCGATCGGGGTGACGCTGCCGGCCGACCGCTCCGTCAGTGCCCACGCACGGCTGCTCGTCGACGCGCTCGCCGACGTGGCGCGGTCCATCGGGACCGAGCTGCAGGCCGAGGAGCGGCGCCTCCGGGGGCGGGGCTCGGGATCGGGGCCCGGGTCGGGGTCGGGGTCGGTCGAGCAGCCGTGAGGGGGGCGCGCGGCCTCAGGCGGCGTCGCGCGCCGCGACGAGGGTGAGCGCGACGTCGGTGATCATGTCCTCCTGGCCGCCGACGAGGCGACGGCGGCCGCACTCCATGAGGATGTCGCGGACGTCGAGGCCGAAGCGCTCCGCGGCCGCCTCGGCGTGCCGGAGGAAGCTGGAGTAGACGCCGGCGTAGCCGAGCGTGAGGGTCTCGCGGTCGACGCGGACCGGGCGGTCCTGGAGGGGACGCACGAGGTCGTCGGCGGCGTCCTGGAGCGCGAAGAGGTCGCACCCGTGCTCGAAGCCGGACAGGTCGGCGACCGCGACGAACGCCTCGATCGGGCAGTTGCCCGCCCCGGCCCCGTGGCCGGCGAGGGACGCGTCGACGCGGCGTACGCCGTTCTCGACCGCGACGACGGAGTTCGCGACGGACAGCGAGAGGTTCTCGTGGGCGTGGATGCCGATCTCGGTGTCCGCGTCGAGGACGTCGCGGTAGGCGCGCACCCGGGCGGCGACGTCGCTCATGGTGAGCCGGCCCCCGGAGTCCGTGACGTAGACGCAGTGCGCGCCGTACGACTCCATGAGGCGGGCCTGCTGCGCCAGCTCCTCGGGAGGTGCCATGTGGGACAGCATGAGGAAGCCGGAGACGTCCATCCCGAGCTCGCGGGCCGCGGCGATGTGCTGGGCGGAGACGTCGGCCTCGGTGCAGTGGGTCGCGACCCGCACGGACCGCACGCCGAGCTCGTAGGCCCGCTTCAGCTCGTGCAGGGTGCCGACGCCCGGCAGCAGCAGGGTGGTGAGCCGGGCCCGCTCCAGCACGGAGGCGGCGGCCTCGATCCACTCCCAGTCGGTGTGCGACCCGGGGCCGTAGTTGAGCGAGGAGCCCGCGAGGCCGTCGCCGTGGGCGACCTCGATGGCGTCGACCCCGGCCGCGTCGAGCGCGGCCACGATCGTGCGGACGTCGTCGGGGCTGATGCGGTGGCGCACGGCGTGCATGCCGTCGCGCAGCGTCACGTCCTGGACGAAGATCGAGGTGGCCATGTCAGATCCCTGCCGTCGAGGCCGCGATGCGCTCGGCCATGCGGAGCGCCGCGGACGTCATGATGTCGAGGTTGCCGGCGTACGCCGGGAGGTAGTGCGCGGCGCCCTCGACCTCGAGGAACACCGACACCTGGTGGGTCGGGCGGTCCGCCGTCGCGTCGACGAGGGTGTGGACCGGCTGGTCGGCGGGCAGCTCGGTGATCTGCACCTGCTGCTTGAGGCGGTAACCGGGCACGTACGCCGCCACGTCCGCCACCATCTTCTCGATGGACGCGCGGATCTCGTCCTGCACCCCCGGGTCGGGCGCGTGGACGAGCGCGAAGACGGTGTCGCGCATGATGAGTGGCGGCTCGGCGGGGTTGAGGACGATGATCGCCTTGCCGGCCGCGGCACCGCCGACCTCGACGATGGCAGCCGAGGTGGTCTCGGTGAACTCGTCGATGTTCGCCCGGGTGCCGGGCCCCGCGGAGCGGGACGCGATCGAGGCGACGATCTCGGCGTACGCCACGGGGACGATGCGCGAGACGGCCGCCACGATCGGGATCGTGGCCTGTCCCCCGCAGGTCACCATGTTCACGTTGGGCGCCGCGAGGTGGTCGTCGATGTTGACGGCCGGGATGACGTAGGGACCGACGGCGGCCGGGGTCAGGTCGATGAGCCGCTTGCCCAGCGGCTCCAGCAGCGCGGCGTTGTGGCGGTGGGCGCCGGCGGAGGTCGCGTCGAAGACGATCTCGATCTCGTCGAACCCGGGGAGCGCCAGCAGCCCCTCGACGCCCTCGTGGGTCGTGGGGACACCCATCCTCTGCGCACGCGCCAGCCCGTCGGAGTCGGGGTCGATGCCGACCATGGCGCCCATCTCGAGCAGGGAGCTGGTGCGCATCACCTTGATCATGAGGTCGGTCCCGATGTTGCCCGACCCGATGACGGCGACCTTGGTGGTGGGGGTGGTCATGGCTGTCTCCTCACTGCTCGCCGATGGTGACGCTGACAGCGCCGAGGTCCGAGAACGACGCGGTGACGCGGTCACCCGGCTGCACCGGTCGCATCGGGCCGAGCGCCCCGGAGAGGACGACCTGGCCGGCGCGCAGGGGCTCGCCGAGCTCCCGCGCCTGCCGGGCCAGCCAGAGGAGCGCGGCGACCGGGTCACCGAGGCACGCCTCGCCCGTCCCCGTCGCGACCACCTCGTCGTTGATGGTCATGCTCATGGCGACCCCGCGCGGCTCGACGTCGGCCAGCGTCAGGCGCTGCCGGCCGAGCACGAAGGCGCCCGCGGAGGCGTTGTCGGCGACGGTGTCGCCGAAGCTGATGTCCCAGTCGGCAATGCGGCTCCCGCAGATCTCCAGCGCGGGGACGACCTCCGCGACGGCGGCGCGGACCTCGTCGATGCCGAGGGGGCCGTCGGCGAGGTCGGACCCGAGCACGAAGGCGACCTCGGCCTCGACCCGGGGCTGCAGCACGCTGGTGGCGGGCAGGGTGCCGCCGTCGTCGTACGCCATGTCGTCGAGCAGCACGCCGAAGTCCGGCTGGTCGACGCCGAGCTGGGCCTGCACCGCCTCCGACGTCAGGCCGATCTTGCGGCCAACGACGCGGGCACCGGCCGCGGTCCGCTCGGCGACGAGGAGCTGCTGGACGGCGTACGCGGCGGGGACGTCGTCCCGCCCGATGAGGTCGCGCACCGGTCGGCCGGGCACGCCCGTGCGCTCGGCGTCGCGGAGGCGTCCCGCAGCAGCGGCCAGGGCGTCGGCGTCGACGCCGGTCGTGGTCTCGGTCATGGCGCCACCCTCCCGTGCGTCGCGGCACGACGCCCAGGCGGGCGTTCCACTCACCGGTACGCTGTCGCGGGTGACCGCCCCCGACCCCGCCCCGGACCTCGACACGGTGCTGGGGAAGGCCGTCGCCCTGCTCCGCGCGTTCCGCGTCGACGACACGGTGCTGCCGCTCGCGGAGCTGGTGCGCCGCACAGGACTGTCGAAGGGGACGGCGCACCGCGTCGCCGGTGACCTCGTCGCGCACCGGTTGCTCGACAAGACGCCGCACGGCTACCGCCTCTCCGGCGGGCTCTTCGAGCTCGGGATGCGGGCGGCCCCGGAACGCACCCTGCTGGAGCTGGCCATGCCGTTCCTCCAGGACCTCTACGAGCGCACCCACGAGACCGTGCACCTGGGGGTGCGGGACGGCACGGAGGTCGTGTACGTCGCGAAGATCGGCGGCCACCGCCAGGCCCGGTCGCCCTCGCGCACGGGCGGGCGGATGCCCATGCACTGCACGGCCATCGGGAAGGTGCTGCTGGCGCACGCCGACGACGAGGTGCGGGCCGGCGTGCTCGGCGCGGTTCTCGAGCGGCGGACGCCGCACACCGTGGTCGCCCCGGGGCTGCTGCGGGGACAGCTCGCCCGGGTGCTGGAGACGGGGGTGGGGTTCGAGCGTGAGGAGTCGACGCCCGGTCTCCTCTGCGTGGCGGCGCCCGTCCTCGAGCCGGACGGGCACGGGGCCGTGGCCGCGATCAGCGTGACCGGCCCGGTCGGCCGCTTCCGGCCGGAGTCGCACCAGACGGCGGTGCGTGCCGCGGCGACCGCGCTGGCGAGCACGCTCGCCCGCCGTGGCGGGGCCGACCGGCAGCGCTAGCGGCGGCGGTCGCCCGCGTGGCCGGGACCTACGATGGTCCTCCGATGACCCCGCCCGACGAGACCCCGCGCAAGCTGCTGCTCGTCGTCGACGCCCCCTCGCTGCTGCACCGCAACCACCACGCCCGCGCCCACACCCGGGCGCTCGACCGGGCGGGCCGGCCCGTCTGGGCGCTGCACGGGATGCTCCGCCAGATCATCGAGTCGATCGACCGCTTCGCGCCCGACGCCGTGCTGTTCGGGCTCGACGACCGCACGGGCTCCGTACGGCGCGACCGCTACCCCGACTACAAGGCGGGCCGCGCGGAGAAGCACCCCGAGCTCATCGACCAGCTGGAACGGGCCGGCGCGCTGCTCGACGCGCTCGGGCTGGCGACCCTGACGCCGCCGGGACTCGAGGCGGACGACGTCAGCGCCTCCGGTGCGGCCTGGGCACGGCGGCACGGCTGGGACTGCATCATCGTGACGTCCGACCGGGACACGTTCGCCCACATCAGCGACAGCACGAAGGTGCTGCGCCTCATCGACGGCGGCATCCACGGCTCGCCGCTGCTCGACCCCCGCCGCCTCCACACCATGTACGGCGTCGCCGCCGCCAACTACCTGGCCTACGCCGCCCTGCGCGGCGACGCGAGCGACAACCTGCCGGGCGTACCCGGCCTCGGCGAGAAGACCGCCGCCGCCCTCCTCGACGCCGCCGGATCCATGCAGGCCGTGTGGGCCGACATCGAGCACGACGAGGGGCGCAACGTCGCCGCGGCCCTCGACTCGTGGTCGCTCGACCAGGGCGGCCGCCGCCTCGGTGCACGCGTCGTCAAGCACCTGGCCGCGCCGGGCGCCCGCGAGCGCTACGACTTCAACGTCGCGATGATGCGCGGCCACGACGACCTCGACCTGGGGCTCACCCCCGACGTACCGGGCACCCCCGGGCTCCTCCCCCTCGACATCGACCGCGTGAGCCGGGTCGTGGGGTTCCTCAACGTCCAGGCGACGACCGACCTCGCCGTACGGGTGCTCACCGGCACGCCCGCGTCCGCGGCGGCGCGGTGGGCGTGATCAGCCGGCTCGTTCCTTCATCTCCTGCCCCTCCCTGCGAGCCTCCCGGGCGAGCAGGAACGGAGTCGCGACGAACGTGCTCACCAGGAGGATGGCGATCGCGGTGGCGATCACGTGGGCGGGGCGAGCGTGCTCCAGCGCCTGTCCGGCAATCAGGAATCCGACGGGCATCGTGCCGATCGTGACGAGCATGTTCACCGAGAGAACGCGCGAGACCAGGTCGCTCGGGGCTCGCTCCGCGATGTAGGAATGCGTCCACAGGGACGTGGTCTCCGTGGTGACGCCGGCCAACGCTGCGGCGACGATCAGCCCGGGCAACGGCAGATCCAGCAACACTCCCGCCAGCGGAAGCCCGATCCCGCAACCGCTCCACGCCGCGGCGGTGAGCAGGCGTCGCGGGCCCCACGCCCGCGCGAGGACCACGCCGAGGAAGGCGCCAGCGCCGAACGACGCGATGATCCAGCCTTGTTGTGCCTCGTCGATCCCCAGGATGTGCGGCGACTGCACGAGGATCAACCACACCGACACGGGAACAAGCACGTGCACGACGTCGACGACGAAGAGCGCGAGGAGGGCTCGGTCTCGCCGAACGAAGGAGAGCCCAGCAGTTGCCTCTCGCCACAGCTGTTCCCGTGACGCGCGACGGTCGACCGTGGCGTAGGCGTCCACACCGGCGGCCGAAGCGCATACCCCGGCCAGCAGAGCGAGGATCCAGCCGCCACCCAGCACTGGGACGAGGAGCGCTGCAGCGGCGGGCCCAGCGACGCGCGCACAGGTAGCCACCACCCGCCACGATGCGAGCGTGCTCTTCGGGGGCTGGTCGCTGGGTGCATGCGCAAGCAGCTGCGCCGGGACGACGCTCATGGGGGTCGTCGAACCGACGGCCACCAGCACGCAGAGAGCAGCCACGGTCGTCACGTTGCCGTCAGTAGCGCCCTGCGTGAACGCCACGGCTGCGAGGCCTGCGAAACCAACTGCCCTGAGCAGATCCGAGACCACCAAGACCCGGCGCTCGGAGAACTGCGCGAGTATGAAGCCCGACGCCAGCAGCACCGCGGTCCTGCTGGCCGTGTCGAGCGCGTAAATAAGCCCGAAGGCACCGACGCCCCAGGTCGGCACAACGAGAGTCGCGAGCACGATGAGGTAGCTCTGGCTTGCGACGGCAGCAACGCCTTGCACGACGAGCAGCGCGCGGCCGCGCGGGATGAGCGCGTTAGATGCTGCCGACACGGAACTTCAAGCCCACAGGGACAAGCGTTGCGCGGTCATCGATCGAGCCGTACACCGCAGCGCCCGCCGGAAAGATGCGCTTGTCACGCAGAACGCCGAGGAACGCGTCGATCTGTCCGTTTGCGAAATTGGCCCCCATGCAGAACCGCTTTCCTGCTCCGTAGGGAATGTAGGCGTTCGGCGGTGGCATTTCGGCCCACCGTTCGGGCGCGAACGCCATTGCGTCATCCCAAGCGGTCGTACGGTGAAGCACCCAACTGCTGATGAGAATGTGGGATCCACGCGGCAGCCTGTGTCCAGCGACGTCGATTTGAACGAGAGCGTCGCGGGCGAAGAGCCAGCTCGGCGGCCACAGGCGAAGAATTTCCTTCCGCACCTCGGAGACCTCGATGGAAGCGTTCTGAAGATTGCGTTGGATGTCCGGTCGGTTCGCGAGTTCCACCAACCCCCACGCCATGGCGGCTGCAGGGACTCCGCCTCCCTTCGTCGTCAATACGTGGATTGATCACCGAGTAGCGATCGATAGGAGTTCTAACACGCTTTCGCCAAATTGTTAACCATCCAGAAGCACCGCTGCGGAGAACGCGCCGAGACTGGCCGTGCGCACGGCGTGGACCGACCGCCGCCCGGTCGACCCAGCCACACCCGGCTGGGAATGCTTGTGACCGCAGCGACCGCCCCGCCGACTTGAGCGAGAGCGCGCCGCCTCCACACCATGTACGGCGTCGCCGCCGCCAACTACCTGGCCTACGCCGCCCTGCGCGGCGACGCGATCGACAACCTCCCGGGCGTGCCCGGCCTCGGCGAAAAGACCGCCGCCGCCCTCCTCGATGCCGCCGGATCCATGCAGGCCGTGTGGGCCGACATCGAGCACGACGAGGGGCGCAACGTCGCCGAGGCCCTCGACTCGTGGTCGCTCGACCAGGGCGGACGCCGCCTCGGTGCACGCGTCGTCAAGCACCTGGCCGCGCCGGGCGCCCGCGAGCGCTACGACTTCAACGTCGCGATGATGCGCGGCCACGACGACCTCGACCTCGGGCTCACCCCCGACGTACCAGGCACCCCCGGGCTCCTCCCCCTCGACATCGACCGCGTGAGCCGCGTCGTGGGGTTCCTCAACGTCCAGGCGACGACCGACCTCGCCGTACGGGTGCTCACCGGCACGCCCGCGTCAGCGGCGACGCGGTGGGCGTGACCCCTTGGCAATCGGTCGACACCGCTCTACGATTGTCCGTACATATGCCGTACGCGTAGGGAGCGACGTGGTGACAGCGACCAGGACGAAGCGATTCGAGACCCGTCTCGACGAGGCAACGGACCAGTTGATCACGCGCGCGGCCGAGCTCACCCAGATGAGCAAGTCTGCTTTCGTCACCGGTGCGGCGCGGGCCGAGGCAGAGAAGATCGTCGCTCGCGCCGAGATCACCCTGCTGGATCCGCAGGTCTTCGACGCGCTCGTCATGTCTCTCGACATCGCTGACGACGCGCCCGCGTTGCGGGACAAGCTGGCCTCGCTCCCCCGGATCTCGTAGGTGCCGCAGCCCCACCACCGTTTCGAGCCAGCGGGTCCCCACCACGACCTGACCACGTTCGATTGCGGCGACGAGCGCTACGACCGCTGGCTCCGGGCCTCCGCCCTGTCGGCAGTCCGAAGCGGCACGGCCGCCGTCACCGTGCTGGTCCGCGATGCGCCATCCGGGGCGCGAGTGGTGGGCTACTTCGCGCTTGCTCCGACAGGCGTGGTGCGCGGTGCCGTACCGGGCAGCGCACGGTCGGGCGGGCTCGATCCGATCCCCGGATACCTCCTGGCCAAGCTCGCGCTCGATCACACCTACCGGGGCGACCAGGTGAACCTGTGGGGCACCCAGCTGGTGCTGGGCGCCTTCCGCCAAGTCCTGGCGGCCAGTGCCACCGGGGGCGGTCGACTGCTCGTGGTCGACGCGGACAACGAAGGTCTCGTGCCGTGGTACCGGGGCCACGGGTTCCTCCCCACCGGCGTCGACCCGCTACGGCTCTACCTGAAGATCGCGACGATCCGTCGGTACGTCGACGACTACGACTCCCGTGGCACGGCGGCCTCTGAGTGACGCCACGCGCTCGGCGATGAAAGTCCGCAGAGCGGCGATGGTCGCTTGCACGGCCATGACCCGCACCCTGGCTCCGCGCATCAGCGGCGCGCTGCCGAGCCTGGGCCGTCACTCACTGAATCTGCCCACGTGCTGACCTCCGATCCGAAACAATCCGGATGACCGAGCACGACGACGGGGGTAGCGGCTGATGCAGATGTTCGACCTGTGGGGCCAAGTGGGCGCGTACGTCCCGCTGGAACCACCCGCCGACAAGACCGCGGTCCGGGCACTCGTCGGCTCCACGAGCGCGGGCCGTGACGAGCTGCGCAGCACTGCCACCCTGTCCGTCGACGGTTCGAAGCTCCGCGCCGAGGTGAGCGGAGTCGCCGTGGGATGGGTCCCGGTCGAGGTGGCGTCTTCGTACCTGCCCGTTCTCGCTGCCTTGACCGCGCAGGGACGCCTCCCGCGCGTGACGGCCCGCGTCAACGTCTACGACAGCTACCAGCCGGAGGACGCGGGCGACGGCGTGTGGGTGAGCTCGTACATCGCCCTTGCCGAGCCCCACCTGCTGCAGCCCCTCAACGCGCCACCCACCGCGGCGCACGTCGAGCTCCCGGAGGGGCGCAAGCAGAAGGTCGCCGTGACGGTTGACCCCAGCAGCGTTGAGGCACGTCCGTGGATCCAGCCAGAGGGAGCAGGTTGGGTCTACTGCAGCCTGCACGCCCATGAGGAGCAGCTCGCTCGGACCACTCGTGAGGTCGTGCAGGTCGAGGTCGATTCCGTGGTGGTGGGCACGCTGACGCCAGCGATGAGCAAGAACTTCTTGCCACTCGTCAACCTGGTCGCCGCAACGGACCGGGTGCCTGTCGCCAGAGGCCTCATCAAGGGCAACCACCTGCAGCTCGAGATGACGGTCGCCGCGTTGAAGTCATCGGAAGTGACCCAGGCGTGGCTGCGCGACCACGGCTTGACCGGTGACAACGGAGCCGGGCGATTGCCGGCACCCGATGCCACGGAGGACCCGATCGAAGCCGCCACCGACCCGGCGGGCGACGATCTCGGACCCGACGGCTCAGGGCCGGATGCCCGGGAGCCGGGCTTCTACGCCGACCCCCAGGGCATGGCCGACGAGCGGTTCTGGGACGGCTTCGACTGGACCTCGCGCATCCGCATGCGTCCGAAGCCGGCCCGCTGAAGGCTAGGCGATGCTGACCTCCACCTCGTTCGGGTAGAACGCGACGTGGCCGGCGATGGGCGCGACGGCGTCGTACGGCGCGTCGTAGGTCCACACCGCGTTCTCGGCGCGCGCGTCGCCGTCGACGAGGGAGTAGTAGCCGGCGTCGCCCTTGTAGGGGCAGTACGTCGCGTGGTCGGTCCGCTCCAGCACGGCGGCGTCGACGTCGGCGAGGGGGACGTACTGCACCGGCGGGTAGGACGCCTCCTGCAGCGTCAGCGCGCGGTCGGTCTCCGCGATGACGCGGCCGTTGCGGGCGACGACGACGTGGCCGTCCGTCGGGGTGACGGTGATGGGGTGGGTCTCGTCCGGGATGAGGTGCGGTCGGTTGCTCATGACGGGAGCAACACCCTCGAGACGCCGACGCATCCCGGGACCGGCGATCACAGGTTGATCATGTGGCCCTCGAGCCCGTGGAAGGCCTCCTGCAGCGCCTCCCCGAGGGTGGGGTGCACGTGCACGTTGCGGGACAGCTCGAACGACCCGAGGTCCCACTTCTGCGCCAGCGTCAGCTCGGGCAGCAGCTCGGCGACGTCCGGGCCGACGAGGTGCCCGCCGAGGAGCGCGCCGTTCGCGTCGGCGAGCACCTTGACGAAGCCGACGGGCTCGCCGAGACCGTGCGCCTTGCCGTTCGCCGTGAAGGGGAACTTGGCCACGCGGATCTCGCCGTGCTCGGCGCGCGCCTGGGCCTCGGTGAGGCCGAAGCTCGCCACCTGGGGCTGGCAGAAGGTGGCGCGCGGCATCATCCGCAGGTCGCCCAGCTCCATCGTGACCGCCCCGGCCAGCGTCTCCGCCGCCACGACCGCCATGGCCTCCGCAACGTGAGCGAGCTGCAGCTGCAGCGTCACGTCGCCGATGGCGTAGATGCCGGGCACATTCGTCCGCATCCGCGCGTCGACGGTGATGGCGCCGCGGTCGTCGACGGCCACGCCGGCAACGTCGAGGCCGAGGTCCTCGGAGTTGGGGACGAACCCGGTGGCGACGAGCACGCGGTCGAAGGGCTCCCGGGCCGGTACGTCGTCCGCGCCGGTCCACGCGACCTCCACCTCGTCGCCGCGGTCCGTCACCGATCCCACGCGCACACCGGTGCGCACGGTGACCCCGAGCCCGCGGTAGGCCTTGGCCATCGCGCTCGAGACGTCGGCGTCCTCGGCGGGCAGCACGCGGTCGGCGTACTCCAGGAGGGTCACCTCGACGCCGTACGCCTGCAGCACGTAGGCCATCTCCATCCCGATCGCGCCGGCGCCCACGATGCCGATGCTGCGCGGGAGGGTCGCGTCGAGCACGACCTCCTCGTAGGTGACCACGTTGGCCGAGGCGGTGACGCCGGGGAGCATCCGCGGGCGCGCGCCGGTCGCGACGATGGCGTCGGTGAAGGAGACCGTGCGCGTGCTCCCGTCGGCGGCCGTGACCTCGATGGAGCGGGGGCCCGTGAACCGCCCACGCCCGTCGATCTCGACGACCTTGTTCTTGCGCATCAGGTAGTGGATCCCGGCCGCCCGACCGTCCGCGACCTCGCGGCTGCGGGCGTGCGCCCGTCCGTAGTCGAACCGCGCCTCGCCGACGATCCCGAAGTCCTCGGCGCGGTCGCGCCACAGGCTGGCGAGCTCCGCGTTGCGCAGGAGCGCCTTCGACGGGATGCAGCCGACGTTGAGGCAGACGCCGCCCCAGAACCGCTCCTCGACGACCGCGACGCTGCGGCCGAGCTGGGCGGCACGGACCGCGGCGACGTAGCCGCCCGGCCCGGCACCGATGACGACGACGTCGTAGTGCTCGCTCACAGGAACGCCTCCGTGGGGTCGCGCAGGATCGCCGCGGTGTCGGCGAGCACGCGGGATCCCTCGGCGCCGTCGAGCACCCGGTGGTCGAACGACAGCGCGAGCTGCAGCACCGAGCGGGGCTCGATGCGCTCGTCGGCGCCCTCACCGACGACCCACGGGGTACGGCGGATGGCACCGACCGCGAGGATCGCCGTCTCCCCCGGGTTGAGGATGGGCGTGCCGGTGTCGACGCCGAAGACGCCGACGTTGGTGATGGTGGTCGTGCCGTGGGCCATCGACTCGGGCGTCGTCCGCCCGGCGCGCGCCGTCTGCGCGAGGTCGTCGATGGCGACCGCCAGGTCGCGGAGATCCATGCGGTCGGCGGCCTTCACGTTGGGCACGACGAGCCCCCGCGGGGTGGCCGCGGCGATGCCGAGGTTGACCTGCCCGGGCACCACGATCTCCTGCGCGGCCTCGTCCCAGCGGGCGGTCGCCATCGGCGTACGCCGCAGCGCGTGCAGGTAGGCCCGCGCCACGAACGCCAGCGGCGTCGCGCGCACGTCGCGGAACTCGCGCCGGGCGAGCACCCGATCGCGCAGCTCGAGCGTGGCCGTGACGTCGACCGTCACGAACTCGGTCACGTGCGGCGCGGTGAACGCCGAGGACACCATCGCCGCCGCCGTCTGCTTCCGCACGCCCTTGACGGGGATGCGGGTCTCGAGGCCGTACGGCGCGGGCTCGGCCGGCGTCGGCTCCGGAACCGAGGTCGGTGCGGGAACGGGCGGCGGCTCCTGAGCGGGGGACGGGCGGCGGCCCGGCCTGCTGGGCAGCAGCCAGCACGTCGGTGCGCACGACGATCCCGTCGGGACCACTCGGCGTGAGGGACGCCAGGTCCACGCCCAGCACCTGGGCGAGCTTGCGGACGGGCGGCTTGGCGCGGGGCTTGTCGGCCACCGCCGTCGCTCCGGCCCCGGCCGGGCGCGCTCCCCCGCGGCGGCGACGGCTCGTGGTGGCCTCGCGCGCGCCGTACCCGACGAGGAGCTGGGGCTCGTCCTCCGTCGGCTCGGGCTCTGGGCTGGGCGCTGCCTGCGGCGTACCGATCTCGATGATCGGCGTGCCGACGTCGACGGTCTGCCCCTCGGGCACGAGGAGGGCGAGCACCTGGCCGGCGAAGGGCGACGGCAGCTCGACGACGGACTTCGCGGTCTCGATGTCGACGAGCGTCTGGTTGACCTCGACGGTGTCGCCGACGGCGACGTGCCAGGTCACGATCTCGGCCTCGGTGAGGCCCTCGCCGACGTCGGGGAGGAGGAACTGCTGGGGGGTGCTCACGGGGGTCGTCACTCCGGTCAGTAGGCGAGGCTGGCGTCGCAGGCGTCGAGCAGGCGGTCGAGGCCCGGGAGCCACTCCTCCTCGAGGCGGCTGGCGGGGTACGGCGTGTCGTAGCCCGTGACGCGGAGCACCGGCGCCTCGAGCTCGAAGAAGGCGTCGCGCTGGACGCGGGCGGCGAGCTCGCCGCCGATGCCGCCGGACTGGGAGGCCTCGTGGGCGATGACGAGGCGGCCGGTACGGCGCACGGAGGCCACGACCGTCTCGTGGTCGAGCGGTGCGATGGTGCGGAGGTCGATGACCTCCACCTCGGTGCCCTCGGCGGCGAGCTCGTCGGCGGCCTTCAGCGCGGTGGCCGTGAGGGCGCCGTACGTCGCGATCGTCAGCGCGTCGCCCTCGCGGGCCACACGGGCGCGGTCGAGGGCCTCGCGGGGAGCGGCGCCCGCGGCGTGGTCGACGGGACCCTTGCTCCAGTACGCCTTCTTGGGCTCGAGAAAGATGACGGGGTCCTCGCAGCGGATGGCCGCGCGCATGAGGGCGTACGCCTCCTGCGGCGTCGACGGGCACACGACGCGAAGCCCGGGCGTGTGCGCGAAGTAGGCCTCGGGTGACTCGCTGTGGTGCTCGATGGCGCCGATGCCGCCACCGACGGGGATGCGGACGACGACGGGGAGGCTGACACGGCCCTCGGAGCGGTGGCGGTACTTGGCGAGCTGCGTGACGATCTGGTTCATCGCCGGGAAGACGAAGCCGTCGAACTGGATCTCGACGACGGGGCGGTAGCCGGCCATCGCGAGACCGATCGCGCTGCCGACGATGCCCGCCTCGCCCAGGGGTGAGGTCACGACGCGGGTGCCGCCGAAGTCCTTGGCGAGCCCGTCGGTGACGCGGAAGACGCCGCCGAGCTCACCGATGTCCTCGCCGACGAGGAGCACCTTCGGGTCGGTGTCGAGCTCGTCGCGCAGGGCCTGGTTGAGGGCGTGGGCCATGGCCTGGTTCTTCGTCTCGGTGCTCATGCCGGGCCCTCCTCACCGGCCGCCACGAACGCGAGGTGCTCGTCGCGCTGCCGGGCGAGCTCGGGCGTCATCGTGTGGAGCGTGTGGAGGAACGGGTCGTCGTGGGACGGGACCGGGAGCGCGCGGCAGCCCGTGCGCAGGCGCTCGGCGAGCTCTTGCTCCTCGGCGGCGACGGCCGCGAGGAAGGCGTCGTCGATCGCGCCGCTCTCGAGGAGCGTGGTGCGCAGCCGGTCGACGGGGTCGAGGTCGCGCCAGTGGTCGTTCTCGGCGGCGTCGCGGTAGCGCAGGTCGTCGTCCGACGTGGTGTGCGGGTTGCGCCGGTAGGTGACGGCCTCGATGAGGGTCGGTCCCCCGCCCGCGCGGGCCTGGGCGAGGGCCTGCTCGGTGGCGGCGTGGCAGGCGGCGACGTCGTTGCCGTCCACCTGCACGCCGGGGAAGCCGAAGCCGGAGGCGCGCTGGGCGGCCGGTACGCGGCTCTGCACGCTGAACGGCGCCGAGATGGCCCACTGGTTGTTCTGGCAGAAGAAGACGACCGGCAGGTTCTGGGCGGCGGCCCACACGAACGCCTCGTTCGTCTCCCCCTCGCTGAGGGCGCCGTCGCCGAGGAACACCAGTACGGCGCGGTCCCGGTCCGGGTCGCCCGTGCCGACGTCCCCGTCGCGCACGATGCCCATGGCGTAGCCGACCGCGTGCAACGTCTGCGCGCCGATGACGAGCGTGTAGAGCTGGAAGCCGCGCTCGGCCGGGTCCCACCCGCCCATCGTCGTGCCGCGGAAGAGGCCGAGCAGCTGCACCGGGTCCACGCCGAAGCACCAGGCGACGGCGTGCTCGCGGTACGTCGGGAAGACGACGTCCCGCGGCCGGAGCGCCGAGCCGGCACCGACCTGGGCGCCCTCCTGTCCGAGCATCGACGGCCACAGGCCGAGCTCCCCCTGCCGCTGCAGGGCGATCGCCTCGGTGTCGACGCGTCGCGCCAGGATCATGTCGCGCAGTGCGGCGCGCAGGTCCAGGGTCGGCTCCACGGGGTCTCCTTCATCTCCGGGTGTGCGCAGGAGCCTGGCGGGTGACGTGAACCACGCGCAACGAAAGCGCTCTAGTCGTGCGAGGATCGCTTTTGTTCTTTGCTTATGCGTCCTTTTTGCGCCTGTTCCGCGCGCTCGACGCAACTACTGGGAAGCGAGCTGCTGCCATGGACGACCTCGACCGCCAGATCCTCGACCTGCTCCGCGCCAATGCGCGGATGCCCACCAGCGAGATCGCGCAGCGGGTGGGACTGTCCGCTGCCCCGGTCGCGCGGCGGATCGCACGGATGGAGGCGAGCGGCGTCATCAAGGGCTACACGGCGATCGTGGCCGACGGCGCGGTCGGCGAGATCGACGCCTTCACCGAGATCCGGCTGACGGGTCAGACCGACACGCGGGAGATCGAGGAGATCGCGCGGCAGGTGCCCGAGGTGCAGCAGTTCTTCACGATCTCCGGTGATCCCGATGGGTTGCTGCGGTTCCGGGTGAGGAGCGTGGAGCATCTGCAAAGCGTCGTGAATGCCATCCGGAGGACGGGGTTGGTGGCGGGGACGAAGACCTTGATCGTGATGTCGACGTGGGATCGGGCGACGGACGCACAGAAAGCAGGGACGTCGCGCAGCGAGCCCGCCGGCAGTCTCGCTCGTCCCCCAGGGACCGGGGTTCGCGACTGAGCAGAGCACCGCGTCGCGCGGACTGCAGACAACACGGGCCCGAGGCCGCCTGTCCGGCAAGTGGCCGGTCGGGCTCGTTCCTGCGGCATCCACCTGGCGCCCGACCTCCTCCGCGTCTGCACCGGGAAGCGTCCACTTACCTCAAATTCGTGCTGGAGACCGAGTGTGCCGCTCCGCCAGAAAGACGTGGCCGCTACTCACTCTTCAAGGTCGTACCTGGCGACATCCGGAAGCGCTTCAGACCAGCAACTCGTCCCCCGACGCCTCCGCTCTAAAGAGGACAAGCGGCTCCAGCGGGGAATACTCAACTCTGAGGGCTCTGCCGGCCCCCGACAGACGTGAGGGGTCGCAGCTAAGGGCTGCCGAGCCTTGTCATGTCGCTGCGGCAGAACTGTCGGGAGCGGTCGCTAAGGTGCAATCCCAGCCCCAGAACCCCCAGGACTCATCCATGGCGAAGACCGTCTTCTACAGCTTCCATTACACCCGCGACGTTCATCGAGTGCAGCTCGTGAAGCACATCAACGCCCTCGAAGGGCAGCCGATCCTGAACTCCCAGCAGTGGGAGACGGTCCAGCGGGGAGGAACACCCGCGATCCAGAAGTGGATCGACGGAGAGATGGCATACAAGCGTGCAGTCGTGGTTCTCATTGGCAAGGAGACGGCCGGCCGCCCCTGGGTCAAGTACGAGATCCAGAAGGCGTGGTCGATCAAGAAGCCTCTCGTTGGGATCAGGATTCATGGCCTGTCATCGATGGGGACGGTCGACACCATCGGCGGAGACCCATTCGCCAACGCCGGGGTGCGCGGCGTGCCTATCTACGATCCCACCGTCAAGAACTGGCAAGGGAGCATCGACTCCCAGGCCACCTACCGAGCCCTCGCCGCCAACATCGAGCAGTGGGTTTCGCAGGGTGTGGCTCAACGATGAGCAACGATCCGTGCCCCTTCTGCATCATCGTAAAGGGCGAAGATTCAAGCGCCCGCGTCCTGTACCGAGACCAGGATGTCACCGCGTTCTTCCCGCTCATGCCGGCGACACGGGGCCACACCTTGGTCATCCCGAATCGGCATGTCGCCGAACACGTTGACCTCACTGACGCAGAGAGCCGGCAGCTCGGATCTGCCGTCAGGCGTACGGCCATAGGCGTACGGTCGGCTGTTTCTCCTGACGGAATCAACATCATCCAGTCGACGGGCTCGGCCGCGACGCAAACCATCCCGCATGTGCACTTCCACGTTGTGCCTCGGTGGAGCGACGACGACGTCTCGCTCGTCTGGCCCGACAGGGCGGCGGAGGACCCCGACGCGCAGGATCAGACTCTTGCTCTCGTCCGCTCGGTTCTTCCTTTCGGAAGCTCCGACGTCTCACCGGAGGATAGGCGACAGCACCTCTCCTTCATCCAGGCTGTAGTCACCCGCATGTCCCAGGCCTCTTCCTCTGCGAAAACCTGGCTGCTGCCGATCGTCACGCTCACCTACGGGTACGCAGTAACGAAGCAACAGTGGGTGGTAGCCGTCATGGGCCTCATCGCTGTAATCATCTTCGGCGTCTTGGACGCCAACTACCTCAAGCAAGAGCGCGCCTTCCGCAAGCTCTACGACAGGGTGGCCGTCGGGAGTGCCATCCCAGCTTTCTCCATGAATCCGGCTCTCGCCGGGCCCGCAGGAGCGAAGGTCAACTACTGGCCCGACTGGGAAGATCTTCGGTCATGGGCGGTGGCCCCCGTCTACGGTCCGCTGCTGCTTGGGGGGATTGCGATAGCCGTGTGGGCGCACTGCCAATGAGCCCTGAAGTCTGCGGAACAATTCAGCACGGCCTCGTCTACGACAGCCCGACGAACAAGCCTTTACCCGCCGCGAAGGACCCCAGGCGCTCTGCCTGCCGACGTGACGGACGAACGACGAACGGGCGAAACACGCCAGCGTCGCGGACTTTCTCCAGTGTCTTGTAGAGGCCCAGGTACTCCTCGCCGGTGTAGCGGCCTGTCCCTGTGGCGATTGGGCAGATGGCCACCCGGTCGGGACCGTTGACTCCGTCGAAGAATCCAAGTTCCCATGGCATCCACCGGGACGTGGATGCGTTCTGAGAGGTGGCGTAGACAAGCGACCGGCACCTTTTCATCCGCTCGCGAAGGTGGGCGGCGGTGGTCGCATTGACCTTGGTCCTGTCCAGTTGAGGGTCCTCGATCCAGTCCACGTAGACGCTGAGGCCATCGGCTTCAAGTACCCGCTTCAGGCCGACGATCAGCATCGCGTCGCGGAAGCTGTGGCTCAGGAAGACGTCGAAGTTGCCCGCGGCGGCCTTCGAGAGCCGGGAAAGTTCCCACTGTGCCGCGCTCGCCGTCAGTCCACCGGCGCGTTGCCGGAGCTCACTTGCGGAAAAATAGGTCATTGGTTGCCTCCTGGTTGCGGCGACGAAGATGATCGGTGAGCCAAGTGCCAGTCGCACCGAGGCATGAAGTGATCACCGACTGTTGAGCTGGGACCAAGCCGACCATCGTCCCGGCGAAGACGGACCGGCTGGCGTCAGGACTCGAGCGAGCGCTAGGGCCTCGACTCGAACCCTAGGCCGCAAGCCCTCCCCGACGGGTTGAGACCGGCGAAACTAGGGGGCGGGTAGCCCGTGACTGGCGAGAGGATGAGCCATGACGACGCGAACATTGAATCACCACTGTCACCGCATACACCGAACAACGAGCGCGTACCTGCGGTGTAGATTCGGCAGAGACCTGACCGACTTCCGTGGTACCGGTCCGTACGTCGTATTGCACCTGTTCCGCATCGGCTACGAGCGTTCCGACCGTGTCCACGCGGAGGCGTTCACCAACGGAGACGAAGCTGTAGAGCGCTTGGCGGGGATTGCGGCACTGCACAACGCGCAGGGGAAGTGTTCGGGCACCTGCACCGGCAAGGCGTATCTGGTGACGACGCGGAACACTGCGTGAAGTGTTTGGTTGGCCGACTCAGGGCGTTGTTCCGACGAATTGTCGTTAGTTGTTGGAACAATCTGGATATGAGTCGTAACCGTGACGCGTGCGGCCAGGACGTGCCCGCGAAGGGCGGTGAAGGCTGTTCCTCCCTCCACACCCGCAGCGGCAACGCCGAGGTACCTTTCGGTCAGCGCCGCATCCCGGATGCGGTGCTCTGCTGCATGCCGCTTGACCATCAGTCGGGTCAGTCCAATTCACAAGACCTCCAGCGGGCTCCCGGACTCGGCGAGCGCCGATGACGTTAAGCTGCGCGATTGCCCGCAGACCGTGAAAGACCGGTACCTGCTCTCGGCGGACGTGTACAAGTACTGGCAGATCGACTTCCAGAATGGGACGATACGGATCGTTACGCAGGATGGTCGGGACGTCGAAGAGGAACTAGAAGCGAAGTACCGACCGCAGCAATCCCCGATTGCGCGCACCATCTTCGACTGGGAGCAGTGGTGGATTTGGTCGATCACCACACGGGACGACGTGATCATCACGGAGGGGTTCAACCCGAACTCTTCGCCACCGTTCAGCGGGCGACCGTCTGTCTACCTTAACCGAAATCACTGGCGAACCGTCTCGGACGCTTTGCACGACCCGACCCGGGTGGAGAATGCTGACGAGCGCCGTGCCGCACTCGACCTGATCCGGCTGGCCCGGGACGCTGGCGTCGTCATGCCGTTGTCGATGGGACACCTGCTAGAGACGGCCGGCCTGCACGGCGACCGCCGTTATGAGGTCGGGGTGACGATGGCCCGTCTCTCGGCTGGGTGGCAGATCCGGAACCCGGTCGACCTTCGGAAACAAGAGGCAGAGTTGACGATCCGGGCTCACCTCGGACTGACGGCGGGTGCCCCCGTTGTCCACCCGATCGTGACCGAACCGGGGGCCTTGTACGGGAGCGACACGACGTTGGGCATCTCCGACGAAACCTCCGACGCGGACAAGTTTCTGGCGATGTTGACGATGCCGAACGTCCTCTTGTCGATGCTGCTAGATCCCGAGCAGACGCCGAAACATCCGCTGACCGCATGGGTTGATCACCACGCCCGGATCACGTCCCAAATTCGCCAGGAGAACTTGCCGAAGGAGAAACGTAGGGCAACGGCTCGACGCCGCTACTGGAACGAGAACATCGGCTTCTACGCGGCTGCTTACCGACGGTTAACGAATAGCGCAGACTTCCCGTCGTTCAGCGATCGCGAGTTGGCCACATTGCTATCGGGTTCACCGATGGCGGGGCTGGTGTCGGAACTCTTCGTGCGACGGTTCGTCGATCACATGAGCAAGTGGCGTCGAAACGACCTGATCGACATGTTCCACCTGTCCAGCGCTGCCGCATACGCCGACTACGTGTGCGCCGAGGCGCACACCGGGCGTCAACTCCGCGACGCCCAGAATGCGCTGCGCCGACCGGCCACCGTGTTCACTTCCTTGAACGATCTGGTGACGGCTGTTCGTGGGGGTGGGGCGCGTGCGGAGGCCGAGTGCCAGCCGGATGGGTCGGGTTCCTAGTGATTCTGCTGCGGACTCGCATCGTGCCGCCGCCTATGACGCCCCCACCTTCGCGACCCACGGCCGCAAGTGCTGCACCACATCGGCGTAGAACGTCGTCGTCGCGCCCTTCACGCTCCCGATCAAGGTCCCGGTCCCGGCCGCCCGCTTGCTCCCCAGCGGCACCTCGAGCGAGATGGTGAACGCCTTGATCTCGCGCTGCTCCTCCGGCACGAGGCACGACGGGTCCTGCCGTGCCTTCCCCAGCAACGCTGCGGTCGAGACCGCTCGCGGTCCTGCCATGTGCGCCTCGATCCGGATGGAGTCCTTGGCCTCCTCCGGCAGCTGACGCAGCAGCCAGTTCACCCGCGTCAGCGGCCGGGTGTCGCCCCGTGGCGCCCCGATCGTGATGGCCGCACTCGCCTTGTCCGCGCGTAAGTCAGCACCGACCACCAGTACGTCCACCGCCCCCGGCACCTTCAGCCGACCGAACATCAGTCCCGAGTCGGCAAGCTGCTGCCGGCGGCTCGCGTGATCCGGCGCCTCGCGAGGCGCCAGCGACTGCACCTCGACCCCGAGCAGCCCCGTCATGTGGTGGCCCAGGTGCTGGATCAGCTCGTCGAACCGAGCGCTGATCTCCCCCGTCGCCTTGTCCGAGGCGCGCGCCGTCTTCGACTTCACGGCGTCCCGCAGCTTCACCCAGCTCGGCCCCATGTCCCCCAGACCGCCCATCCCGGACCGCGCGTGGGACATGTACCGGACGAACTCCTCCAGCACCTTCCCCTGAGTGGCATCGGCGACGCCGCGGTGCCGCGCGGCGAGGACGGCCTCGGCACGGATCTGGTCCCACGACAGGTGGTGCAGCGACACCTTCCGCAGCTTGCGTCGGTCGACCGCCACCGGGTGGTCGGCATCGCCGCCGGCCAGCTCGTTGCTGATGGTGATCACGGCGTCGTACCCGCGCGCCCGCGCGATCTCGACGTACTTCTCGATCTGCTCCGCGTTGAGACGCCCCGTGGAGGTCTTCACCTCGACCAGCGCGGTCCACTCGCGGGCGCCGCGGCGTACCTGGATGACGCCGTCGGGGCGGTACGCCTCCTCGTCCTGGCCGAACGGCACCTCGATGTACGTCGTGATGGTGCCGCGCGGCGCACCGCAGCGGCCGGTGAGCGCGGCACCGAACTCCCGCACCATGCTCATGACAGCGAGCAACGCCGACGTGGCGCGACGCTCCTGCTCCTCCCCGCTGCCGATCCCCGCCACGGGGAAGAGACGCGCGGCCTGCCAGTCGTTGCCGTCGTCGGCCGGGATCGACGCGTTCCAGTCGGCCGGGAGGCGCGGCGCCCGCGTCGGACGGCGTACCGAGACCGAGCGCTTGGCAGGCGTGGCGGGTGTCGCCGCACCCGGGTCCTCCTCGACGACCTCCGGCATCGGCGGCGCCGGAGGGGCGACCACGTCCGCGGCCGGCGCCGGTTTGGCACCCGCCTCCTCGACGACGGCGGGGGCCTCGCTCTCCTCCGACTCCTCGGCCTCCTCCGAGACGTCGACGCCGTGCTCGGTGACGAGCGCGGCGAGGCCCTCCTGGTAGCCACGCCCCACCGCGCGGATCTTCCAGTCCTCGTCGCGGCGGTAGAACTCGCCGAACACGAGCGCACTCTCGGTCGTGACGTCCTCGATGACGAAGACGAGGAGATCGGCAGCATCCGAGCTGCGCTGCAGCCGCAGGCGCACGCCGGCGGCGTCGCCGAAGGTACGGCCGGTCGACGCGTCCAGGCTCGCGGCGACGACGATGCGCTCGATCTCCTGGGGTACGTCGTCGAGCTCGAGCGTCACGACGTCGGACGACCATCCGACCGCGGCTTCGTCCGAGTCGGGCTCCGACACGAGCTTGTCCCGCAGGTGCACGGCGCCGTTCAGCGCGATCGGCTGGTTGTAGAAGACGAAGTCGGCACTCGACCGCACCTTGCCGGACGCGTCGAGCAGCAGGACGCTCACGTCGGCGTCGATCGTCTCGCCATCGTGCCCGCGGCTGTCGAGGAACACGGTGAGACCGCCCAGCTCGCCGCCGAGGTCCCTGATGGCGACGTTGGCGCCCTTGCGCAGCTCGCGCGGTTGGGGTGTGACGTCGGTCATGGGGCGACGATCGCACGCGGCGCTGCTGCTGCGGAGTCGTTTCCGAAATTCGACGAGACCACGACACACCCGTATCTCGCGGGGGCTGTCGACCCCTCGCAAGCAGTTGCGGCAAGCGACAACCAAGCCGTCCAGCACGTCCCTAGAGTTCAGCGCGACAAGCTTGCGACGCCTGGGGGCACGATGAACAACAACCTGCGCTACGAGTCAAAGACGGTGCAGGCGATTCGCGGCACCGAGTCGAAGGTCGCGGCGAAGTGGGCAGGCGATGGCTGGGAGCTCATCGCCGAGGATCGCGGCGTCGTTCGCACCTCCCTGACTTTTAGACGCGCCCGGCCGCCGGTGCCATGGCGACTCGTGGCGACCGGCGGCGCGGGCTTGGTTGCGCTGGCACTGGTCATCGGAGTCATCGTCGCGTTCACAGCCGGCGGTGGAACGACCAACCCGTCGTCGTCGGCATCGCCTGCCTCCACTACTGACAACGGCCAGGACAATCAGAGCGGGACGACCTCGCCTCCCAGCACGCCGACCTCCCTACCCAGCGCAGCTGGTCCGCTCACAGCCGCCACCAGCCCCGAGTTCGCGGCACTGCTGGTGGTGAATGACTATTGCGATCCCAGCATCGGCGCGTTCGCCGCTCAAAATGCCGGCGCCATTCTCGAGTTTGACGCCTCGATCAACTCCATGACGAAACACGGTTCGTACGACACCCGCTACGACATCCTGGTCGCGGCCGGTGATGCTGGGACCAGCGCCAGTGCCGGCCCGGCGTTCAAGTTCGAGGACGTCGGGTTGGCGGACCTGAACCTCGCCGGTGACTACCCCGAGGCCATCGGGGAGGGAGACCTTCTCCGAGTCACCGCCACCGTTGGGCCGTTGGACCAGGCCCAGTGCCTCTTCTACCTCGACCCCGTCGAGACGCTGGTGCGTTGAGCCCCCTCGGAGATCCCCTCGGCACCCCCGTGAATCCATGCACTGCACGAGGGGCCGCAGGCGCTACTGAGTTCGAAGCAGTATCGCCACCCCTCAAGCATCATCAGACCGACCCGGGACGTCTCCTGCGGACTCCGGTTCGATGGGTGGGGGCTCCCTCAGAGAGCGCGTGAGATCACTGAGCACACGTCGGCTCAGCGATCCACCGCGCTAATTTCCGGCCGCGAAACGCGACATCACGAGCCCGCGACACTCTTCTCACCCAGCAGCGCCAGGTCGCGCCGTACGTAGCGCAGGTGCGCCCACTCCTCCTCCAGGATCACGCGCACGCAGTCCCCCACCGTCGGCTTCCAGTCGTCGCCGCCCCACGGGTTCCGGCGCTCCTCGGCCAGCAGCTCCGGCGTCGCGGTCGCCAGGAGCTCCGTCACCATCGCCTGGCGCTCGGCGCGCACGGCAACGACCTCCTCAAAACCAGGCGTGTCCGTCCGGAAGATCGACATGTCGAAGCCCATTTCCCCCGCGCCGGTGAAGATCAGCCCGAGCTCGTGGAACGGCTGCTCGACCCCGAGCACCCCGCCCCGCAGCCACGCGTCGGTGGCCAGCACGAGGTGGCGCAGGGTCTCGACCAGCGACCACTCGTCCTCGACGTGCGCATCCAGCAACGAGGGAGGCGTCGACGCCACCGTCTCCGCCCACGCCGCCTGCACCGCCTCCCACCCGCGGTGCGCAGCCCCTCGGGGTCCTTCGCGTTCTGCAGCTCCCGCCCCGGGAACCGGCAGTTGAGCTCGGCCTCCACGAGCGGTACGACGTCCACCCCGTTCACGAGCAGCCTGCCGAACATCAGGTCGTGGCTGTCGATGTCGAGCCCGTCCAGGTCGACCCCGCGCATGGTCATGCCGCTGACGTCCGAGAAGCGGATGGTCGCCCCCTTGAGGCTCGACCGCACGAACCGCGCGCCCTCGAACTCCTTCGTGCCGGAATAGGTCGTCATCGCACCCCACCGCCTCGAGACTGTGCCGACGGCCAGCATCCGAGCCACCTCGACCACCGTCAAGGGCCCCCACCCCCGGCGTACTGTCGCCCCATGGTCACCGCCGCTGAGCTCGCAGCCGAGGTACGTCGCGCAACGGCGAACACGCCGTACATGGTCGCCGACGAGACCCCCACCGGATTCACGGTGCAGATCGACATCGTCGACCAGCAGTGGTCGACGCTGATGAAGCGGAAGTCGCTCGAGTCGTCCTTCCAGCACCTCGTGACGGTGGACGCCGCGTCCGACACCTACACCGTGACCGACCGCCAGACCACGGTCACGTGGGAGGCCGGGCTCGATGCCGGCGGCGTGCCCCGCCCCGTGCTGCGCGCCTCGAAGTCCGTCCAGCAGGGCATGGTCGTGTCGAAGTCCTTCCGCAAGGAGGTCGGCATGGACGACGACGGCAACGTCGGCGCCGTCGTCGGCTACTCCTTCGACTCCAGCGAGGGCAAGCGGCTCATCGACGGCCCGGCCCAGCACCTCGGGCTCACCAAGAAGATGAACAGCACGGCGAAGGTCGGCCTGACCGTCGCGGCGGTCGCCGTCGGCGGCCTTCTCATCGGCCTGGTCGTGCTGCTGATCGTGCTCGCGGTCGTCCTCTAGACCGGTACGAGGCCGCCCGCCAGCACGCCACTCCGCCGTAGCTCGGTGGGCGCCACGCCGAACCGTTGGCGCACCAGCCGGCTGAAGTGCGCGGGATCGTCGAAGCCGCAGGCGCGGCCGATCGCCGCGATCGACTCGCCCCGGTTCCCCGGGTCGACGAGACGCTCGTGGGCCAGGAGCAGCCGCTCCTCCCGGATGAAGGCGGCCACCGTCGCCGGCTCCGGCTCGAACAGGCGGTGGAGGTAGCTCACCGAGATCCCGCAGGCGGCGGCGACCGACGCCGGCGAGAGCCGAGGATCCGTGAGGTGGTGGAGCACGAGTGCTCGGGCGACGTCGACGAGGACCTCCCGCGGGCTGGGGGGCTCGCCCAACGGGGCCAGCGCCGAGACCAGCGCGACCAGCGCCCGCTCGAGACCGGCGGCTCGACGGTCGCCCACCGACGTCGTGTCCCACGACGACAGCGAGGTCACGAGCCGCCACACCAGGGCCTCCACCCCGCGGCCGCCCGGCCGCGGTCGCACGGTGAGGTCGCGGTAGTCGTCGGCGCCGAACGCCAGCAGGTCCTTGGGCAGCATCGCGATCGAGTAGTCGAACGGGCCGTGGCTGCAGAAGTCGAACGGCCGCTCGCTGTCGTAGAGCAGGAAGTCCCCCGGCAGGAGGGTCGCCACGCGGCCGTCCTGCTCGACGGTCGTCGCACCCCGGTGGAGGAACACGATGCTGAGCACGTCGCGGTCACCGCTCCGGCTGATGTCGCACTCCCGCCGCTCGAAGCGGTGCTCGGTGCCGGCGATCCGTCGGACGCCGACGTCGGCGACCTGCGCGCTTCGGATCCGCCCCTGCAGGCCCTCGCGGGACGGCACGGTCGTGCGCAGCGGCACGAAGCGGTCGGAGACGCTCGCGACCCAGTAGTCGTAGCGCTCCCGTGCCGGAACGGTTCGGGTGTCGACGTCCACCCGAGGAGTGAAGCACAGCGGCGGCGTCGCGTGGTTACCGTCACATGACAGGACTTGTCGATCCGTCGACAGTTGTTGACGCATTTGTTCCGTCACTTTCATCGTCGGACCCATGACCGACACCACCGCCACCCCCGAAGCCACCACGCCGGCCGACGACGCCAGCCTGTACGACCGCCTCGGCGGCCTCCCGACCGTGAAGTTCCTCGCCGCGATCCTCGTCCAGCGCGCGATGCTCAACCCGACCATCGGCCACATCTGGAACCACAAGACCCAGGCCGAGGTGCAGGAGGAGATCAGCGGGTTCGTCGAGTTCCTCGGGGAGCACTGGGGCGGGCCGCACACCTACACCGGCCCCGACATGGCCACCGCGCACCGCGGCATGGGCATCACCGAGGAGTACTGGGACGCGCTGTTCAACGACATCGTTACCCCGGCCTACGAGGAGTTCGGGCTGCCCGAGCGCGAGGCGAAGGAGATCGACGACTTCCTGCGCTCCTTCAAGCCCGTCGTCGTCGGCAGCCCCACCTTCAAGGAGGTGCTGCAGGCCAACCCGGGCATGGACATCATGGCGGGGATGGAGAGCGTCGGCGTGCAGTGGCCCGCCCCCCGCTCTGCCGCGAGCTGACCCGCGCGGCCGCGCCCGGCGCCCTCAGGGAGCGTCGGGCGCGGCCGGCAGCACCAGGATGGCCTCCACCGGGCAGGCCTCGACGGCCTCCTGCAGTGCCGATCGCGCCTCGGGCGAGTCCGCCAGCGGGAGGCGCGGCCTGGCCCGCACGCCCACGAGCTCGAACGACTCCGGCGCGATCTCGACGCAGATGCCCGACGAGATGCAGCCCCGTTCGACCCGCACCTCCACCGCCGACCCTTGCTCGTTCGCCATGTCCTGACCTCCGTCCACGCTGCGGCCCCCGTCGGCCCCACCCTCGGAGGGGGTCAGGGACGCGTCAACGACCGTGGACGGATCGTCAAGCGCGACCCCGGGCCCACCGGACCGGCGAGCCGCAGGGCCACCACCCCCAGCGCCGCACCGAGGGCGACCCCGATGGTGTTGGAGAGCCAGTCGTTCGTCGAGCAGGACCGCCCGAGGGCCGGCGCCAGGGCCTGCACGGTCTCGATCAGTGCACTCAGCGCGCTACCGGCGACCGCCACCAGCAGCGGGCGCCGGGTCGCCACCGCGGCGAGGAGCACGGGCGCCACGAACAGCACGACGTTGGCCGCGAGCTCGACGCGTCCCGGGGTCGGCATGGTCCACGCGACCTCGCACCGCTCGAAGGCTCTCCGGTCGGTCGGGAGCATCGTGAGGACCACGACCGGCACCGTCGCGAGGCCGGTCAGCACCCAGGCGGCACCCGGCCGGTGCGCCACCAGCCGTCCCACGAGCGGGCCGACGACGAGGAGGAGGGCGAGCGCCGTCGGCGACAGCCAGGGATGCTCGATGAGGAAGGTCGTGATCACGCGAGGACGCTACGGCCGATCGACGGGGCAACGGCTCCACCTCAGGTGCCGATCGAGCGTCCGGGAGTACCACATCCCGCCCGCCCACAGCGCTCCCCCACCCGCGCGAACGCCTCGCGCAGCGCGTCGGGCCCGACGACCTCGATCTCCGCGTCGTACCGCAGCACCGCGGCGACGACCCCCACCCACGACCACGACCCGACCGTCAGCCGCGTGCGCCCCTCGTCGAGCGCGACGGCGACGCCGTCCCCGACGTACGGCAGCACCTCGGCCAGCGGCAGCCCCACCACCACCTCGCCCGTGCACGGCCAGCCGACCCCGTCGGCGCTGCCCCGGAACACCCCGGTCAGGTACGTCGCGACGTCGCCGCCCGGCAGCTCCCGCGGCGTGAAGCGCGGGCCGTTCGGGGTGCGCGGCGCGATCCGGTCGACGCGGAAGGTGCGCCAGTCGTCGCGGTCGAGGTCGAAGGCGACGAGGTACCAGCGCCCCCGCCACGTCACCACGTGGTGCGGCTCGGCCCGACGGCGCTCGGCGTCGGCACCGTAGTCGAAGCGCAGCACCTCCCGCGCCCGCACGGCAGCCCCGACGGCGACGAGCACCGCCGGGTCCGCGTCGTCGGACGACCCCGGCGGCCGCACCGCCTCGACGCTCAGCGCGTCGATCCGGTGACGCAGCCGCGTCGGCATCACCTGGCGCAGGGTCCCGAGCGCGCGTAGCGCGTCGTCCCCGATCCCGGCCCCCGCCGTCGTCGCCACCTGCAGGGCCACGGTGAGCGCGACGGCCTGGTCGTCGTCGAACAGCAGCGGAGGCAGGTCGGCGCCCGCGTCGAGCCGGTAGCCGCCGTCCGGCCCCTTCACCGTGGCGATCCGGTAGCCGAGGTCCCGGAGGCGGTCGACGTCGCGCCGCACGGTCCGCGTGCTCACGTCGAGACGCTCCGCCAGCACCCCGCCCGGCCAGTCGCGCCGCGACTGCAGGAGGGAGAGCAGCGTCAGCATCCGGGACGACGTCGTGGGCATGCCCCGATGATCGCAGGAGAAGAGGACACAACCTGTCCTCATGGCGGTGGAGTGTGGTCCTCGTCCCCCGCACCACCACCGAGGAGAGACCCATGTCCGTCACCACCGTCACCCACGTCAACCTCCGCGGCACCGCCCGCGCCGCCCTCGAGCACTACCGCTCCGTCTTCGGCGGGGAGCTCGCCATCGCGACGTACGCCGACGCCCACGCCGTCGGCGACCCCGCCGAGGCCGACCACGTCATGTGGGGCCAGGTCGTCTCCCCGGCCGGCTTCCACGTCATGGCCTTCGACGTGCCGTCGGACCGCCCGTACGACGCCGGCACCGCGTCGTACTTCGTCTCCGTGCGCGGCGACGACACCGACGAGCTCACGCGCTACTGGGAGGGGCTGGCCGGCGAGGGCGCGACGGTGATCGTGCCCCTCGCACCGTCGGGCTGGTCGCCGCTCTACGGGATGGTCACCGACCCGTACGGCGTGACCTGGGTCCTCGACATCGCCGCGGCTCCCGCGGGGTGAGGGGCGGGGCCTCCGGCCCCTGTGGATGACGCCCGCCGGCGTCGGCCGATCCGGTGCACGCTTGCTGCTCCCGATCCGGGCCCGTCACGGCCCGCCCGAAGGAGGAGCGATGGCACCACGGGACACCCCACCGCGGGGACCCCGATCAGCCGGCGCCCGGCGGTGCGACTGCCACGCCTGTCGCCCGGCGGAGCACTACGACGAGCTCGACCGCCACGTCCTGGCCGGCGTGCGCGAGCACGGCTGGTCGGTGATGAGCGTCGGGGGCGGCGGGCCGTGCGACTGTGGGGACGGCGACTGCGGCCAGGACGACGAACCCGGCCCGGCGTTCGCCTACACGATCGGGCTGGGCCACAGCGCCGACCACCCCGAGCTGCTGATGTCGGGATTGGACCACGGGCTGATGAAGCGCTCCCTCGATCGCATCGCCTCCCGCGTCGTCGCGGGACACCGGCTCGCTCCCGGCGACCTGCTCGAGGACGTGCTCGCGGGGGTCCCCGTGGTCGTCGAGCAGGTCGCCGCGCACGCCCTCGGCGACACGGTGAGCTGGTCGGGGTGGTTCCACCGCCGCGCGCCCGCCGCCCTCGCCGTGGTGTGGCCCGACCGGCGCGGGGTGTTCGCCTGGCAGCCCGGCGCGCCCGCCGTCCTCGACGAGGAGCAACCGCCGACCTGGCGGGTCCCGTCGCCCCGCACGGGCGCCACGGCCGCCGAGCCGCCGTGGCCGTTCGACCTCCCGCCCGAGCACGAGGTCGTCACCTGCACCCACGTCGCCGAGCGCGGCGATGCCGTGCTCCGGGTGTGGCGCGGCACCATGGTCGGCTCCGGCGACCACTGGATCTTCGACTGCGGCGACCCCGACCACCAGCTCGACGAGATGGCGCTCGTGCACCTCGCCCACCTCGTGCGGGGCGCCCCGGGCATCCGCCAGCTGGGCGACCTGGCGACGGGGACGGAGGCGCGGCGTACCGATGCGGCCAGCCGGTGGGTGCGACGGCGCCACCGACGGTGACCTAGCGCCGGCGACGCACCTCGAACGCCCCCTTCGCCGTCGACGGGTCGACGACCTTCCCGCGCTGCACGATCTCGGCCTCTCCCCGTGCGACCAGGCGGCGGGCCGCGCGGCGAGCGGGCTCGGCGAGCTCCGCCGCTGCCGCCTCGTCGCCGTCGGCCACGGCGAGCGCGACGTCGGCGGGGTCGGCCGTGGACCCACCCCGCGAGATCCGCTGGAGCATCAGCGCCTCGAGCCGCTCGTCGACCGCGGTGATGCCGCGACGTCGGCATGCGGTGGAGCAGTACTGCACCTGGTCCCAGTCGCGCTCCCACTTCTTGCGCCACTCGATGCGGCGTCCGCAGGAGCGGCAGGTCTTGGGCTCCGGCGGCATGACGTCAGTGTCGCGCCCGCCCCCAACCGCCGGGTCGTGGTGCCAGGCCTGCGGAAAGTGGTGGGCTCACACCACGACCGGAGAAAGGCGGCGCTCAGCCCACCAGCAGCGGCACGAGCGTGCGCACCTCGGCGCGCAGGGCCTCGAGCGCCGCGTCGGGAGCGTCCGAGCCCAGGTAGGCCAGCAGTGCCTGCTGGAACACGCCGTCGAGGATCCCGTACGCCGCGTGCTGCGGCACCGTCACGGACCGTCCGCCGAGCTCGGCGTAGCGGGTCACGACCCGCCAGATCATGTCCTCGAGCGTGCGGTCGATCTGCGTGACGGCCTCGCGCAGGCTCTCCTCGAACATGCTCTGGGCGCGCAGGTCGTACCAGAGCCGGTGCATCGGCGCCTCGTCGACGATCGTCTCGCAGAGCTTCGCGGCGAAGGCGTCGAGCAGCTCGTCGGCCGACTGCGACGTGCTGACGACCCCGTCGTACCGGGTCACGCACGTCTCCTTGTAGTAGCGCACGCAGTAGACGATCAGCTCGAGCTTGTCGGCGAAGTAGTAGTGCACCATCCCGTGGCTGAACGCGGAGTTGGTGGCGATCTCGCGGAGCGACGCCTTGGCGTAGCCGAGCTCGCCGAGGGTGCGCAGCGCCGACTCGGCGAGGGCGCGCCGACGCACGTCGTGCTTGTCGACGGGGTTCACGCGGGTCGTGGCCATGGGTCCCTCCTGGTGCTCGACGGCCCAGCCTAGACCACTCCGGACAGACGTCCAGGATTCCTTGGACAGTCGTCAAGAAAAATCTTGACAACTGTCCAGAAGTGCCGTCAGTGTGATCGCCATCACCCCATCGACGAAGGAGTCGCACCCATGACCAACCAGGACCTCATCGGGCGCGTGGCGCTCGTGACCGGCGGCGCGCAGGGACTCGGCGAGGGCATGGCCCGTGCGCTGGCCGCGGCGGGCGCGACGGTCGTCGTCGCCGACCTGCAGGACGAGGCCGGCCAGGCGGTCGCGGCGAGCATCGGCGGGGTGTTCGTGCACGTCGACGTCACCGACGACGCCTCGTGGGAGGCCGGCATCGCCACCGCCGTCGAGCAGGCCGGCGGCCTCGACATCGTCGTCAACAACGCGGGCGTCGAGATCACCAGCCTCCTGGTCGACCTCGACCCCGCGCAGGCCCGCACCATGCTCGACGTCAACGTGCTCGGCACGGCCCTCGGCCTCAAGCACGCCTTCCGCGCCATGCGTCCCGAGGGCGTGGCGGGCAAGGGCGGCGTGGTCGTCAACATCGCCTCGGTCGCCGCGACCATCGCGTTCCCCGCGATCGCGGTCTACTCCGCGACCAAGTCCGCCGTGGACCGCCTCACCCGCGTCGCTGCGATGGAGAGCGGCGCCCTGGGCTACGGGGTGCGGGTCAACACCGTCTACCCGGGCCTCGTGCCGAACCAGATGGGCGCGAACCTCGCTGCCGACGTCGCCCGGATCGGGCTCTTCGGCTCCACCGACGAGGCCGTCGGCGCCGTCGTCGCGCAGACCCCCTCGGGCCGGCTCGCGAGCACCGAGGACATCGCCGCCGCCGTCGTCTTCCTCGCCTCCGACCAGGCGTCCTTCGTCAACGGTGCCGGGCTGCCCGTCGACGGCGGCATGGGCATGTGACCCGCGCCGTACCCGTCCCCCCTCGTCCTTCCACGCTTCCCTCCGACCACAGGAGCACCCCATGAGCAGCAAGCCCGTCGTCGTCTACGGCGCCTCCGGCTACACCGGTCGTCTCGTCTGCGAGTACCTGCGCGAGTACGGCATCCCCTTCACCGCCGCCGGCCGCGACGCCGACAAGATCCAGGCCTCCATGGACGCCAACGTCGCCGGCATCGAGACCGCCGACTACGAGGTCGTCGAGGTGACCCACGACGTCGAGTCCCTCACCGAGCTGTTCCGCGGCTCCAGCGTCGTGTGCAACATGGTCGGCCCCTTCAGCAAGTACGGCCCCGAGGTCGTCGAGGCCAGCCTCGCCGCCGGCGTGCACTACCTCGACACCACCGGCGAGCAGGACTGGCTCATCACCTGCGACGAGACGTACGGCGCGGACTTCGCCGCCGCCGGCCTGCTGCTGTCCCCCGGCGTGGCGCACATGTACACGACCGGCGAGATCGCCGCCGAGCTCTGCCTCGAGCAGCCCGGCCTCGACACGCTCGACATCGCCGTCTTCTGGGGCGGCTCGCCGACCATCGCCTCGACCCTCACCATCCTCATCAACGCGGCGACGTCGAAGGCGTTCCACCTGCAGCAGAACTCCTACGTCGAGTTCGAGCCCGGCCAGGGCCTCATGCCGCTCGTCGTGCCCGGTCAGCACGAGCTCGCGCAGTCGCTCCCGTGGGGCGGCACGTCGCACCCGGTCTGGTACAAGCGCGACCCCCGCGTCGCGAGCTGCAAGGCACAGGGCGGCGTCTTCAACCCGGCCCTCATGACGGGCGTCCCGCAGATCGTCGCCCAGGCGCTCGAGGCCACGAAGGACATGTCGCCCGCCGACCGCGACGCCGCCCTGACGGAGGTGGCCGCCCAGGTCATGAACGTGATGCCGCCCCGCGAGAACCCGCGCCTCAACAAGTCGCTCGACTCGGTGCACGCCTCCGGCCCGCTCGGGCGCGCGCACTGCGTCATCCACGGCAACCAGAACTACAAGCAGACCGGGCTCCTGCAGGCGTTCGTCGCGTCGTCGCTGCTGCAGCAGGCACCGAAGCGGGTCGGCTTCGCGTCGGCCTCCAAGGCCATCGGCCACCGGGAGCTGCTCGGCCAGCTGCGGGCGTTCGGCCTCGTCGCCGAGCCGGTCATCACCCGCCAGGGCCACTGATGCGGCTGGTCGACTTCCTCGACAAGGGGGCGTCGCTCGACCGCGACGCCCCCTGCCTCGAGTGCGACGGCGTCACCGCGACGTACGCCGACGTGCAGGCCCTCACCGGCCGCATCGCCGCCGCGCTGGTGGCGGGCGGCGTCGCGCCGGGCGACCGCGTCGCGGTGCTGTCGGCCAACGACCCGACGGCCTTCACCTGCGTCTTCGGCATCAGCCGGGCCGGCGCCGTCTGGTGCCCGGTCAACCCGCGCAACGAGGCGGCGGAGAACCGGGAGCTGCTGGCGCTCTACGGCTGCTCCGTGCTCGTGTTCCAGGCGGCGTTCGCACCGCTCGTCGACGCGATCCGCGGCGACCTGCCCGACCTGCGGACCCTCGTGTGCCTCGACGACGACCTCGCCTGGGCCCTGGGATGGGACGCGTTCCTGGCGTCCGGGGACGCGGTCACCGAGGCCGTCGACCGGGCGGCGCGCGACGACCTGGCGATGATCGTCGGCACGGGCGGCACGACGGGACGTCCCAAGGGCGTCGAGCTGACCGGCACCAACCTGGAGACGATGACGGCCATCACCCTGATGAGCTATCCGTGGCCCGAGGACCGACCGCCGACGTACCTCGCCCTGGCTCCGCTCACCCACGCCGCCGGGGTGCTCTGCTTCCCCGTGCTGTGCCGCGGCGGGTCGATCGTCGTCATGCGCTCCCCCGACGTCGGTGGGTTCCTCGACCGCGTCGAGCAGCACGCGGTGACCCACACCTTCCTGCCGCCGACGCTGATCTACATGGTGCTCGACCACCCGAGCCTCGACGCGCGGGACCTCTCCAGCCTTCGGTGCTTCTGGTACGGCGCGGCACCCATGTCGACCAGCCGGCTGGAGGAGGCGCTGAGGCGGATCGGGCCCGTGATGGCCCAGCTCTTCGGGCAGACCGAGGCGCCGATGATGGTCTCGACGATGGCACCGGCCGACCACTTCCTCCCGTCCGGCGAGGTCGCCCGGGAGCGGCTCGGCTCGGCGGGACGAGCCTCGGCACTGACGACCGTGGCGATCATGGGCGAGGACGGCACGCTGCTGCCGCGGGGCGAGCGCGGCGAGATCGTCGTGCGGGGCTCGCTGGTGATGCGGGGCTACCACCGGAATCCCGAAGCGACGGCCGAGGCGTCCGCGCACGGCTGGCACCACACGGGCGACGTCGGCTACCTCGACGACGACGGCTTCCTCTTCATCGTCGACCGGGCGAAGGACATGGTGATCACGGGCGGGTTCAACGTGTACTCGACCGAGGTCGAGCAGGCGGTCATGACCCACCCCGCCGTGGCGGACTGTGCGGTGGTCGGCCTGCCGGACGAGAAGTGGGGCGAGCGGGTGACCGCGGTGGTGCAGCTGCGGCCCGGCGCCTCGCTCGAGGCGGGCGAGCTCCAGCGGCTCGTGAAGGAGCGCCTGGGCAGCGTGAAGGCGCCGAAGCAGGTCGAGGTCTGGGCCGACCTGCCGCGGTCGAAGGTCGGGAAGGTGCTCAAGGCGGACATCAAGGCGCGGCTCGTGTCGTAGCCCGCCCGCCGCCCACCCCGGTGCCACGATGACCGGGTGCACCGACTCGTGGGCCTGCTCCTGACCGTGACCGTCGGTCTCGTGCTGGCCGACTCGGCCATTGTCACGCTGGCCCTGCCCGAGATGCTCCAGGAGCTCGACGCGTCCGTGGCCCAGGTCGCGTGGGTGCTGATCTCCTACAACCTCGTGCTCGGCGCCCTCGCCGTACCGGCCGCGCTGCGGCGCGTCCGCGCCCACCCCCGGGCCCTGGCGGCCGTCGGCATCGCCGTCTTCGCCGGCGCGTCGGCGTGGTGCGCAGCGGCGCCCACGATCGAGGTGCTCATCGCGGCGCGCTGCGTCCAGGCCCTGGGCGGGGCGTTCGCGCTCGTCGGCGCGCTCGAGCTGCTCGTGGCGCGGATGGGCGAGCAGCGCGGCGTGGCGGCGTGGGTGACGGCGGGCGTCGTGGGTACGGCGGCCGGCCCGGTCGCGGGCGGGCTCCTCACCGAGGCGATCTCGTGGCAGGCGATCTTCATCGCGCAGGTGCCGTTCGCGGCGTTGGCCGTCCCGGCCGCGCTCGCGGTGCGGGAGCCGGTGCCGGCGGACGGGCCCGCGGAGGATCCGGACACAGCGCACCGACCGGTGGTCGGGCACAACGTGACGCTCGGGCTGCTCTCGGCTGCCCTGACGGCGGCGCTGTTCCTGCTCGTGCTCCTCCTGGTGGAGGGGTGGCGGCACTCCCCGGCCATGGCCGCGCTGACCGTCTCGGTGATCCCCGTGGCGGCGCTGGTCGCGCAGCCGTTGGCGCGGTGGCTGCAGCCGCCCCCCGACGTGGAGGTGGCGGTCGGGTGCCTGCTGGTGGCCGGTGGGCTGGTCGGGCTCGCCCTGCCGCCCTCGGCGGACCTGATCTGGACCGTGGCGCCGCAGGCGCTCGTCGGCCTCGGTCTGGGGCTGAGCGTCGACCAGCTGACCTACCGGGCCATGGAGGGCCGGCGACCCCGCGCGCGGCACGCCGCCTGGACGATCAGCTCGCGCCACCTCGGCGTCGTGGTCGGCCTCGCCATCCTCACCCCGGTGTTCACCGCCGACCTGCTGGACGCCGAGGAGCCCGCCACCGAGGCGATCGCCTCCCTCGTGCTCGACGCGCCGCTGCAGCCGCAGGACAAGATCGAGCTCGCCCAGGCGCTCGGCGCCGAGCTCACCGGGCAGCGCGGGCAGGTACCGGAGCTGAGCGGCGCGTTCGCGTCGCTCGAGGTCGCTCCCGAGGACCGGGCAGCGGTGGACGACCTCGAGCGCGACCTCGACGACCAGCTCGACCGGGCCGTGTCGCTCGCCTTCCGCGACTCCTACCTCGTGGGCGCCGGCCTGGCGCTGGCGGCGATGCTGACGGTGGGTGCGGGTGCGGTGGTGCGGACGGTCCGGGACCGGCCGCGGACGGGAGTCGCGCGATGAACGCCGCGCTGCGGCTGACGGCGCTGCCCGCGGTCGCGTTCGCCCTCGTGGTGGGCGTGGCCGGCGTGCAGGTCGCCGCCGGGGGCGGGGACTTCCGGCCGCTGCAACCGGCGGACGCCTGCGACGAGCGGCCGGGGACCACCTCGCAGGCCGAGGGGATCGAGGGGCTGACGGAGCAGCTGGTGCTGCGCGGCGTCGACGCCGCGGCCTGCACGCTGGGGGTCAGCCGCGAGGCGCTCACCCTGGAGCTGGCGCAGCAGGACGAGCCCACCGACGCCCAGGTCGACGCGCTCCGCGACGGCCTCCGCACGGCGGTCGGCGAGATGGCCGACGACGGCGTCCTGCCGCCCTCGTCGTCGTTGGTGGACGAGGTCCTCGACGGTGCCGCCATCAACCGGTTCCTCGCGGCGGGCATCCGGGCGCTGCCGGACTCGGTGGTCGACGACGCGCTGCCGACGGAGGACGTGCTGCTGCGGGCGATCGACGAGCTCGACGTGCGCGCGGTGCTGTCGGACCTCGACGACGCGGACGCGCTCCGCGAGGAGGTCGAGCCCGCCGTCAAGCAGGCCGTCCGCGACGAGCTCCTCGACCGCCTGCGCAACCTGGTCTGACCGCGCGTCGAGTTGGGTTGTACGGCGCGGCGTGCGCGTCGAGTTGGGTCGTACGGCGCGGCGTAGGCGTCGAGTTGTCACGTACGCCGCGGCGTAGGCGTCGAGTTGGGTCGAACGGCGCGGCGTAGGCGTCGAGTTGTCACGTACGCCGCGGCATACGCGTCGAGCTGGGTGAACCGCGCAGAAAAGGCGCTGCGCCGCGGACCCGCGGAACCTAGCCTGCAGTGGTGATCGAGCTCGCGCACCGGGCCAAGAGGCTGCCATCGCCACCCCACGTCGTCTTCGAGTCGCTGACCGAACCGCGCCGTACCGGTGCTCGGCCGTGGTTGTTCCTCGAGCCCGACGAGGTGGACCCCCGTGTGCTCGTCGCCGACGCCCCCGAGCGCGTCGTGTGGTCATCGCTGTGGCCGAGTCGGCCCGACGACGAGATCCGCTTCTCCGTGCTCCCGCACGAGAACGAGACCCGCCTCGTCTTCACCCACCTGAGCCCGCTGCCGATACCCGACGAGCCCGAGCTGCGCCGGCTGCGCCGTCGGATCAACGTGCTGCTGTGGGCCGACCTGCGGGAGTCGTACGACGCGTGAGGGGCGTCCGCGGCGTACGTGACAGCTCGGCGAGCAGAACTCCGCGCGTTCGAGCCAACTCGACGCTAACGCCGCGGCGTACGTGACAACTCGACGCCCACGCCGCGCTCTACAACCCAACTCGACGCCTGCGCCGCGCTCTACAACCCAACTCGACGCACTCAGCGCACCGAACAGCCCAGCTCGTCGCCCTCGCGGCGGCGGGCGCGGGCGGTGAGGGTGCGGTCGAGGACGACGCCGACAGTCAGGCCGATCCCCATGCCCAGCAGCATCGCCAGCAGGGGCTGGTCGCTGAGGCCGAAGCCCGCGACGCCGCCGATCACGACGGTGAACGACGCCCACAGCAGGCAGGCGAGCGCGGCGAGCGGGACCCAGTCCCGGTAGCGCAGCGTCCCGCCCGCGACGAGGTTGACGCCGATCCGCACGACGGGGACGAAGCGCGCCGTCACGATGATGCGTGCGCCGCGGCGCTCGAGCTGGCGGTCCGCGGCGTCGAGGAACCGCACGAGCCACCGGCGCCGTCGTAGTCGCTCCCGCGGGAGGCGGCTGCCGATGAGGAAGCCGGCGCTGTCGCCGGCCAGGGCGCCGGCGGTCGCCGCCGCGAACAGCCCGAGCAGCACCCCGGGATGGTCCGCGGTCACGGCCAGGGCACCGACGGCGATGATCACCTCGTCGCTCGGCACCGCCGGCACGAAGCAGTCGACGACGACCAGCGCGAGCACCGCGGCGTACAGCCACGGCGAGCCGAGCAGGGACCGGGCGAGGTCGAGGAAGCTGTCCACGGATCCGCCCTCCCGGGCGTCCAGTGGCCCTCCCCCACGGTAGGTCGCGTGCGCAAGGACGCGCAGCGAGTTGGCCGCGTGGCGACACTGGAGGGATGACCGCCGACGACCTCCGCACGACCGTCGACTGGCGGGGCACCTCCGTGCTCACGCTCGCCGACCTGTGGCCCGAGCGTCCGCGGGCGATGGTCGTGGGGCTGCACCCCGTGCCGTGCAGCGTCGAGGCGGGCCACTACTTCCAGGGCCAGGTCGGGCAGCGCCAGCTGCGCCGTCTCGCGTCGACCGGTCTCCTCCCGGCGCCCGACGACGGGACGTTCTTCGAGCCCGGCGCCCTCGCCGCCGGGGTCGGGTTCGCCAACGTCGTGCGCCGACCCGCGAGCGGAGCGGCCGTCTCGCCCGACGAGGTCGCGCACGGCCGCGAGGTGCTGCTGGCGCGGCTCGCCGAACGTGCTGTGCCCCTCGTCGTCTGCCTGACCCGGCTCCCCGTCAAGGCGTTGCTCGGTCGCGAGGGTCGGCCGGGCTACCAGGCCGAGGAGCTGCCCGGCGGCACCCGCGTCTTCCGCATGCCCGGACCGTTCGCCCCGCAGGTCGAGGTCGCGGACGTGCTGGCCGGGCTCGAGGTGCCCGACTGAGCCTCAGGCCGCCGCCACCAGCTCGTCCGGCGGCACGATCCCGACGCCGGCGTCGGTTGCGAAGAACAGCGGGTACGACGCGAACGGAGCGTCGAGCAGGGCCCGCTGCAGCCCTCGGCACCACGCCCGGTCCGCCGGCGTGAACGAGGGCCCTCCCGGGCGCGCCTTGAGCACCGCCAACGAGCCTCCCGGGAAGGCGGTCGCGAGCACCTCGGCGTGGAGCTGCACGAACCCGTCGAGCAGCTCGGGCGGCGGCGCGGCGGCATGGTCCTCGTCGTACACCTGCAGGAGCGCCGGGCTCACCGAGCCGTCGACGGCGATGTGGGCCGCCCACAGCTGGGGCGCGCTCCAGCCGAGGCCGCCCTCGATGTCGCGCCAGAAGGCCGCGAGGTCGTCGGTGCTGCGGATGAAGGTCTCGTCGATGCTGCGCATGCGCGCCAGTCTGGACCGAGCGCGCCGGTCCCCGCTGGCGTCATCCACAGCCCCGACGGGCCACGGCGGAGGGACCGACGAGCGTCAGCCCGCCGCCTCCGCCACGGTGCGCAGCCGCGCGACGTACCGCTCCCACCACTCCTCGTCCTCGTCGGGCAGGTTGGGGTTCCCGTCGACGAGACCCCGACCCCCGTCGAGGGTCTCGCGCACGATGTCGGCGTGGCCGGCGTGCCGGGCGACCTCGGCGATCAGGTGGACGAGCACCCGCTGCAGGGTCGTGTCCCCGGACGGTCCCCACCAGGGCACGTGCCCGACCGTCTCCAGGTCGAGCGCCGCGATGGTCGCGTCGGCGTGCGCGTTGACCCGCTCGTAGAGCGCGACGATCTCCTCGGGCGACTCCTCGGACGAGGCCCACATGTCGAGGTTGGCCTCGGAGTCGTCCGCGTCCGCCTCGATCATCCAGCCCGGCTTGTCCGGCAGCGGCCGCCCGAACACGTCGCCCAGGTAGCCCGCCTGCGTGAACGCGACGTGCTTCACCAGCCCGAGCAGGTTGGTGCCGGTGCTCGTGGCCGGCCAGCGTTGGTCGCGCTCGCTCAGCCCGTCGAGCTTCCACAGCAGTGCGCGACGCTCACGGTCGAGGTAGCGCTTCAGCACGTCCTTGAGGTCTTCCACTCCTCGAACCTAGACCGGAGGAGGGGTGCGCGAACACCCCCGCACGACCCTCAGGCACGCCACCAGAGCCGCCGGGCGTTCTCGGACTCCACGCGGTTCCGCGCCGACTCCGGCAGGCGCTCGGTCAGCCGCCGCCACCGACCGAGGGCGTCGGCGTGACCGTCCAGCGCACCGAACACGTCGCTGCCCAGCACGAAGCGGTCGGGCCGCCGTGTCACCAGGTCGATCCAGGCGCCCTCGGGTCCGTCGTCGCCGACGACCGCGTCGTACAGCTCCCACGACAGGTCGACGTGCAGCCGCGGGTGCTCGCCGAGGAGGTCGTCGAGCAGGTCGGGGAGGCCCGCGGGCCGCACGCGGCGGCCGACGCCGGCATGCGCCCAGACGAGGTCGACGTCGGGGTGGCGGTCGAGCATGGTCCGCACCTCGCCGAGGTACTCGTAGCGGCCGCTGCGCCCCGCCGAGCTGGCGTCCTGGTGGAAGGTCAGCGGCCAGTCGCGGTCCCGACACAGCTCGAGCACGGGGTCCAGGGCGGGGTGGCCCGCGCGGGCGTTCTCGCCGTACGTCAGCTCCGTCAGGTCGTCGTGCCGCAGGAGCACCTCACCGATCCCCCGCCAGACGTCGTGCCGCTCGCTCATCGTGACGACGTGCTCCACCCCGAGCCGGTCCGTCGGGTCGAAGCCGCAGACGAGCGGTGCGACGTGCGGACGCACCGATGCGGGGAGGCTCGCGACGACGGTGGCGACGAGCTCGTCGGTGAGGCTGTGGGTGGCGCACGGGGCGTTGTCGTCGAGGTAGTAGGTCGGTCGCTCCGGCTCGGAGAGCGCCCACTTCTTCTTGACCGGCAGGCCGAACACGACGGCGCCGTCGGCGAGCGCCGCCGCGTTGGCCGGGTCGACGGCCGCCGCCAGCTCGCCCGCGTCGACCGGGTGCTGCAGGAAGTCGACCACGTGCAGATGGGCGTCGATCACGCGCGTCAGCGTAGGCAGTCAGCCCAACCCGCGCGGGTGCGCGCCCGCCGCAGGGCACCGGCTGAACGCCTCGGCCAGCATCCGGTTGAGCCGGGCGAACGACGCCGCCTCGTCGGGCGCGTGGTCGGGGTTCACCTCGCAGACCGTGAGCGCCCGCCAGGCGGGCGCGGCCACGAGCCGCCCCAGCACCGCGCCGAGCTCCTCGACCGTGAGCCCGTCCGCACGGCGACTGTTCTCGGCGATCGGGAAGTCGACCCACCGGAGCACGTCGACGTCGACGTGGACGAGCAAGCGGTCGTGGCGCGAGGCCCACGCGGCGGCGCGGTCCGCCGCGGCCTCGGGGTCGGCGTGCACCTCCGCGAGCGGGACCACCTCGATGCCGCGCTCCCGCACGATCTCCGCCTCGGAGTCGGTGATGTTGCCCTGCGCGAGCAGCAGCACGTCGCTGCCCGCCAGGAGGGGCCGCCGCGGCCCCAGCCCGGCCACGGCGGGATCCGCGCCCGGCACGTCGAGGAGGTGCGCCACGCCCATCCAGTCCAGCGCCCCCTCGCCCGTTGCGGGCACCTTGAGGTCGGCGTCGAGGTCGATGTAGACGACCCCGACCGACGCGCCCGACGCCAGCGCACCGGCCACCACCCCGACCTCGATCGAGCAGTCGCCGCCCAGCACCAGCACGTGCTCCCCCGCGTCGAGCAGCTGGCCGACCCGCCGCGCGGCGGACCGGGCGACCTCGACGACGTCCGGCACGTTCATGGCGTCCGGACGATCCGGGTCCGGCCGCCACCGCACCCCGTGGACGTCGCCGCGGTCCCGCACCCACCACCCCGTGGAGGCCAGGGCCTCGACGAGCCCGTGGGTGCGGAACGCGCTGGGCGCCCGCTCCTGGCCCGGGGCGTAGGCGCCCGCGCTCGTCGGCACCCCGAGGACGTTCAACACCTCGACCATGTCTGCATCCTCCGCTCTCGCGCCCCGTTCGACGACCTACCTCCGGGTGACGTCCGGCCGGCCCCGCCCTCAGGGCGCGAAGACCGCCCGTACGCAGCCGTCCGTCTTCTCCTTGAACATCGCGTAGCCCTCCGGCCCCTTCTCGAGCGGCATCACGTGCGTCGCCAGGAGGTCGGTGCGCAGGTCACCAGACGCCACGTGCTCGAGCAGCGTCGGCACGTAGGCCTGCCCGTGCTGCTGCGCCGACCGCACCGTCAGTCCCTTGTTCATGACCGCGCCCATCGGGAACTTGTCGAGCAGTCCCCAGACGCCGATGACCGCCACCGTGCCGCCCTTGCGGCAGGCCAGCACCGCCTCGCGCAACGGTGTCGCGCGGTCGGTCTCGAGCCGCACCGCCTGCTTCACCTTGTCGTAGGCGCCCTGGAGCCCGCGACCCTGCGCCTCCATGCCGACGGCCTCGATGCAGGAGTCCGGCCCGCGGCCACCGGTGAGGTCGCGCAGCGTCTCCTGCAGCGAATCCATCGCGCGCAGGTCGACCGTCTCGGACCCGATCTCACGGGCCAGGGCGAGCCGCTCCGGCAGCAGGTCGATGCCGATCACCCGCCCGGCCCCCATGAGGCGGGCGGCGTTCTGGGCCATCAGGCCGACCCCTCCGCATCCCCACACCGCCACGGTGTCGCCGGGTTGGATGTCCGCGAAGTCGGCGCCCATCCACCCCGTCGGCGCGGCGTCGGAGACGAACACGGCCTGGTCGTCCGTGATGCCCTCGGGAACGACGAAGCAGTTGGTCGCGCCGTACGGGACCCGCACGTACTCCGCGCTGGAGCCGGCGTACCCGCCGAACGCGTGCGTGTAGCCGTAGATCCCGCCCGTCGGGTAGCCCAGCGCCACCTCCGACAGCTCGGGCTTCGGGTGCGAGTTGTCGCAGAGCGACCACTGGTCGTGGGTGCAGTGCCAGCAGGCGCCGCAGCCGATGAACGACGGTACGACGACGCGGTCGCCCACCCCGACGCCGGTGACCTCCGGTCCGACCTCGACGACGTCGCCCACGAACTCGTGCCCGATGACGTCGCCCGCCCGCATGGTCGGGATGTAGCCGCCGAGGAAGTGGAGGTCGGAGCCGCAGACCGCGCTGCGCCGGACGCGCAGGACCACGTCGTGCGGGTTGACGATCCGCGGGTCGGGGACCGTCTCGACGCTCAGCTGGTTGACGCCCTGCCAGGTCAGCGCGCGCATCAGCCCTCCCCTCCCTCGGGATGCTGCCGCGCGGACGGGTTGTGCGCGAGGGTCGGCACCTCGCCGGTCTCCGCCAACGCCTTCGCGCGCCGGAGCGCCTTGTGCGCCGCCGCGCCGGCCGCCAGGTCGGGACCGTCGAGCCGAAGCGCCAGCGTCACCTCGGTGCCGAGGTCCTGCGGCGCGGGTCGGAAGGTCACCTCGCCGCTCGCCTCGAGCGGGGGCTCCTGCCCCGAGTGCGCCCGGAAGCGCACCACGCCGTCGATGACCGTCACCTCGTCGACCGTCCAGGTCGACGGGTCGCCGGTGTAGGGCTCCGCGAGCACCCGCGCGAGACGCACCGGGTCGCCCCACAGGTCGCGCAGCGTGTCGGCGTCGCGCCCGACGGTGAGCACACGGCGGGCGTCGGCGTCTCCCCCGGCGTGGTCCCCCGGCCGCACCTTGTCGACGAGCGCCTGTCCCGTCCGTAGCGCCGCATCCACGGCGCGGCGTGCTGGTGATCCGTCTCCACCCAGTGGTGATGCCATGACCCCTCCTCGGTTGCCGTGGAGGGCCGGTACCCCACTGCTCGTCACCGCGCACGGGGGGCTGCCACCTCAGCCGGCCAGTACCTCCAGCACGGGCCACGCGCCCTCCGCCGTCGTCGCCACGACCGTCACGACCACGTCACCGTCGGGGTCGTGGCTGGTGCGGGCGGAGACACCCGCGTCGTACCCCTCCAGCACCGCGGTGCCGGAGTCCGCGGCGAGCCAGAAGCCCCGTCCGTAGCGCATCTGCTCGTCGGGCACGTCCGCCGTCGGCTCGAGGAGGTGTCGCACCGACGGCTCGGTGACGATGCGGTGGGCGCGCAGGGCGCGCCAGAAACGGGTGAGGTCGGCCGTGGTCGTGACGAGCCCGCCGTCGCCGCTCCCCCGCACCGGCAGGTGGAGCACGTTGGTGCGGAGGCCGTCGGCGGCGAGGTAGCCGCGGGCGACGTCGCCCGGCAGCTCGTCGCTGCGCGGGTAACCGCTCCGGCGCATGCCGGCGGGCTCGAGCACGCGCTCGCGCACCAGGTCCGTGAACGCCGTGCCGGCGACGCGCTGGGCCACGAGGGCGAGGAGGACAAAGCCGGAGTTGTTGTAGACGAACGTCGCCCCCGGGGTCGACACCTGCGGCCGCCCGTCGAGCTCCGGCAGGAACGCCTCGGTGTCGTCCAGCTCGTGCACGGGGCGGGTGAGCACGTGGTCGGTGACGTCGCCGCCGGCCGCCTCGTCGAGGTAGTCGCCGATCCCCGACCGGTGGCTCAGCAGGTCGTCGACGGTGACGGCGTCGTCGACGAGCGGCAGGTCGTCCCCCAGCACCGGCCGCACCGGGTCGTCCCACCCGAGCCGGCCCTCCTCGACGAGACTGGCCACCGCGAGGGCCGTCATCCCCTTCGCCACGCTCGCCACGCCGTACCGGTGCTCCGTCGTCGCCGGCACCCCGTGCGCCCGGTCGGCGAGGCCGTAGGCCCGGTCGAGGAGCACCTCGTCACCGCGGTCCACGCGGACGGCGCCGGTGAACCCGGAGTCCAGCGCGGCGGCGTGCAGGGCGGCGGTGTCGAGGGCCATGCCCGGACCGTACGGCGCGGTGACCGGCCCGTCACCTGATTTGCGAGACGGTCGAACCAGCCATTCGGCTCGGGTCAGCCGTAGTGGCAGACGTACCCGAGCGTCTCGAGCACCTCGATCGAGAACGACGCGTCGCCGGGCACCGCGAACGAGTCGCCTGCCCCGTGCTCGACCCACTCCTCGGCGCCCGGCAGGAGCACCCGGCAGCGTCCCGCGTTGAGGTCCATGACCTCCGGCTCGCCCGTCCCGAACTCGAACGAGCCCGGGAAGACGACGCCGGCGGACTTCCGCGTCCCGTCGGCCAGGTGGAAGGTGTGGCTCACGCAGCCGCCGTCGAAGTAGACGTTGGCGCGCGGGTCGAGGGTCACGTTCGCGTAGGTCGCGTCGTAGCTGGTCACGGGCCGTGAGCCTAGAGGGGCCCCGCTCACCACATCAGGTCGCCCCACAGCACCTCCCCGTGGACGTAGACGACCTGCGCTCCCGGGTCGTCGACCGGGCTCCAGAGGTCGATCCAGCCCGGGTGGGTCTTGGCGCGGACCCGCGGCACGACCTCCGCGGCGCGACGGCGCTCGTCCGCGTAGTACCAGGTCGGGGCGCAGCCCGGTCCCCCACCGCAGCCGCAGCCCTCGAACGCGAGGAGCGCGCCGGCGGCGACGAGCTCACGTGCCTCCGCGGGGTCGATCGCCGCGTGCAGCGCGACGAGCCGGCGCCCGTCCGGCATCCGCGGCGCCGCCGGGTCCTCGACCTCGGGCGCCGGCGGTTCGGCCAGCGTGCGCGCGAGGATCTGCGCGAACGTCTCCCCGCGGTCTCGTCCCATGTCCGGGCCAGCCTGCACCGAACGTGTCGCTTCGACCATCAAATTTGATGGTCGAAGTGACACGTTCCCCGGTCGACCGGGGAAAGTGTCAGCTGTCCAGCTCCTCCTCCGCCGCGAGCAGCGCGCCCTCGACGAGCTCGGTGGGCGCGGGGTGGATCCAGTACTGCCCCCGCGCCAGCCCCCGCACCGGTACGTCGCTGCTGATGGCCTGGATGAGCGGCTGGATCAGCGACGCGGCCATGGGGCCCACGACGTGCGCGCCGACGAGCAGCCCGGTCGCGCGGTCGACGAGCACCTTCGCGAAGCCGCCGGGGCCGGCCGGGTCGTCGTCGTCCGGGCCGCTCTGGAGCGCCCAGCCGTAGGCGGTGTCCGCCACGTCCTTCCGCCCTACCGCGAGGTCGATCCCCTGCTCGCGGGCGGCTGCCTCGGTGAGCCCGACCGAGGCGACCTGCGGCTCGGTGAACACGGCCTGGGGCACGTGCCGGTGGTCGCTGACGGCCAGGTCGTCGGGGTGGAGCAGGTTGTGCTGCACGACCCGCGCGTCCTGGTTGGCGACGTGCTTGAGCGGCACCGGGCTGCTGGCGTCGCCGAGCGCCCAGACGCCGTCGGCAGCACGCTGGTGCTCGTCGACGACGACGCGGCCCTCGTCGTCGACCGGCACCCCCGCGCGGTCGAGGTCGAGCAGGTCGGCGTTGGTGCGGCGTCCGACGGCGACGAGCACCAGGTCGGTCTCCAGCCTCGAGCCGTCGTCGAGCACGAGAGCGGCCGACCCGTCGTCCAGCAGCTCCGCGCGCTCGAGCCGCACCCCGGTGCGCACGTCCCACCGGTCGCGGGCCGCGCGCGTCACCAGCTCGGCGACGTCGGCGTCCTGGCTGGAGAGCAGGAGGTCCTCGCTCTCGACCTGCACGACCTCCACCCCGAGCGCGGCGAAGACGTGGGCGAGCTCGCAGCCGACGTACCCGCCCCCCAGCACCACCATCCGCCGCGGCAGCTCCTCGATCCGCATCACGGAGTCGCTCGTGACGTGGGGGACGTCGTGCAGGCCCGGCAGGTCGGGCACCACGGGGCGGCTCCCCGTGGCGATCACGACCTGGTCGGCCGTGATGGCGGTGACGCCGCCCTCGGCGTCCTCGACCTCCAGCGCGCCCGGCCCCGTGAACCGTCCCGTCCCGCGGAGCACGTCGACGAAGTCGAGACCCCGCCGGTAGTCCTCCCCGCTCTCCGCCACCGCGTCGATCCGGGAGGTGATGCGGTCGCGCAGCCGCTCCCAGGAGGCCTGGTCGGCGGCCTCCGCCGCGGTGCGTACGCCGAGGGCGGGCCCCCGCACGGCGCCGGTCAGCAGGTCGGCGGCGTGCACGTACATCTTCGACGGGATGCAGCCCCGGTTGACGCAGGTGCCGCCGAAGGGCCCGCGCTCGACGATGGCGACGCGCAGGTGCGCGAAGCGGTCGTCGACGACGGTGTTGCCGGAGCCGGCGCCGAGGACGACGACGTCGTAGTGCCGGGTCACTCGGGCAGGGCCTGCGTCGGCAGCGGGCCGAGCCCCGCGAAGTCGTCGAGGAAGGGGGCCACGTCGCCGACACTGACGTAGGAGCGCAGCTGCTCCTCGGTGCGGCGCGAGGTGAGCGCCCGGGCGAGGTCGTAGCCCGGCGCCTGCAGCACGACGGCGGGGTCGCCGTCCGCCGACTGCCACGTCCAGTCGCCGTCGGTCGCCTCGAGACGCACCGGGCCCCGCTCCTCCAGGCCCTCGGCGAAGGTGTCGGCCATCTGCTCACGCACCATCGCCAGACCGCCCGACTCGCGTCCGCCCGGCGCGCCCAGCGCACCGCGCAGGTCCTGCTCGTGGATGACGATGTCGCCGAGCGGGCCCGGGTCGGTGGTCGCGACGTGCTCCTCGAGGCGCGGGGCGAGGTCGCTCCACTCCTCGAGCAGCTCCGGCACGGTGCGGTCGCGGCGCGCCTCGACGTGCCGCTGCGTCCAGTCCTCGCCCTGCTCCTCGTCGACGGCGTCCCCGAGGGTGTCGCTGCCGACGCCGATCATGTGCGCCACGAGGTCCCGTGCCCGCCAGTCGGGCGTCGCCGGCACCGCCTGCTCCAGCGCTCCGGGATCGCGCAGCTGGGTCGTGGCGACCAGCCCGCTCACCCGCTCGTAGGCCTCGCGCCACTCCCGTGCCGCGTCCGCGTCTCCTGCCATGTCGCACCGTCCTGCCTGGTCGTGGGCCGTCTGCTCGACCCGTCCCGACATTGGAGCAGGGGCACCGAAACGCGCCCCCGACCCGGACCCGAACGGGTGAGGCCACCGACATCGGCCGCATCTTCCGGGTGTAGTCCCGAGGCCGCCGGGTAGAGACCCGCGATTCGCCGGCACGGCTCTCGTGCCGGGTCGTAGCAGGACGGCCGGAAGGAACGCTGCGTGGACGACTTCATCGCGGAGCGGCGACGACAGATCGCCTTCGACATGCTCCAACACGCCAACCTGGTCTTCCAGTGCGTGCTCGTCGCGACCATCGTCGCGATCGCGCTGGCGGTCCTCATCAACCGGGTCAAGGCGCTGGAGCCCGTCGCCAACGCCGTCTCGGCGGTCGGCCTGACGCTGCCGTCGTTCGCCCTGGTGGGGCTGTTGCTGCCGCTGTCGGGACTGGGCACCACGACGGCCTTCCTCTGCGTCGTGTTCTACGCCGTGCTCCCGGTCCTGCGGAACGCGGTGGTCGGGCTGGCGGGCGTCGACCAGACCCTGCTGGAGTCGGCGCGCGGCATGGGCATGGGCCCCGTCGGCGTGCTGCTGAAGGTGCAGATCCCGCTCGCGTGGCCGGTGATCCTGGCCGGGGTCCGCACCTCGATGCAGATGTCGATGGGCATCGCCGCCATCGCGGCCTACGTGCTCGGCCCCGGCCTCGGCGCCTACATCTGGACCGGGCTCGTGCAGACCGGCGGCGCCAACGCCCTCAACTACGCCGTCGTCGGCACGGTCGGCATCGTCATCGTCGCCCTCGTCGCCGACCTCCTGCTCCTCGCGCTCGGGCGCCTCACCATCTCGAAGGGAGTCCGCGTCGCATGACGACCCAGGACACGACCACCGGCCACCAGCCCCACGACGGGCACCGCGAGCACCGCGAGCACGGGGACGACCGCTCGGGGCGTCGCATCAGCGGCGTCGAGATCGAGCTGAGGGACGTCGTCAAGAAGTACCCCGGCCAGAAGGCCCCCGCCGTCCAGAGCCTGTCGCTGACGGTGCCCGCGGGCGAGGTCGTCATGTTCATCGGCCCCTCGGGCTGCGGCAAGACGACGTCGCTCAAGATGATCAACCGGCTCATCGAGCCGACCTCCGGGACGATCACGATCGGCGGCGAGGACGTCCGCGGCCGCGACGCCGACGAGCTGCGCCGCACGATCGGCTACGTCATCCAGGGCGGCAGCCTCTTCCCCCACATGACGGTCGCGGACAACATCGCGGTCGTCCCCAAGCTGCTGAAGTGGTCGAAGCAGCAGATCGCCGACCGCACCGAGGAGCTGCTCGACCTCGTCGGGCTCGACCCGGCCAAGTACCGCGACCGCTACCCCCGCGAGCTCTCCGGCGGCCAGCAGCAGCGCGTCGGCGTGGCCCGCGGTCTCGCCGCCGACCCGCCGGTCGTGCTCATGGACGAGCCCTTCGGCGCCGTCGACCCGATCACGCGCCAGCGCCTCCAGGACGAGATGCTCAGCATCCAGCGCGAGCTCGGCAAGACGATCGTCTGCGTCACCCACGACATCGACGAGGCCATCAAGCTCGGCGACCGCATCCTGATCTTCTCCGAGGGCGCGCACATCGAGCAGTACGACACCCCCGAGAACATCCTCGCCGCCCCCGCCAACGACTTCGTGGCCGACTTCGTCGGTGCCGGCTCGACGTTGAAGCAGCTCAGCCTGTCCCGCGTCAACGAGCTGCGGCTCGGCGAGTGGACGACAGCCCGGCAGGGCGAGGACGCCGCCGACGCCGTACGGCGCGCCGAGGCCGCCCGCCACGACTGCGTGGTCGTGCTGGACGAGCGCGGCCGGCCGGTCGCGTGGCCGTGGCTACGCACCCTGCGGCGCCAGACCCGCATCGACGTGCCACGTCGCGACGAGTTCGTCACGCTGGACCGCCGCGCGACCCTCAACGACGCGCTCGACACGATGCTGAGCTCCTCCCACGCGGCCGCGATCGTGACGGGCGACAAGGACGAGTACCTCGGCGTCGTCGACTTCGAGTCGGTCACGCAGCACATCCGGGCCCAGGAGGCGTCCGCGGTCGAGGCCGCGGAGGCGGCCGGGGCCACGGGAACCACCGGAACCACCGGAACCACCGAGGCGCAGGAGCCGCGTCCGTGAGCGCCGAGACGCTCGAGACGACGGCGGGGCCGCCGGACGAGGAGCAGCGGCGCGCGCCCGACCCGGAGGGCCCGGCGCCCGACCGCGGCGCGCGCGGCTGGCTGGCGCGCAAGAGCGTCGGCCGCGAGACGGTGGCCATGCTCGTCGTGCCGCCCCTGCTCGTCGTGCTCGCCTTCGTGGGCTTCCTCATCTGGCGGCAGACCGCCGACCTCGACTCGGTCGAGGCGAACCAGCTGAAGTGGAGCACGCTGTCGCGGCTGCTCGTCGACCACCTGCAGCTCACGGTCGCCGCCGCTGTCATCGTCGTCGCGGTGTCCCTCCCCCTCGGCATCGCCCTCACCCGCGGCCGGGTCAAGCGCGCCGCGCCGCTGGTCGTCGGCATCGCCAACGCCGGTCAGGCCGCACCCTCGGTCGGCCTCATCGTGCTGCTGTTCCTGTGGCTCGGCGGAGGGTTCTGGACGGCGATCATCGGCCTGAGCCTCTACGGGATCCTCCCGGTGCTGCGCAACACCATCACGGGCATCCAGGCCGTCGACCCCACGCTGGTCGAGGCCGCGCGGGGCGTCGGGATGACCTCGACGGAGACCCTCCGCAAGATTGAGCTGCCCCTCGCCGTACCGGTGATCATGGCCGGCATCCGCACGTCCCTCGTGCTCATCGCGGGCACCGCGTCACTGGCCTGCTTCATCGACGCCGGCGGCCTCGGCGAGGTGCTCCAGACCGGCATCTCGCTGTTCCGGTTCTCGCTGATGATCACCGGTGCGCTGCTCATCGCGCTGCTCGCGCTGCTCATCGAGTGGATCGGGCGCCTGCTCGAGCTCGCCTACCGACCGAAGGGGGTCTGACGTGGCCCGCACGCGCACCCGCACCTCCCGCCGGCTCGCCGCCGGCACCGCTGCGCTCGTGGCCACCGGAGCGCTGCTCTCCGGCTGCGCCCTCGGCACGGCAGGCGGCTACGTGCCGACCGGCGACCTCGCCGGCGACCTCGCCGACTTCGACGGCGCGCTGGACGGCGCCGAGCTCACGGTGGGGTCGAAGAACTTCAACGAGAACGTGATCCTCGGGAAGATGGCCATCATCCTCCTGCGCTCGGCCGGGGCGGAGGTCACCGACCTCACCAACATCCCGGGCAGCGCCGCCGCCCGGCAGGCCCAGACCGACGGCCAGATCGACGCGATGTGGGAGTACACCGGCACGGGCTGGATCACCTACCTCGGCGAGGCGGAGCCGATCCCGGACGAGCAGGAGCAGTACGAGGCGGTGCGGGACGCCGACCTCGAGCAGAACGGGCTCGTGTGGCTGCCGCCCGCGCCCATGAACAACACCTACGCGTTCGCGATGAACCCCGAGGTGACGGACCGGCTCGGCATCGAGTCGATGTCGCAGATCGCCGACCTCCCGGTCGAGGAGCGCACGTTCTGCGTCGAGTCGGAGTTCACCAACCGCCCCGACGGCCTCCCGGGGATGCTGGAGACCTACGGCATCCCGCTCGGCCAGGCCGACGGCACGCCCGAGTCGAACCTGCGCACCTACCAGACGGGGGCGATCTACGACGCGACCGCGCGCGGGGAGTGCAACTTCGGCGAGGTCTTCACGACGGACGGCCGCATCCTGGCGCTCGACCTCACCGTGCTGGAGGACGACGAGGAGTACTTCCCGAAGTACAACGTCTCCCTCGTGCTGCGGGAGGAGACCGCCGAGGAGCACCCCGAGATCGAGGACCTGATGGCCCCCGTGACGGAGGAGCTCACCGACGAGGTGCTGCTCGAGCTCAACGCGCGGGTCGACGTCGACGGCGAGGAGCCCGCCGAGGTCGCCTACGACTGGCTCGAGGAGCAGGGGTTCGTCGAGAGCCCGTGACGCCGAGCGCCCCCGACGCGGTGGGGGCACGGCGCATGACCGCCCCCGCCGCGGGTACCAGCACCCCTCCCGAGCGAAGGGCTCTCCCGCTGTGCAACCCCGTCTGATCAGCGTCCGCGAGCCGGACCGTCCGACCGCCGCCGTGCTCGTGCTGCACGGCGGCGGCTCCCGTCCCGGCAGCCCCATGGTCAGCCCCACCCAGCTGTCGGTGCTGCGCATGAAGCCCGTGGCCCGACGGGTGGCCCGACGGGTGCCGGCGGCCGCGACGTACCGGCTCCTCAACACCCACCGTGGCTGGGACCCCAGCCGTACGCCGGTCGAGGACGTCCGGTGGGCACTGGGCCAGCTGCGGGAGCGGTGGGGCGACCTCCCGGTCGCACTGGTCGGGCACTCGCTGGGCGGGCGCGCCGCCCTGCTCGCCGGCTCCGCGCCCGAGGTGCGCTGCGTGGTCGCGCTCAACCCGTGGGTGCTGGCGGAGGACCGGACCGACCTGCGCGGACGGCGGGTGCTCGTGGTGCACGGCGACGAGGACCGCATCGCCCCGCTCGCTCGCGCGCGGGCCCTGGCGGACCGGATCGCACGGACGACCGACGTCTCGTTCGAGGTGGTGGAGGGCGGCAAGCACGCGATGCTGCGGCACGGGCGCCGGTTCGAGCAGCGTGCGGCGGAGTTCGTGGCCGACTGCCTGTCGGGACGTCACGGCTAGCCGCGACCACTGCAGGGGAGAGGGAGCGGCCGAAAGCGACGCCGCCCCGTCTCCCCCGCAGTCGGGGACCTCCACGAGCTCGCTGCGTGAGGAGCACCAGGACCGACGGCCCCGACGGAGACCTCAACAAACATAGCCGCCGCGTGTGCAGGTTCTCAACAGGACTCGCCCGTGGAGGTGACGTTCTCAGACGGATGCGGCCTCGTGGGCCGGGTAGGTGACGTAGCCCTGGTCCCCACCGGTGTAGTACGTCGCCGGGTCGTCAGCCGCCAGCGGCAGGTCGTGGCGCAGCCGCTCGACGAGGTCGGGGTTGGCGATGTAGGCGCGGCCGAAGCTGACGAGGTCCGCCCCCAGCCCCAGCCAGCGGTCGGCCGCGGCCCGCTCGGCGCGCTGCGGGCTGGCCGGCGACACCGGGTTGACGACGAGCGAGTCCGGCCAGGCCCGCCGCAGCCCGAGGAGCACGTCGTCGTCGGCGGTCGCCTCGAGGTGGAGGTAGGCGAGACCGAGCGGTGCGAGCGCGGCGAGCAGCGCGCCGTACAGCTCCTCGACCTCGGTCTCCCGCACGTTCCAGATGCCCGCGTCGGGCGAGATCCGGATACCGACGCGGTCGGCCCCGACGGCGTCCACCGTGGCCTCGACGGCCTCCACGGCGAAGCGGATCCGGTTCGCGACCGAGCCGCCGTAGGCGTCCGTGCGCACGTTGGCGTTGGAGGACAGGAACTGGGCGATGAGGTAGCCGTTGGCGCCGTGCAGCTCGACCCCGTCGAACCCCGCGTCGACGGCACGGGACGCCGCCTCGGCGTACGAGCGTGCCTGCTCGGGCACCTCGGCCGTGGTGAGCGCTCGCGGCACCGGGGCCGGCGCCGGGCCGTTCGGGGTGAACACGTCGGCGCCGAGCGCGACCGCCGAGGGACCGACGGGCTGCAGGCCGGTGGTGGCGTGGTGGGAGACCCGGCCGCCGTGCATGATCTGCGCGAAGATGCGGCCGCCCGCGGCGTGCACGGCCGCGGTGACGGGGCGCCAGGAGGCGACCTGCTCGTCGGTGTGGAGCCCCGGGGTGCCGGGGTTGGACTGGCCCACGACGTTGGGCTGCACGCCCTCGCTCACGATGAGGCCGGCGCTGGCGCGCTGCGCGTAGTACGTCGCCATGGAGGGCGTCGCCAGGCCACCGGCGGCGGCACGGACACGGGTCATGGGCGCCATCACGACGCGGTTGGGCAGGGTGAGGCCACCGATCCGGTGGCTGTCGAACAAGGAGGTCATGCGACTACGCTAGAACCTGACACTGACGTCAGGGGCAAGGGTCCAGGGGCGGTCGAGAGGGAGGTCACACCGGTGCGGATCGGGGAGCTGGCGGCGCAGGCGGACGTGAGCGTGCGCTCCCTGCGCTACTACGAGGAGCAGGGGCTGCTGACCAGCAGCCGGAGCGCGAGCGGGCAGCGGCACTACACCGAGGACGACGTGGAGCGGGTGCGCTTCCTCCAGCGCATGTACGCCGCGGGCCTGTCCAGCCGCGCGATCGCCGAGGTGCTCCCCTGCGTGGAGACGCCGACGACGCAGACCGCGGCGACGGCCTTCGAGCGCCTCGTGGCGGAACGCGACCGGATCGACGCCCACATCGCCGAGCTGGCCGCCACCCGCGACGCGCTCGAGCGGCTGATCGCCGCCAACCTCGAGCACCGCGCGACGCTCGACGCCGGGGCCGGGTCCGTCGCTGCACCCTGACGGGCGATCAGCGCGAGGCCCGGAGTCGACGAGGGTCACGGGACGGGATCCTTCGACCTGAACTAAGGTTCAGGTCACATGAGTGCCGCACCCCTGACGCCCGGCGAGGTGGCGACCCGCTCGGGGGTCGCCGTCTCCGCCCTGCACTTCTACGAGCGCAACGGGCTCATCACGAGCGAGCGCACCTCCGGCGGCCAGCGCCGCTACGCCCGCGACGTGCTGCGGCGGCTCGCGTTCATCCGGGTGTCGCAGCGGGTGGGCATCCCCCTCGCCGACATCGGGCGCGCCCTGGCGACGCTGCCCGAGGGCCGCACCCCGACACGGCGCGACTGGACACGCCTGTCCCGCACGTGGCGGGGCGAGCTGGAGGCCCGCATCGCGCAGCTGGAGGCGCTGCGCGACACCCTCGACGAGTGCATCGGCTGCGGCTGCCTGTCGCTGCGGTCCTGCGCGCTGGCCAACCCCGGCGACGAGCTCGCCGACCGTGGCCCCGGGGCGCCGCGGCTGGAGCGCTGACCTCCCCGCCGCCCCTGCGCGTCAGCGCGAGCGGAAGGTGACGCCCGGGCCCTCGTACGTCGTGAGCGCGGCCCGCACGTCGTCGGAGATCGGCCACGCCGTGCCGGCCTCGTGGTCCCACAGGACCAGCGACAGCTCCGCCACGAGGGCCGGCGGGTGGTCCGCCGCGACGCGCAGCTCGACGCCGAGGCCGAACGAGGTGCGGCCGATGCGGTGCACCCAGAGGCGCACCAGGAACGGCTGGAACGCGACGAAGCGCATCTCGGCGTGGTACTCGATGCGCTGGGCGCCCATGAGCTCCGTGACGTGCTCCGGCGCCGTGCCGAGCAGGCCCGGCCGCTCCGCCCCCGACAGCACGTCGGGGGCGAAGTGGAGGAACAGCAGCCGTGCCTCGTCGACGATCCGCAGCGCCTCGACGTTGTCGACGTGGCCCGCGAGGTTGATGTCGCGCAGCCGCGCCTGGATCTGGCAGTCGAAGACCGTGCCGGTCACGTCGTCGGACATCGCAGGGACCGCGCTCAGCGGGCCCGCGAGCTGAACGACGCCGCGCTGTGCGAGCTCGAGCCCGCACCGCTGGACGCCGCGCCCGAGCGCTGCCCACCGGAACGCTGGCCGCCGGAACGACCGCCGCCGGAGCGCGCACCGCCCGAGCGGGTCCCCCCGGAGCGACCGCCACCCGACCGCTGACCACTCGTGGCGGAGCCACCGGCACCCGGACCGCCACCCGAGGCGGGGCCGGAGCCGGAGCCGGAGCCGCCGCCCCGGCGGCGGTTGCGCCGACGGCCGCCGCCGGAGCCCGGCTCGTCCGAGGAGCGGGTCGAGGTGCGCGCCGGAGCGGGCGCCGCGACGACCGGCTCGAACGCGCCGGGGAGGCTGCGCTCGCCGGGGGCGAGCTCGACCAGCACGGGGTGGTCGGTCCCGGTGACCCGCGTCGTCGTCGGGTTGATGCCCGCGGCGCGCGTGAGGTCGCGGACGTCCCGCTTCTGCTCGGTGGTCATCAGCGTCACGACCGTGCCCGCGTTGCCGGCCCGGGCGGTGCGGCCAGAGCGGTGCAGGTAGGCCTTGTGCTCGGTCGGCGGGTCCGCGTGGACGACGAGGGCCACGTCGTCGACGTGGATGCCGCGCGCGGCGATGTCGGTCGCCACGAGCGCCGTGGCGCGGCCGTCGTGGAAGGCCTCCATGTTGCGCGTGCGCGCGTTCTGGCCGAGGTTGCCGTGGAGCTCGACGGCCGGGACGCCGCTGCGGTTGAGCTGGCGGGCGAGGGCCTTGGCGCCGTGCTTCGTGCGCGTGAAGACCACCGTGCGCCCGGGGGCGCTGGTGAGGTCGACGAGCACCGGCAGGCGGTGGTCGCGCTCGACGTGCAGCACGTGGTGGGTCATGGCCGCGACGGGCGACTGCGCCGAGTCGGCCTCGTGGGTGACGGGCTTCGTGAGGAACTGCTTGACCAGCGCGTCGATCGCCTTGTCGAGCGTGGCGGAGAACAGCAGGCGCTGGCTCTGCTTCGGGGTCTGCCCCAGGAGGCGTCGGACGGCGGGCAGGAAGCCGAGGTCGGCCATGTGGTCGGCCTCGTCCAGCACCGTCACCTCGACGGAACCGAGCGAGCAGTGGCCCTGACCGATGAGGTCCTCGAGCCGGCCGGGGCAGGCGACGACGATGTCGACGCCACGGCGCAGCGCGGTGACCTGGGGGTTCTGGCCGACGCCACCGAAGACGGTGCGCGTCGTGAGGCCGGCGGCCTCGGCGAGCGGGGCGAGGGAGGCCTCGATCTGGCCGACCAGCTCACGGGTGGGCGCCAGGACCAGGGCCCGCGGCGCGCCGGGACGGGCGCTCGCGCCGCCGGACAGCCGGGCCACGAGCGGGAGGAGGAACGCGTAGGTCTTGCCGGAGCCGGTGCGGCCGCGGCCCAGCACGTCGCGACCCGCGAGGGAGTCGCCCAGGGTCGCCGCCTGGATCGGGGTGGGGGTGTCGATGCCGAGACCGGAGAGGACGTCGGCCAGGCGTGCGGGGACGCCGAGATCGATGAAGGAAGACAAGGAGGAACCACTATCTGTGCAACGTGTCCCGCCGACAGCCGGGGCTCCGAGGTCTCGGGCCGGCCACGCACGGAGTCACCGACAGGTGCTCGACGTGCAGACAGCCCGCGGCGGGAGCCGGACGAGCTGGCAGGTACGAGCGTAACCGCCGGACCCGCACGTCACCGCTTCGACGCGGGTACGACGCGTGTGGGACACGCCACGCGTCGTACCGCCGCCGGGTCCGGGAGCGCGTGGTGGGATCGGTCGCGCCGCGGTGGACCGCCACCGCGCGTCGCGTCGTCGGGAGGCGTCATGTGGGGCTGGTTGCTGGCCGCGGTGCTGAGCGAGGTCGTCGCGACCACGTCGTTGCGCGCCTCCGAGGGCTTCACCCGGCTGGGGTGGTCCGCGCTGGTGGTCGTGGGCTACTGCTCGGCGTTCTACGCCCTGTCGCAGGCGCTGGTGCGCGGGATGCCGCTGGGGCAGGCGTACGCGGTGTGGTGCGCCCTGGGGATCGCCGCGATCGCCGTCCTCGGGATCGTGCTGTTCGGCGAGTCGCTCTCCCCCGTCCAGGTCGGCGGCCTGCTCCTCGTCGTGGTCGGGGTCGTGATGATCGAGCTCGGCGCGACGCACCCCTGAGTGCCCGCGGGGTGAGACGGGCCCGACCGGACGCTCTCGGTCGATAATCTTGATCGGTCTTGTCGACTAACCGAGGAGGACCCGTGACGCTCACCGCCGACCGCCCCGCCGCCGCCGGGGCTCCCGGGGTTGCCGCCCCCGCGGTCCACCAGCTCGGCGGGCAGCTGGGCGCCCGCATCGACGGGGTCCACCTCGGCGACGACCTCACCGCGGAGCAGGTCGCGACGATCCGGGCCGCCCTGCTCACGCACAAGGTGGTCTTCCTCCGCGACCAGCACGACCTCGACGACGACGCCCACGCGCGGTTCGCCGAGCGCCTCGGCCCCCTCACGACGGCCCACCCGACGGTCAACACCGGCAGCGCCCGCGTGCTGCGCGTGACCGCGAACCGCGGCATGGCCGCGAACAGCTGGCACACCGACGTCACGTTCGTCGACCGCGTGCCCGCCATCAGCGTGCTGCGGGCGGTCACGCTCCCGCCCTACGGCGGCACCACCGTCTGGGCCAACACCGCGGCGGCCTACGCGTCCCTCCCCGCGCCGCTGCGGGCCCTCGCGGACGGGCTGTGGGCGGTCCACACCAACTCCTACGACTACGCGCAGCTGGACGAGGAGCACGACCAGCCCGACGCGAACTACAGCCGCGACGACTTCACCTCGACGGTCTTCGAGACGCGCCACCCCGTCGTGCGGGTGCACCCGGAGACCGGCGAGCGGTCGCTGGTGCTCGGCAACTTCGTCAAGCGGATCGAGGGCCTGACCTCCGCCGAGTCCCACCAGGTCTTCCACCTGTTCCAGAACCGCATCACGCGGCTCGAGAACACGCTCCGCTGGTCGTGGCAGCCCGGTGACGTCGCCATCTGGGACAACCGCGCGACGCAGCACTACGCCGTCGCCGACTTCGACGAGCACCCCCGCGAGATGCGGCGCATCACGGTCGCCGGCGACGTACCGGTCTCCGTCGACGGCGAGCGCTCCGTGGTGCTCCAGGGCGACGCGCGGGCCTACGCGCGGCTGGACGAGCTGATCTCCTGACGGGGGAACGAGAAAGCCGGGATCGGATCGATGGAGGTCACGGCGGCGACGCCGGGCGCTGTCAGTCCAGCGTGACGCGGAGGGTGCGCATCTTCGCGTAGAGCGTCGTGCGCGAGATGCCCAGCGCCCGCGCCGCCTGCACCTTGTTGCCGGCGGCCTCGCGCAGCGCGGCGACGACGGCGTCGCGCTCCGCCCGCTCCATGGGCGAGAGCGTGCGGCTCGCTCCCGGCACCCGGTGGCTCTCGGGCAGGTCGTCCACGGTGATCGCCCCGCGGCGACGTCGGCGCACCGCGTGCTCCACCACCGCGCGCAGCTCGCGCAGGTTGCCGGGCCAGTCGTGGGCCGAGAGCACCCGCAGCACGCCCGGACCGAGGTGCACCGACTCCCCCGGCTCCCGCCCGGCGCCGGCCCCGAGGTCGTCGATCATCGCGGCCACCAGCTCGGGCAGCTCGGCGGTCCGCGCCGCCAGCGGGGCGAGCTCGCGGCGGTCGATGCAGGTCGCGGCCAGTGCGGCCACCGGGCCGTCGAGGGTCTCGGCCGGACCGCTCGTCAGCACGAGCTGCGGAGCGTGGCCGGACGCGGCGTGCGCCGCCACGAGGGCGACGAGGTCGGCCGCGAGGAGGTCGACGCCCTCGACGCACACCACGCCCTGGCGGGCCCGCACGAGCGCGTCGAGGCGGCGCGCCCACTCCGCGGGCCCGTCGAGGAGGGCGGAGGTCGCCGTGAGGACGGTGATCGGGGTCGAGCGGGCCGCCGCGCGGGCCTGCGTCGTGCGACCGCTGCCGGGCGGACCGGAGACCAGCACCGGCGCCACGCTCGGCGGGGCGTCGAGACGCGCGCCGCCCGTCGCGGACCCGGCCGCGCCGTCGGCACGCCCCCCGCCGCGTACCCGCTCGATCTGGAGCACCACCCCGTCGCGCACCGCGTCCACGGGGAGCCCGTGCACCTCGACACGCTCCCCCGACTCCAGCGTCAGCGGGAGCCGCGGCGTGCCCGTGGAGGGCAGGTCCGCCGCGAGGATGCGGAGCAGCGCGATGTCGGTCGCGCTCAGCAGGTCGGTCGCGGCCTGGTTGCAGATCAGCGTGTCGCCGTGCAGGGCCACGACCGCACGACGCCGGTGGGCCGCGGCCTGGAAGGCCCCGAGGAGCCGGCGCTCGGAGACGCGGCTGCCGTCGAGCAGCCGTTGCTCGATCTCGGTGACGACGCCCGCCACCAGCGGCGGCACGAGGGGGTTGACCGCGCTCATCAGCGCGGAGACGTCGAGCACGCCCTCGATGCGGCGGGTCACGGGATGGACGATCGGGTGCCCGTAGCAGCTCACCGCCCGCAACGGCTCCGCGAAGTGCTCGTCGCTGTTCACCAGCACGCTGCCCCGGGTCTCGAGCACGGTCCCCGGGGCGTTCGTGCCGATGCGGTCCTCGAGCAGGCTGGCGCCGGTGTGCACGCCGAGCGCGTCGAACGCGCGGCCCGCCTGGTCGTCGCTGCTCCAGCGTCGCGCGACCCGACCGTCGCGGTCGACCAGCAGCGTGGTGAACCCGGTGCCGGTCAGCCGCTCGTTGAGGTTGTCGAGCACGGGCGCCGCGGCCACCACGAGGGCGCTGGCGGAGTCGACCGCGTCGTACCGGAGACCGTCGAAGGCCGTCGCCGGCGTGAGACCGGCGAGCTCGGCGCGGCGCCACGAGTCCGCGATCGTCCGCCGCATGGACGGGTCGTCCCGCCGCTCGGCGAGTCCGCTCGGGCGCATCCGTTGCCTCCGTTCCCCTGTGAGGAGGACCACAGGGTACGCCGCGGGGAGCGGCGCCCCCTGTCCAGTTTCTGCACAGCGGGGACAGCGAGGCATGCTGGACTGTGACCTGGCACACGCCCGTCTGATCCGATCTCGAGGAGCCGTGCACGTGAGCGAGTCCTACGCCCGGGGAGAGACCACCCCGGGCCTGCTGGAGGAGACCATCGGCGCCGCCCTGGCGCGCACCGTGGCGGAGCGCGGCGACCGCGAGGCCCTCGTCGAGGTGGCCAGCGGACGCCGCTGGACCTGGCGGGAGCTCGACGCCGAGGTCGACCGCACCGCGCGGGCGCTGCTCGCGATCGGCATCGCGGCCGGCGACCGCGTCGGCATCTGGTCGCCCAACTGCGCCGAGTGGACGATCGTCCAGCTCGCCACCGCGCGGGTCGGTGCGGTGCTCGTGACGATCAACCCGGCGTACCGGAGCCACGAGTTCGCCTACGCCGTGAACCAGTCCGGGCTGCGGCTGCTGTTCGCGGCGTCGCGGTTCAAGACCAGCGACTACGCGGCGATCGTGGCCTCCACGGCGGCCGAGTGCCCGGGGCTCGAGCGCACCGTCCTCCTCGACACCGACGACCTCGAGGAGCTGCGCGGGGAGGGCGACGCCCGTGCGGACGAGCTCGCGGGGGCCGTCGCCGAGCGGGCCGCGACGCTGCGGCCCGAGGACCCGATCAACATCCAGTACACGTCCGGCACGACGGGGCGTCCCAAGGGCGCCACGCTCAGCCACCGCAACATCCTCAACAACGGGTTCTTCACGACCGAGCTGATCAACCTCACGGCGGAGGACCGGCTCTGCATCCCGGTGCCCTTCTACCACTGCTTCGGGATGGTGATGGCCAACCTCGGCTGCGTCACCCACGGCGCGACCATGGTCATCCCGGGGCCCGCGTTCGACCCCGTGACGACGCTGGAGGCGGTCGCGAGCGAGCGCTGCACTGCGCTCTACGGGGTGCCCACCATGTTCATCGCGATGCAGAACCACCCCGACTTCGCCTCCCACGACCTCAGCAGCCTGCGCACCGGCGTCATGGCCGGCTCCGTGTGCCCCATCGAGGTGATGAAGCGGTGCGTCGAGGAGATGCACATGGCCGAGGTGGCGATCGCCTACGGGATGACCGAGACCTCGCCCGTCTCCTGCCAGACGCGGGTGGACGACGACCTGGAGCGCCGCACCGCCACCATCGGCCGCGTCCACCCCCACGTGGAGGTCAAGATCGTCGACCCCGTCACCGGGGAGACGCTGCCGCGTGGCGAGGCCGGCGAGTTCTGCACGCGGGGCTACTCGGTGATGCTCGGCTACCACGAGGACCCGGAGAAGACCGCCGAGGCGATCGACGCCGACGGCTGGATGCACACCGGCGACCTCGCCGTCATGCGGGAGGACGGCTACTGCGTCGTCGTCGGCCGCATCAAGGACATGGTCATCCGGGGCGGCGAGAACATCTACCCGCGCGAGGTGGAGGACTTCCTCTACACCCACCCCGACGTCGAGGACGTCCAGGTGGTGGGGGTCCCCGACGAGAAGTACGGCGAGGAGCTGTGCGCCTGGATCCGCGTGCGACCCGGACGACCGCCCCTCGACGCGGCCGCCGTGAAGGCCTTCTGCGACGGACGGCTCGCGCACTACAAGGTGCCGCGCTACGTGCTCGTCGTGGACGAGTTCCCCATGACCGTGACCGGCAAGGTCCGCAAGGTCGAGATGCGCGAGCGGTCGACGGCGGAGCTCGGGCTGGGCTGAGACAGGCCCGATCCCGTCGGGACGGCCTAGGATGGGCCGCATGTCCACCGCGCGCAGCCCCCGGCAGGGCACCGTCCTGCCCGCGCTGCTCGCGCTCCTGCTGCCGGTCGTGCTGCTGGCGGGCCTGGTCGCCGGTTCCAGCCCCGGCGACTCGGGGTCGTCGCTCGTCGCCCCGCTCGCGGCGGCACTCCTCACGGCGACGCTCTCCCTGCTCGCGCACGCCCGGGCCGCCGCCGTACCGCGGGCCCGTGCATCCGCGCTCAGCCCCACCACGGCGGGTCCCCCGGCCCCGTCGCGCCGTGGCGACGCCACCGACACCCCGCACCACCCGCTCCAGCCGCGTGCACCGGAAGCGGTCTGACGCGCGCACCCGCGCGCTCCGACCGCCTGTCCGTCACGTCCCCAGGAGCTCTCCGTGTCCGTGCTCGACCCCATCACCCATGCCCTCGCGGCCGTCGTCGCCACCGCCCACTCCGCCGCCACCGATCTCGGCGCCGCGCCTGACGGCGTCGGCGCCTGGCTCGTCGCCCTCGTCTCCGTCGTCGTCACCGTGCGCCTCCTGCTGCTGCCCCTCGTGGTCCGCGGCGTCAAGCAGGCCCACGCCGGCGCCCGCGCCCGGCCCCACCTCGCCGAGGTGCAGAAGAAGTTCCGCGAGGCCCAGGAGAAGGCGCGGAAGAAGGGGGGCGCCGGCGCGCGCCCCGACCCGGAGGCGATGCGCGAGCTGATGGAGGAGCGCCGCCGCATCTCCGCCGAGCACGGCGTCTCCCGCCTCGGCTGCCTGCCGATGCTGCTCCAGATGCCGATCTGGATCGGCCTCTACCACCTCATCGGCGGCGCGGCCCGCGGCCGGGCCATCGGCGCGCTCGACGCCGGACTGGTGGCCTCGCTGGGCGCTGCCACCCTCGCCGGCGTACCGCTCGCGGACCACGGCTACCTCGGCGCCGGCGCCGGACACCTCGCCGTCGTCGCGCTGCTGGCCGGCGTGGCCGCCCTGCTGTCGTTCGTCACGCAGCACTTCCTGGTGCTGCCGAACATGGCGCTCGCCGACGCGCCCGAGGCCGTCGTCAGCGCCCAGCGGATGATGCCGCTGCTCTCGGCCGGCGGGATGCTCGTCGCGGCGTCCGTCGTCCCCGTCGCCCTGCTCGTCTACTGGGTCGTCAACGCCGCCTGGACCTGCGCCCAGTCGGCCGTCGTGTGGCGCTGGTTCCCGACGCCGGGGTCGCCGGCCGCGCTGCGGCACGAGTCCCGGGCCACGGCCCTGCCCGACGCGGCCTGACCGGCGGGCGCAGGCCACCCCGGGACGTCATGCGTCGTGGTGCTCGGGGCGACCGGGATGCATGACGTCCCGGGGAGGGTGAGCAGCGCAGGGCGTCCCACCTCAGGAAAGGGTCACGTACGACGGCGGATGGCGACACTCGACTGTCGTTCGTGACCCTTCGCGGGCCGTTGGTCGCGACGCGTGAGCCGCGCCGTACGACCCACCTCGACGCGTGAGCCGCGCCGTACGACCCACCTCGACGCGTGAGCCGCGCCGTACGACCCACCTCGACGCGTGAGCCGCGCCGTACGTGACAACTCGGCGCGCGACTACGCCAGCGGGCCACCGACGCCGAAGGCGGCCGCGGCGAAGCGCTCGCCGATGAGGCGGTGGGTCGCGGCGTCGGGGTGCAGGCCGTCGGGCAGGGGCAGGGCCTCGGCGTCGGCGGCGCCGTAGAGGACCGTCCCGTCGAGGTACGCCAGGTGCGGGTCGTCGACCGACCGCTGCGCCACGACTGCGGCGAGCTGCTCGCGGACGACCTCGAGCGTGAGCCGCCCCTGCGCCACCTCGGCCGGGTCGCCCGCCGCGACGAACCGCAGCCGGCCCTCCCGTGCCGCCTCGACGTCCGGCACCGACGGTCCGGGCGTCTCCTCGTGGATCCCGCAGTAGATCGACGAGACCACGAGCAGCGGCGTCGTGGGATGACCGTCGCGCAGCACGTCGAGGAACCCGTGGACCGCCGGACCGAGCGCGCGCAGCCGCATGAGGTCGAGGTTGACCAGGTTGATGCCGAGCTTGACGCTGATGACGTCGGCGGGGAGGTCCCGCATGGTCCGCGCCGTCGACGGGTCGAGCAGCGCGCTGCCGCCGAACCCCAGGTTGAGCAGGTCGACGTCGGCGAGCGCCGCGGCCACCGCCGGCCACGTGCCCGTCGGGGTCGCCGCGTTGGACCCGTGGCTGATCGAGCTGCCGTGGTGCAGCCACCGGCGCCGCCCGTCCGGCGGGGCAGCCTCCACCGGCGCGTCCGCCCGCAGCGCCACCAGCTCGGTCTGCTCGTCGTGCGGCAGCCAGACCTCGAGGTCCCGCACCCCACCGGTCCCGCCCGGACCACCCGGCAGCCCCGCGAACCGCACGAGCCCGGTGCCGCCGTCGCTCGGGGTCATCGTGCCGGCGCCCAGGTCGACGGTGAGCACGTCGCCGCCGCCGACCGAGCCCGACGCGACGACCTCGCCCCCGACCGCGACCTCGTAGACACCGTCGGGCCGCGGGGGCATCCCCACGTAGACCCGCTTCGTCGCCCGCGTCTCCAGCTCGAGCACGGTGGCCGCCGTGCGCAGCGCGAGCCGCACCCCCGACGGCTGTGCCTCGACCATGAGCAGCTGGGGGTCGGGCAGGCGGGTCCGCGCCCACGCGGGCAGGCGGTGCGGCAGCAGGCCGCCCCGCGGGGTGCGCTCCACCTCGACCGCTCCGCGCAGGTGCGCAGGCGTCAGGGGTACGTCGAGCAAGCCGGTCATGCGTCCTCCGGGGCGTTCCACGTCGTGAGGAGGGTGTCGAGCGCGGCCACGGCACGGTGCCAGGACTGCTCCGCCGGCGGCTCGCTGTGGTCGAACGACCCGCCCAGCTCGAGGCTGACGAACCCGTGGAGCAACGCCCCGACCAGCCGTACGGCGTGGTTCGCGTCCTCCTCGGGCACCGCGTACCCGCGGAGCAGCGCCCGCGTGGTCGCGGCGTACCGCGGCCCCGCACTGCTCGCGGCCTCGGTCGGCTCGAGCGGCATCCGCATCGCGGCGTACCGCCCCGGGTGTGCACGCACATAGGCGCGGAACGCGGCGGCGTACGCCGTCAGCGCCGCACCGGCGGACCGCCCGGCCACGGCCTCGGCCGTCGCGTCGGCCAGCTCGGCCAGCGCGAGGTGCGCGATGCGCACCTGCAGGTCCCGCACGCCGCCGACGTGCGCGTAGACGCTCGCCTGCTGGACACCGAGGCGCTGGGCGACCGCCGTGACGGTCAGCGACGCGAAGCCCACCTCGTCGGCGAGCTCGGCACCGGCGACGGTGACACGGTCAGGGGTCAGTCCGACCCGGGGCACGACGCACTCCTCCCCGCCCGGCACGGTGCCGGACGGGGAGGATCATGCAATTTCCTATGAGGCATAGGCAAGTTCCTATGCCGCGTGAAACCAGCGGTCAGGGGCCGAGGACCTCCGCGGCCTTCACCTCGCCGTGGGCGTCCTGGATGGCGTCGGCCAGGCGGGCCTGGTCGTCGGCGGGCACCCCGATGCCGGCCTCGTTGAAGCCCTTGGCCAGCTCGTCCGCCACGGTGCCCTCGGTCGCTCCGTCCTGCCAGGAGCTCACGCGGTCCACGACGGCCTGGATGGTCTCGATCTGCTCGTCCGTGTAGTCGCTCATGCCGCGACGGTACCCACGCCCCGTTCACGCACCGGGCGGCTTGTGGCCCCGTGGGTACCGTCGCCGCATGGACGCCGACATCGCCCTCACCGTGGACGGGGAGCGGTGCGCCGTCACCGTCGACACCCGCACGACCCTGCTCGACGCGCTGCGTGAGCGGCTCGGCGTGACGCAGCCGAAGAAGGGTTGCGACCACGGCCAGTGCGGGTCCTGCACCGTGCTCCTCGACGGTCGCCGCCACCTCACGTGCCTCGCCCTCGCCGTGGCCCACGACGGCGCCGAGATCGTCACCGCGGGCGGCCTCGCCTCCCCGGACGGCGACCTCCACCCGGTGCAGCAGGCGTTCCTCGACCACGACGGCTACCAGTGCGGCTACTGCACCCCGGGGCAGGTGTGCTCCGCCGTCGGCGTGCTCGACGAGCTGCGCGCCGGGCACCCGAGCCTGGTGACGGACGACCTCGCGGCCGAGGACCCCGACGGCGACGACGAGATCCGCGAGCGCATGAGCGGCAACCTCTGCCGCTGCGGTGCCTACGCCGGCATCCTCGCGGCGGTCCGCCAGGCGGGCCAGCAGACGACCGACCGGGAGGTGCGGGCATGAAGGAGCTGACCTACCACCGCGCGACCGACGCGGCCGCGGCCGTCGCGCTCGTCGCGGACGACCCCGACGCCCGCTTCCTCGGGGGCGGGACCAACCTGGTCGACCACCTCAAGCTCGGCGTCGCACGCCCGGGCACGCTCGTCGACGTCTCCCGCCTCCCCCTCGACACCGTCGAGGAGCTCCCGGGCGGCGGGCTCCGCGTCGGCGCCGCCGTCCGCAACAGCGACCTGGCCGCCCACCCCGCGGTCCGTCGCGGGTTCCCCGCCGTCGCGCGGGCCCTGCTGGCGGGAGCGTCGGGCCAGATCCGCCACCAGGCGACCACCGCCGGCAACCTGCTCCAGCGCACGCGCTGCGTCTACTTCCAGGACGTCACCACGGCCTGCAACAAGCGCGAGCCGGGCACCGGGTGCTCGGCCCTCGAGGGCTACGGCCGCTACAACGCGATCCTCGGCGCGAGCGAGGCGTGCGTGACCACCCACCCGTCCGACCTCGCCGTCGCGCTGACCGCGCTCGACGCGGCCGTCGTGGTGCTCGGTCCCGACGGCGAGCGCCGTGTGCCGATGACGGAGCTGCACCGCCTGCCGGGCCACCATCCCGAGCACGACACGGTCCTCCGGCACGGCGACCTCATCACGGCCGTCGAGCTGCCCGGCAGCGCGGTGGCCCCGGCCTCGACGTACGCCAAGGCGCGGGACCGCGCGTCCTACGCCTTCGCGCTCGTCTCCGTCGCCGCAGCCCTCGACCTCGACGGCGACGTGGTGCGGGACGTCCGGCTCGCGTGGGGCGGCGTGGCCCACCGCCCCTGGCGGGCGTACGTCGCGGAGGAGGCCCTCCGCGGCGCCGTGCTCACCGAGGACAGCGCCCGGGCGGCGGCCTCCGCGGAGCTGGCGGCGGCCGTGACGACCGACCAGACCGCCTACAAGGTGGCGATGGTGCGCAACCTGACGGCCCACACGCTCCTCCGGCTCGCGGGCGGTGCGCGATGAGCAGCCCTGACAGCACGGCAGCCGTCACGCAGATCGTCCCCGAGCAGGTGCCGGCCCGGGCGATGGGACGGCACCTCGACCGGCAGGACGGCGTCGCGAAGGTGACCGGCGCGGCGACGTACGCGGTCGAGCACCCGGTGGACGGCGACGTGCTGCACGCCTGGCTCGTCACCTCGACCACCGCCCGCGGACGGGTGCTGCGGGTGGACGCGAGCGACGCGCTCGCGCACCGGGGCGTGCGGCGCGTGCTCGACCACACCAGCGCCCCCCGGCTCGCCGACACCGAGGACCGCGAGCTCGCCGTGCTCCAGGACGAGCACATCGGTTTCCGCGGGCAGATCGTCGCGCTCGTCGTCGCGACCTCGTCGGAGGCCGCCCGCGAGGGCGCCCTCCTCGTGCGGGTGCACCAGGACGAGGAGGCGGCCGAGGTCGTCTTCGACGAGCACAGCGCGACCTACGCCCCCGAGGAGGTCAACGCGGGCGCGGAGACGGACACCGTCGACGGTGACCCCGACGCGGCGCTCGCCGCCGCCCCCGTGAACGTCGACGCGACCTACACCACGCCCCACGAGTTCAACAGCCCGATGGAGCCGCACGCCGCCACTGCCACCTGGGACGGCGCGCTGCTCACCCTCCACGACTCCACCCAGGCCGTGCACGCGGTGCGCGCCACGCTCGCGCCGGTGCTGGGCCTCGAGCCGGAGCAGGTGCGCGTGCTCGCGCCGTACGTCGGTGGCGGCTTCGGCAGCAAGGGCCTCCCCCACGCCCCCGAGGTCGCGGCGGCCCTCGCCGCCCTGGCGTTCCCCGGCCACCCGGTGCGCCTCGCCGTGACGCGGCAGCAGATGTTCGCGCTCACCGGCTACCGCACCGCCACCCGCTCGCGCGTGCGCCTCGGCGCCGAGCCCGACGGCACCCTCGTCGTGCTCCGCCACGACACGACGTCGCAGACGTCGCGCATCAAGGAGTTCGCCGAGCAGTCCGCCACCGCGGCCCGCATGATGTACGCCGCGCCCCACCGCGCCACGACCCACCGCGTGGCCGCGCTCGACGTGCCCGTGCCGTCCTGGATGCGCGCGCCCGGGGAGATGCCGGGCATGCACGCCCACGAGGTGGCACTGGACGAGCTCGCCGTGGCCACGGACGTCGACCCGATCGACCTGCGGGAGCGGAACGAGCCGGAGGTCGACCCCGAGAGCGGCAAGCCGTTCAACGGGCGCCGTCTCGTCGAGTGCCTGCGTCTCGGCGCCGAGCGGTTCGGCTGGTCGGAGCGACCGGCCCGGCCCCGCTCCCGGGCCGAGGGCGACTGGTGGGTCGGCACGGGGGTCTCGTCGGCGACGTACCCCATGCTGTTCTCGCCGGGCAACACCGCGCGGATCCGGTCGCTCGGCGAGGGTCGGTACGGGGTCGACGTCGGCGCGGTCGACCTCGGCACCGGCGCCCGCACCGTCCTGGTGCAGATCGCCGCCGACGCGCTGCGGGTCGCGCCGGACTGCATTGACCTCGCGATCGGCGACACCGACCTCCCGTTCGCGACGGTGGCCGGCGGCTCGTCCGGCACCTCGTCGTGGGGCAGCGCCATCGCCGCGGCCGCGCAGCAGTTCCGCCACGACCACGGCGCCACCCCCGACCCCGGGCTCCACACCACCGCCGCGAGCGGCGCCTACACCGACACCGACGGCCACGCGATGCACTCCTTCGGCGCGGTGTTCGCCGAGGCCCGCGTGCACCGCTGGACCGGCGAGGTGCGGGTCTCCCGGTTGCACGGCGTCTACTCGGTCGGCCGCGTCATCAACCCCATGACCGCGCGGTCCCAGCTGCTGGGGGCCCTGACGATGGGCCTGTCCGCCGCGCTGCACGAGGAGGGCTGGCGCGACCCGCGCACCGGTCACGTCGTCACCCAGGACCTCGCGACCTACCACGTCGCGGCCCACGCCGACGTGCTCGACCTGCAGGCGGAGTGGCTGGAGGAGGAGGACCACCTCGCCACCCCGATGGGCTCGCGCGGCATCGGGGAGATCGGGATCGTCGGCACCTCGGCCGCGGTCGCCAACGCTACGTTCCACGCCACCGGGGGTGCGGGTGCGGTCGCTGCCGATCACGGCAGACCACTTCCTCGACATCTGAGCCGACACCCGCCCGACGCCCGACCCCGCTACCCTGCGGGCCATGTCCCCGACCCGCGACCTGGTGCTCCTGCGCCACGGGAAGTCGGACTGGTCCACGGGGACGACCGACCGGGAACGGCCCATCGGAGGCCGTGGACGACGGCAGGCGGCCGAGGCGGGCGCCTGGCTCGCCGCCCACGGCCCGCGACTCGACCTCGCGCTGGTCTCGCCCGCCGTGCGGGCGAGCACGACGTGGGACCTGGCGGCGGCACATCTCGCCGCGCCCCCGCCGCCGGTGCCGCACGAGCGCGTCTACACGTTCGACGCGGGCCACCTGGCCGCGCTGGTGGCGGACCTGGCCGACGAGCACCACGCCGTGGTCGTCGTCGGCCACGACCCGGGTCTCACCGACCTGGCCTCCACCCTCGCGGGGACCGACGTCGAGATGCCCACGTCGGCGCTGGCCTGGCTGAGCTGGGAGGGCGGGTGGGACGACGTGCACGTCCACGCCCGCTTCGGCTCGGCGACCCTCCGCGCGGCCGGGCGACCGCCCGGGGCGCCCGACCTCAGGGCCTGAGCACCCGCTCCCGTCCGGGCTCGGCCCGCGCGACGCCGCGCAGGTGCACCTCGTCGGGACCGTCGAAGATCCGCATGGCGCGGTGCCAGCCATACATCATCGCGAGCGGCACGTCGTCGCTGATCCCCGCGCCGCCGTGCACCTGGATGGCGCGGTCGATGACCTCGAGCGCCGCCCGCGGCACGGCCACCTTCGCCATCGAGACCAGCGAGGCGGCGGCCTTGTTGCCGTGGGCGTCGATCACCGCCGCCGCATGCTGGCACAGCAGCCGGGCCTGGTCGATGGCGATCCGCGACTCGGCGATGTCGCGCTGCACCATGCCCTGCTCGGCGAGGGGCTTGCCGAAGGCGACACGGTCGTGGGCGCGCCGTACCAGCAGGTCGAGCGCCCGCTCCGCCGCGCCCAGGGCGCGCATGCAGTGGTGGATGCGGCCCGGACCGAGGCGGGCCTGCGCCAGCGCGAACCCCGCCCCCTCCTCCCCCAGCACGGACGTCACCGGCACCCGTACGTCGCGGAGCAGCACCTCGCAGTGGCCGTGCTGATCGTGACGACCGAACACGGGGAGGTCCCGCACGATCTCGACGCCGGGGGTGTCGGTCGGCACGAGCACCATCGACTGCTGACGGTGCTTCGGCGCCTCGGGGTCGGTCTTGCCCATCACGATGAGCAGGGCGCAGCGCGGGTCGGCCGCGCCGGAGGTCCACCACTTGCGGCCGTTGATGACGTACTCGTCGCCGTCGCGCTCGATGCGCGTCTCGATGTTGGTCGCGTCGCTGCTCGCGACCGCCTTCTCCGTCATCGCGAAGCCGGAGCGGATGGTGCCCTCGAGCAGCGGCCGGAGCCACCGCGCCTGCTGCTCGGGCGTGCCGAACATGTGGAGCAGCTCCATGTTGCCGGTGTCGGGTGCCGCGCCGTTCGTGGCCTCCGGGGCCAGCTCGAGGCTCCAGCCGGTGATCTCCGCGAGGCCCGCGTAGTCGAGCTGGCTGATCCCCGCGACGTCGGGCAGGAACAGGTTCCACAGGCCGCGGCGGCGCGCCTCCGACTTGAGGGTCTCCAGCACGGGCGCCGGGGTGTGGTCCTGGGGCCCGACCGAGTGGCGGAACGCGTGGTAGTCCGCCTCCGCGGGGAACACGTGCTCGTTCATGAACTCGACGAGCGACGCGCGCAGCTCCTGCGCCCGCGGCGAGGGGGTCAGGTCGAGACCGGCGACGTCGAACGGGTCGTCGCCCGGTGCGAACGTGGTCATGCCGCCCCCTCCTCGCGGTCGGCGGGCCGCCGGTCCACGACGGTGACCGCCTCCGCCACCGCTGCCCGTTCGGTGCGGAACCCGTTGGCCGGGTGGTCGAGGTCGGCGCGGCCGAGGGAGACGCCGCAGACGATCACGCGGTCCTCCGGGAGGCCGAGGAACGACCGCACGGCGTCGGAGTACATCGCCAGCGCCGCCTGGGCGCACGTGGCGAGGCCCAGCGCGGTGGCCGCGTGGGTCAGGGTCGCGACGTACCCCCCACAGTCGATCGCGCCGTAGGTGCCCTGCAGGCGGTCGCTCGTCACGATCGCGACGTGGGGGGCGCCGAAGAACTCGAAGTTGCGGAGCATCTGCGCGCCGCGGGCCGCCGTGTCCTCCCGCGCGATGCCGAGGCTCTCGTAGAGCGCGAAGCCGGACGCGCGGCGCCGCTCCCGGTAGACGCCCTCGTAGCGCTCCGGGGTCGGCAGGTCCGAGGATCCGGGGGCGCTCGTGACGGCGGCAGCCAGGTGGGCCGCGAAGTCGTCGCGCGCCGCGCCCGTGACGAGGTGGACCTGCCAGGGCTGCGTGTTGCACCAGGACGGCGTGCGCTGCGCCAGGCGGAACAGCTGGTCGAGCAGCTCCGGCTCGACCGGCTCGGGCAGGAACGCGCGGCAGCTGAAGCGCTCGTCGAGCACCCGCGCGAAGGTGGGATCGGTGGCGTGGGTCACGAGGACACCTTGCCCCACCGGGGCCCGCCGCGACAGCACCCCTCCCGGATCGCGCCGGTTCAGCCCGCGGCGCTGGGCAGGTGGTCGGCGCGCAGCTCGGCCGGCACCAGGCGCTCGAGACCCCAGAGGTCCTCGAGGTCGGGCCGCTCGTCGGGCGTGGCCACCATCGCCGCGAGCTCGTCGTAGGCCGACCCGCCCAGCTCCGGACCGATGAGCACCAGCTCGGTGCCCGCGCGGCGCCCCGGGGCGCCCGGCGCCCCGGGGGTGACGCGGACGTGTCGACCGACGCGGTGCACCGTCCAGCGCGACGTCGCCCCGGGCACGTCGATGGTCACGAACCCCTTGATGCGGAACGCCTCGGGCACCCCCTCGCCCAGGAACGCCGCGAGACGGCGCGGGTGGAGGGGCGCGGCGCTGGTCCAGCTCACGGACCGGTACGCCGCGTGCAGGTGCTCGTTCTCCCCGGCGCGGATGTCGCCCAGCGTGAGCTGCCGGGCGGGGTCGTGCCGGAGGTCGAAGAGCAGGGTCGGGTCGAGCGCCCCCTGCACGGCGGTCGTCACCGGGCGCCCGGGCAGGAGCACGCGCAGACGGGCCCGCAGGCGGGCGAGGTGCCCGGCGTCGACGCGGTCGGTCTTGGTGAGGACGACGAGGTCGGCGTGGGCCAGCTGGGCGTGGCGCTCGCCGCCCGCGGCGAGGTCGGCGAGGTCGGGGGCGACGTGCTCGGCGTCGAGCAGCACGACGAGGCCGCCGAAGCGTGCGCGGCGGGACAGGCTGGTGGTCACCCGGTGCACGAGGGCGACGGGGTCGGCGACGCCGCTGGCCTCGACGACCACGACGTCGATCCCGGCCCGCGGAGCGGTCAACCGGGCCACGAAGTCCGCGACGGCTCCGTCGTCGGTGGCGCAGCAGAGACACCCGCCGCTCGCCGAGAAGAGCATGTCGGCCTGGCCGGCCACGAGGAGACCGTCGACGTCGATGTCACCGAAGTCGTTGACGATGACACCCACGCGCGTGTCGGCGCTGTGGCTGAGCAGGTGGTTGACCAGGGTCGTCTTGCCCGCACCCAACGGGCCGGCGACGACCAGGACGGGGACGAGGTCGGTCACGGCCGACCCCCTTCCCCGTTCAGACGACGGCGCGCTTCTTCAGCTTGCGCCGCTCGCGCTCGGACAAACCGCCCCAGATCCCGAAGCGCTCGTCGTTCATCAGCGCGTACTCCAGGCACTCGTCCCGCACCTCACACGTGAGACAGACCTTCTTGGCCTCGCGCGTGGACCCGCCCTTCTCCGGGAAGAACGCCTCCGGGTCGGTCTGCGCGCAGAGCGCACGCTCCTGCCAGCCCGGTTCCCCGGCGTCCCCGTCAACGAGATTGAGCTCGATCAACGCCACCCGCCCCTTCCCCGGTTCCTCGACCCATTCGGCACACCTCGGCGACGTCCACACGCCACCGTCCGCCGCACCCCGGCTCCTGCTCGCCCTCCCCTTCGGCCGACGCCGTCGCGTCTGAAGGGGAAGACACTGTGGGAATTACATGCCTGTCGTACCCGTAAGTCAAGCCCACCGTGTGTTACAAGCAGTCTGCTAGAGAGCCCGATGGACGGGCCTGCCGACCCGTCCGGCAGGGTGGTCCCATGAGCACGACGCCCCCCACCCTGCAGCGCATCACCGTCCTCTCCGGAGGCATGGGCGGCGCCCGCTTCCTCCAGGGTCTGCTGCACGGCCTCGCCACCGGCCAGGTGCCCGGCGGGTCCGCCGCCACGGAGGTGACCGTGGTGGCCAACACTGCGGACGACATCTGGGTCCACGGCCTCAAGGTCTGCCCCGACCTCGACACCGTCATGTACACCCTCGGCGACGGCATCGACCCCGACCGCGGGTGGGGTCGGCGCGACGAGACGTGGAGCGTCAAGACCGAGCTCGCGGCGTACGGCGTCGAGCCGACCTGGTTCGGCCTCGGCGACCGCGACGTCGCCACCCACCTGGTGCGCACGCAGATGCTGGCCGCCGGCTACCCGCTCTCCGACGTGACGCGGGCCCTGTGCCGTCGCTGGCTCGAGCCCCTCGGCGCCCGGCTGCGCCTGCTGCCCATGACGGACGACCGGGTCGAGACCCACGTGGCGATCGCCGACGAGGACGCGCCCAGCGGCCGCCGCGTCGTCCACTTCCAGGAGTACTGGGTGCGCCTGCGCGCCGAGGTGCCGGCCGAGACGGTCGTCGTCGTGGGCCTCGAGGGGTCCACGCCGGCCCCGGGCGTCCTCGAGGCCATCGCGGACGCCGACCTCGTCGTGCTGCCCCCGTCGAACCCCGTCGTCTCGGTCGGCACGATCCTCGGCGTACCGGGGGTGCGCGACGCGGTCGCCACCACCGACGCGCGCGTCGTGGGCCTCTCCCCCATCGTCGGCGACGGGCCGGTGCGCGGGATGGCGCGGCAGGTGCTCGAGGCGATCGGCGTCGAGGTGTCGGCGGGGGCGGTCGGTCGGCACTACGGCGCCCGCGGCCCCGGGAGCACCGGCGTGCTGGACGCGTGGCTCGTCGACGAGCGCGACGCCGCGCAGCTGCCGGAGCTGGAGTCCGCCGGGCTCACCAGCCGCGCGGTGCCGCTCATGATGACCGACCACGACGCGACCGCCCGGATGGCGGCCGCCGCGGTCGAGGCGGCGTTCGCCGGGCGCCCGTCGTGAGCGGGCTCGAGGTCCACGCCCCGGACGGCATCGGCGAGGTCGCGGCCGGCACCGACCTGGCCGCGCTCGTCGTCACCCACCTCGCCCCCCGCGACGGGGACGTCGTCGTCGTCACCAGCAAGGCGGTCGCGAAGGCCGAGGGACGGGTCGTCGCCTCCGACCGCGAGTCGGTCATCGACGAGGAGACCGTGCGGGTGGTGGCCCGCCGCGGCCCGACCCGCATCGCGCGCACGCGCCACGGCCTCACCCTCGCCGCCGCCGGCGTCGACAACTCCAACGTGGTCGCGGGCAGTGTCGTGCCGCTCCCCCTCGACCCGGACGCCTCGGCCCGGGCGCTGCGCGCCGAGGTACGCCGCCGCACCGGCGCCGTCGTCGGCGTGGTGGTCACGGACACGGCCGGGCGCGCGTGGCGCGAGGGCCAGACGGACATCGCCGTGGGGGCCGCCGGCCTCCGGGTGCTCGACGACCACGCCGGCCGCGTCGACTCCTACGGCAACCCCCTCGCCGTGACGGCACCGGCCGTCGCGGACGAGATCGCGTCCGCCGCCGAGCTCGCCCAGGGCAAGCTCGGCGGGCGCCCCCTCGCGCTCCTGCGCGGACGCGCCGACCTCGTGCTGCCCGCCGACGAGGACGGGCCCGGCGCCGCCGGGCTGGTGCGGGCGCCCGAGCGCGACATGTTCGGGTACGGCGCGCGCGAGGCCGTCGTCGCCGCCCTCGCCGCCCGCGTCAACGAGGCCGAGCTGCGGGACGGGTTCGGCGGACCCGCCGCGGCCGCCGACGTCGCCGACGCGCTCACCCGCGTGTTCGCCGTACCGGTGCTCGTGGACGACGCGGGGGTCACCACGCCCGTCGCCGACCTCCACGCGGCGCGGGTCTCGCTCGACGCGCTGACCCGGGTGCTGGGGTGGTCCTGGGAACCCGCGGGGACCTCGGAGGTCCGCTTCGTCCCGGGTAGTCCGTAAACTCCCCTCTCGTGCGCCCAGCGCGGCGCACGTCGACCTGCCCTCGTCCCGACCCCGTGAGGATTGCCAGACCGTGGCGAAGACCCCGAGCAACGACCGTGCTGCCAAGGCCAAGAAGCAGCTCAAGGCGCACCAGCGCGCCGAGCGGCGCGGCAGCTTCATGATCGTCGGCGTGTGCGCCGTGGTCGCCCTGCTCATCGTCGGCGCCGCGGCCTACCGGCCCGTCGCGAACTGGTGGGACCTGCGCAAGTTCGACGACATCGACCTCGCCAGCATCGGTGCGCCGGCCACGGTGTGCGGCCCCGAGATGGTCATCCCGGCGACGGGCGAGCAGGACCACCGCGACTCCGGCTCGATCGAGTACACGACGTCGCCCCCGATCTTCGGTCCCCACCGGTCGGTCCCCGCGGCGATGGAGCGCAAGTTCTACGGCTGGGACGACCGCTCGGAGCTCGAGCAGCTCGTGCACAACTCCGAGCACGGCTACACGTTCCTCTGGTACGACCAGACCGTCGAGGACAACAGCGACGAGGTCGACGAGATCGAGGGCATCGGCAAGAAGCTCCAGGGCACCGACAACTTCCGCCTCAAGTTCAAGGCCGTGCCGTGGTACGGCGCGGAGGAGGCCGAGGGCGACCAGACCGAGTGGGCGACCGACATGCAGGCCGGCATGGAGCAGATCGCCGAGCTGACCGGCAACGAGGCGCCCGAGCTCGAGGGCGGCGTGCACGTGGCCCTCACCCACTGGGCGATCGACCCCGAGCCCGCGGTCGGCGACGCGCCGGAGCTCGTCGCGCCGACGGCCGAGGGCGAGGAGGAGCCCACGAGCTACGGCGTCATCCAGTACTGCAGCGCCCCCAGCGGCGAGGCGCTCAAGGAGTTCATGCTCCGCTGGCCCTACACCAACTCGACCGAGCCCAACGCCATGTGATCCCCCCGGTCACCGCGTGACCCGAGAGCCCCGGCCCCACGGCCGGGGCTCTCGGCGTTCCGGACCGGCTGCGAGGATGACGGGGTGACCGCCTCCCCGCGCCGCCCCGCCGTCTTCCCCGACCTGCTGGCCGGCCTCGTCGCCGCCGACGCCGGTCGCCCCCTCGTGACGTGGTACGCCCACGACGCCTCCGGTGCCGTCACCGAGCGCGTCGAGCTCTCCGTCGTGACCTACGCCAACTGGGTCGCCAAGACCGCCGGCCTGCTCACGGACGCGCTCGACCTCGAGCGGGGCGACACCCTGCTCGTGGACCTGCCGACGCACTGGCTGACGCCGGTGGCCTGGGGGGCGGCCTGGTCCGCCGGCCTCGTGGTCGTCCAGCCGGGCGACCCGGCGGCCGCGGCACCCGACGCGGTGCTGTGCGGCCCCGCCACCCTGGACCGCTGGGCGCCCGAGGCCGACGACCGGGTCGTCGTCGCCGCCGCCCTGACGCCCCTTGCCCGACCGTTCGCGGACGGCGTGCCCGGGGGCGTCCACGACCTCGGCGTCGAGGTGTGGGGGCAGCCGGACGGGTACGTCGCGCTCGACCCCCCGACCGCCGACGACGCCGCCCTGCCGGACGTGAGCCAGGCCGAGCTCCTCGGCGACGCGCCCGCTCCCGCCGCCGCGCCCGGTGGCCGGGTGCTGCTCGCCGGGCTGGCGGAGCGGGCCGCGTTGCGGCGTACCGTCGCGGTCCTGGCGGCCGGCGGGTCCGTCGTGCTCGCGGACGACGACGCGCCGCCCGCCCCGTGGTGGGACGAGCGGCGCGCGGTCATCGAGCGTGACGAGCGGATCAGCCCAGCGACGTGATGCCCTTCGACGGCTCGGCGATGGTGCGGTTGGTGATGACGCGTCCGGAGGCGTCGTACTGCAGCAGCCGCAGGATGCCCGTCGCCTTGTGCCGCAGCACGATGTCGGTCGTTGTCTTGCCGGTCAGCGACGCCGTGGCGGTCACCAGGTCGTAGGCGCTCAGGTCGGTCCCGCGGAAGTACCAGAACTCGTCCATCGCCTTGCTGGCCGTCAGCGACGTCTTGAAGCCCGTCGCCCCGTTGCCCGGGAAGATGGTCGGCTTCCCGGCCGCGTTCCGCCCGTAGAAGTCCGGCAGGCCGTCACCGGTGACGTCGCCGACGAAGCGGAGCTTGGTCACCGAGCCGAAGCCGGACCCGAGCGCGACGCCCGCGGCGAACTGGCCCTGGCCGTCGCCCCGCCACAGCGTGAGGGCGCCGTCGGAGGCCCGGGTGACGATGTCGCCCTTGCCGTCCTTGTTCCAGTCGCCGACGTTGAAGACCGCGGTGCCGCTGGGCACGACGATGTTGGTGGCCTTCGCGGCGTAGTGGTCGACCGTGCCGGCGTGGGGGACGATGTAGACGGTGTCGCCGATCCGGCCCAGGAGGTCGCTCGCGCTGCTCCCCTTGAGGTTGCCCGCGCTGGTGATCTCGCGGAACTTGCCCCCACCGGAGAGTGGACCGCGGGTGGGCCCGAACCGGGCGTTGCCGCCGTTGTAGGGCATCAGGTAGAGCGAGCCGCTGGTCAGGCGGAGCAGCAGGTCGGGCTTGCCGTCGGCGTTGACGTCACCCCAGCCGCCCATGGCGGCGACCGCGGAGAAGTCACCGGGGATCGACTTGCGGGTGCCGACCACGAACTGGCGCTCGGTGCCGTTGCGGCGCACCCCGGTGGGGAGCACCCACATCTTGCCCGAGGTGTCCTTCGCGATGAGGTCGCGCACGCCGTCGCCGGTGACGTCGCCGATGACCGTGAAGAGCGCGTAGGCCCTCCAGTCGCGGGCGATGGAGACGGCGGAGAACTTTCCCTTGCCGTCACCCCGGTAGAGGAGCGTCTGGCCGGTCGCGGACTTCCGGGCGATGAGGTCGTTCTTGCCGTCGCCGTCGAGGTCGCCGACCCCGATGAGGTTCTCGGTGTCCTTGAACATGCTGGCGCTGATGCTGCGCGGCGAGCCGAACTTCCCCGCCTGCGCCGTGCCCGGGTAGAGCAGGGCGTGGCCGCGGCTGTCCACCACCACGAGGTCCTGCCGACCGTCGCCGGTGAGGTCCGGGGAGATCGTCACGCCCTGCGCACCGGGGAAGGTGCCGACCGCGATGCGGCTGCCGTAGGCGTTGAGGCCGCCCGTGGGCAGGATCCAGACCCGGCCGTCGGACTGGCGGAACACCAGGTCGGGGCGGTCGTTACCGATGAGGTTGGCCTTGGCGATCGCCGGGCGGGACGCGTTGCTGCCCGGGGTGGGCGCCGGCGTCGGGCTGGTGGAGCCGCCCGAGCTCTGGATGCTCTTGGCCTCCGTGCGGATCCAGCCGAGCTTGGCGTAGAGGTACTTGCCGGGGCACGCCGTCTGGCCGCCGTCGCGGTGGCCGATGATCGCCGGGTAGCGGTCGCCGCCGAAGCTCTGCGTCGAGGTCGCGTCGATGCCGTGGATCTTCAGCTTCCACGCGATCAGGTGCGCGATCGAGTTCAGCATCGCCTGCGTCGGCTGGGCGGTCTCGTAGTTGCCGATCGCGCTGATGCCGAAGGTGTAGTCGTTGTAGGCCGAGATGTGCGCCCCGCGGACGGCCTTCGTGATCCCGCCGTAGCGGCCCTCCCACAGGCGGCCGAACTTGTCGACGAGGAAGTTGTAGCCGATGTCGGACCAGCCCTGGGACTTCACGTGGTAGGCGTAGATGCCCCGGATGATCCCCGGCACCTGGTCGGCCGTGTAGTTGTTCGCGTTCACCGTGTGGTGGATGACGGCGCCCTTGACGGCGGCGTAGCGGGGCGACCCGTCACGCATGCCCTCGTCGGCCCCCCACTGGGCGCGGGAGTAGATCGACGGCTGCGACACGCCGCTCGCGGCGGCCTGCAACGCGATGGCGTCGTCGGCGGGCGCGCTCGTGTCGGCACTGTCGCCGGTGGTCGCGTCGGCCGGGTCGGTGGTGGCGGCCGGGTCGGCGGTAGCAGCCGGGTCGGCGGCGGGCGCGGCGTACTCCGGCGCCTCCTCGACGACCTGCGACGTGCCGGGGTCGATCACGGCGACCGTGAGGTCGGCCGGCAGCCCCTCCGGGGCCGTCACCTGCACCTGGGCCTCGTCGACCTCGCCCACGAAGACGAGCTCCGTCCCGGGCCGCGCGTCGGCCTCCTCGCCGCTGCCGGCGTCCGCGTTCTCCGCGGCGGTCGTGGCCTCCTCCTGCTCGGCCTCGTAGGGCATCGTCTCCCAGTCGCTCCACACGCCGTCGGTGGCCGTGCGCACCAGGAACGTGATCGCGTCGCCCGCGACGGGGGTCGCGGGGTCCCACGTCACGCCCACGGCGCCGAAGCCGGTGACGGGCTGGGGGTCGCTGAGCAGCTCGGTCGTGACGCCCGGGAGGGCCAGGCCGTCGGCGTCGGTGGTGGCCGGCGCGGCGGGCTCCTCGCTCGGCGTCCCCGTCGGCTCCTCGGTCGGCGTCTCCGTCGGCTCCTCGGTCGGCTCCGCGCTCGGCTCTTCGGTCGGCTCCTCGGTCGGCTCCTCCGTCGGCTCCTCGCTCGGCTCCTCGGTCACGCCGTCGGTCGCGTCCTCCGGCGCCGGGGCCCGCTGCGCCTCGGGAGCCGTCGGCTCGGCGGGCACGGCGTCCTCGGTCGCCGTCAGCGCCACCTCCTCGACGGTCGACTCGACCGGGGCCGACTCGACGGGGGCCTCGTCGCCGGGTCCGGCAGCGATGGGCACCGTCGGCGCGACCTCGGGCGAGTGCGAGATGTCGAGGGAGACGACGTTGGCCGCGGGAGCGAGCACGGCGGCCACCGCGAGGAGCGTCAGCGCCTGTTGGCAGACGCTGACGTATCGAGACTTGCTGGCTGACATCGAGAGGGCTCCTGCGCGCGACGGGGGAAGTTGTTCACACGAGACGTCGGACATCACACACGTCACATGAGTAACAGGCAAGCCGAACGCGAGAACTACAACGGTGTGATTATCAAGCCGCCACGCCGTGCACTTCCGAGATGATTCGTCAAACCGAGCCGTTTCGGAGCATGACACGCCGACGGGGCCCGGTTTTCCGTACCTCTCCCCCGTCGGCAGGCCTCGCCGCGATCCGAGGCGAACGTGTCACGCGCCACCCGTCGAGGTGGCTGCTGGGCGCAGGTCCTGGCGGGGCCGCGGCCGCCGGGGCAGGAACAGTGCGGCTGGGGCAGGACCGTCACGCTCGGGACCGCACCAGCCGCACACTTCCGCGACAGGCCCAGGCGCCCCCCGGCACGGCCGATCCCGCGCCGTACGGGCGATCCCGCGCCGTACGGGCGTAGTCCCTGACGTTCCGCAGCGTGCCGTGCCCGGAGGACGGCGTGTCGCGTGCAGAACGTCAGGGACTACGCCCCTCGGGGGTCGGGGGGCCGGTCGACCGGTCGAGCTCGTCGGATCAGCAGGCCGAGCCGAGGTCGCTGGTCTCGTTGGCGGAGTAGCCCTCGTCGCGGGAGCCGATCGAGCCGCCGGTCACGGTGTCGGGAGCAGCGGCCTCGCCGCCGCCCGAGCCACTCGCGCCGGAGCCCGACCCCGCCGCAGCCTCCGTCGAGGGTGCCTCGGTCGCCGGGGCCTCGTCGGCCTCGCCCGTGTCGCCGGCGATCCCGGCGGCGATCATCTGGTGCACGACGTCCATGTCCGGGTCGGCCGTGTTCACGGCGGGCGGCACGATCGACACGGTCGAGATGGGCTCGTTGCGCGCCTTGAGCGCCAGGTCGACGAACCGGTCGACCTCGCCGGGCGGGATGCTCGTCTCCAGCATGTTCGCGCCGGCGTCGGCGATCTGGCCGAAGCTGGTGAGCACCGTCGTGGGGTCCATCTGCTGGAGCATGGCGCTCATGACGCACTTCTGCCGCGCCATCCGCGAATAGTCGTCGGAGTCCGCGCGGGACCGTGCGAACCACAGGGCCCGGTAGCCGTCGAGCTGCTGCACGCCGGGCTCGATGTAGCCCGAGATGGGGGCGCCGACCCCGCCGATCGGGATGCGCCCGCGGACGTTCAGCTCGACGCCGCCGACGGCGTCGACCAGGTCCTCGAAGCCCCGCATGTCCACCATGGCCCAGTAGTTCACGTCGAGGTCGGTGACGCCCTCGATCGCGGAGATGGTCGCGTCCATGCCGGCGTCGAAGAGCTGGTCGTGGCTGGCGTCCGCCGGGAGGCCGAAGAGGTCGGGGTGGTCGGTCGCCCACGTGGTGACACCGTTGAGGTAGCACCCCTCGCAGTCGAACCCGTCGGGGAACTGCTCGTCCATGACGGAGCCCTCGCGGAACGGGAAGCGCTGCATGTTGCGCGGCAGCGAGATGAGCACGGTGCGGCCCGACTCCTGGTCGATGCTCGCCACGGTCATGGAGTCCGCGCGCAGCCCGATGCGGCCCTCGCCCGCGTCCGCGCCGATGAGGAGCACGTTGTAGCGGCCGGCGGTCGGCTCCGTGACCTCCTCGCCGGTGAAGACGCTGGTGACGAAGCCACGGCCGACCTCGATCGCGTGGGCGGAGAAGAGGAGGCCGCCCACCACGGAGAAGCAGAGGACGCCGTTGAGCGTGACCAGGGCGACCCGCTGCCGACGCTGCAGGGCACCCGGGGCCGCGATCCGCCACGCGTCCACGAACAGCGCAGCCCAGGCGACGGCCAGCACGACGAGCGCCAACCGGATGACGCCGAGGAGGGCCATGTTGGCGCCGAGCTTGAGCAGCAGGCCGTTCCAGACGGACGCCACGAGCGCGACGAGGACCACGAGGGCCAGCAGGCCGAGCCAGATCCGCAGGGCCACGCGCCCGACGCTCTTGTTGCCGGCGACCAGCTGGGCCGATCCCGGCAGGACGAGCGTCATCAGCAGCAGCGTCAGCGCCCGTCGGAGGTGCACGCCCTGGGCGCGCTCGCGCGTGGTCCTGCCGGCCCGTACGGCGCGGGGAGCGCGCGCACCGCGGGACCGCGCGTCGTCGGCCGGGGTCGCCGCTGCGCGCGCGGGGTGCGAACGCGACGGTGCCGAGGGGTCCGTGGGGGACATGGCAGACCTTTCTCGCCGGGGAAGAGACGTTGGCTGCGTGCTGCATCCCACCAGCCACACCGGTCCCAGCGGTGACGCCACGCCGGACGACGGCGCGGTAGCGTCCCCCTCATGGCAGACGGTCAGTCCGGCGGCCGCCCTCGCGAGGGCACGCCCGAGTACGAGTGGCTCTACGGCTCCGGCGGCAACCGCGGTCCGCAGCCGACGGAGCCGCGGCGCCGGGCTTCCGGGCACGAGGACGAGGCCACCCGGCTCATGGCCACGGGAGGCGACGACGCGGGGCTCTACCCCGCTCCCCCGCCCCAGCAGCCCCCGCAGGGTCGCCGCCGCGCCGCACCCCCGCCCCGTACGCCGCAGGGCCCGCCCGTCCCGCCCCCGGGGCCTCCGCCGGGTCGCGCCCCCGGGCGACCGGCGGCCGGTGCTCCCCGCCGGCGGCGTCGGTTCCCCGTCCTGCGGGTGCTCCTGCTGCTGCTCGTGCTGTGGCTGGTCTTCCTCGTCGCCGTGCCGATCTGGGCGTGGAACAACGTGGAGCGGATCGACGCGATGCCGACGGGCGACCGCCCGGGTGACCAGCCCGGCACCACCTACCTCGTCGTCGGCAGCGACTCGCGCGCCGGCCTCAGCGAGGAGGAGCGCCGCACGCTCGGCACGGGCGACGTCGGGGGCGACCGCACCGACACGATCATCATGATCCACACCGGCGGCGGCCAGCCGGTCGTCGTGTCGTTCCCCCGCGACACCGTCGTCGACCTCCCCGACGGCGGCTCCAGCAAGATCAACGCGGTCTTCGCCGAGGGCGGCGGGGGTGACGCGGGCGCGCAGTACCTCGTGCAGACGATCGAGCAGAACACCGGCATCCGCATCGACCACTACGCCGAGATCGGCATGGGCGGCGTCGCGCAGGTCGTCGACGCCATCGGTGGCATCGAGATCTGCCCGGAGGACGCGATCAAGGACGACGGGGCGCACCTCGACATCCCGGCGGGCTGCCAGGAGGTCGACGGCACCACGGCCCTCAACTACTCCCGCGCCCGCTGCTCCAAGAACGGTCCGCCGGAGTGCCCCCTGGTGCGATCCGACCTCGACCGCGTGCAGAACCAGCGCGAGGTCGTATCGGCGGTCGGCAGCACGGCCGCGGACCCGCTCAACGTGCTGCTGCCGTGGCGCTACGTGGCGCTCAACAAGGCCGCGACCTCCTTCATCGCCGTCGACGAGCAGACGAACGTCGTCGAGGCGGCCCGCATGGGGCTCGCGCTGCGGGCCATCGGGGGCGGCGCGCGCAACTGCACGGTGCCGCTCGCCGACTCGTCCGCCGAGTCGTGGGACGAGACCCGCTCCACCGCCCTCTTCGAGGCCATCGCCTCCGACGAGACCGACAGCATCACCGACGACCTCTGCACCGCGACCGGACTGGAGCCCTGATCCCGTGACCACCCCCGACGCCCCCCGCTACGAGACCCTCGCCTGGTCCGTCGACGAGGACGGCATCCTCACGCTGACGCTCGACCGACCCGACGCGCTGAACTCGTTCACCGTGACGATGGCGGACGAGCTGGAGGACGCGTTCCGCCGCGTCAACGACCACGACGAGGTGCGTGCCGTCGTCGTGACGGGCGCGGGCCGCGCCTTCTGCGCCGGCATGGACCTGACCCGCGAGGGCAACGTCTTCGGCCTCGACGAGTCCCTCGCGCCGACGCCGCAGGACCTCGTCGACCGCTTCGACGCCCCCGAGATCAAGGACGGCGTCCGCGACACCGGCGGCCGGGTCTCGCTCGCGATCTTCGACTGCCGCAAGCCGGTGATCGCGGCCATCAACGGCGCGGCCGTGGGCATCGGCGCCACGATGACGCTGCCGATGGACGTGCGGCTGGTCTCCACGAAGGCCCGGGTCGGCTTCGTCTTCGGCCGCATCGGCATCGTGCCCGAGGCCTGCTCGTCGTGGTTCCTCCCCCGCCTCGTCGGCCTGCCCCGCGCGCTGGAGTGGGTCTACACCGCCGACATCCTCGAGCCCGCCGAGCTCCTCGAGGGCGGTCTCGTGCGGTCGGTGCACGAGCCGGAGGACCTGCTCCCCGCGGCGTACGAGCTGGCGCGGCGCTTCACCCGCCACCGCTCCCCGTACGGCGTGGCGCTCGCCCGGCAGCTGCTCTACCGCGGCGCCGGGGCCCCGCACCCGGTGGACGCCCACCGGGCCGACTCGCTGGCGATGTTCTACGCCTCCGTCGCGGACGGCAAGGAAGGCGTGGCCGCCTTCCTCGAGAAGCGCGACCCGGCGTTCGAGGCCCCCGCCTCGCGCATCCCCGACGTCTTCGGGGACGCCCGATGAGCGACCCCGGCAAGGACCCCGGCCCCCAGGACCCCGCCGCCGTCGCGCTGATGCTCGACGAGCTCGAGACGTGGGCGGTCGTGGGACTCTCCGACGACCCGAGCCGCACGGCGTGGCGCATCGCGCAGCTGCTCCAGCAGCGCGGCAAGCGGATCGTGCCCGTGCACCCGAAGGCGCCCACGGTGCACGGCGAGCAGGGCTACGCGAGCCTCGCCGACGTGCCGTTCCCGATCGACGTGGTCGACGTGTTCCGGCGCTCGGAGTTCGCCGGCGCCGTCGTCGACGAGGCGATCGCCGTGGGCGCGAAGGGCGTGTGGCTGCAGCTCGGCGTCGTCGACCAGGAGGCGATCGACCGGGCCCGGGCCGCAGGGTTGGTGGCCGTCATGGACACCTGCCCCGCGATCGAGTGGAACCGCCGGGGCTGACGCCCCGGTCGGGGACCCGGCTCCGTCAGAAGCCGGCGCGCGGCGCGCCGGCGGCGGACGCCGAGCGCACGACCTCGCCCTTCGCGTGGGCGGCGTCGCGCAGGGAGGCCTGGAAGGCGACCATCCGCTCGGCGAGCGCCGGGTCGGTCGCCGCCAGGATCCGCACGGCCAACAGGCCCGCGTTGCGGGCGTTGCCGACCGCCACCGTCGCCACGGGCACACCCGCGGGCATCTGCACGATGGACAGCAGCGAGTCCATGCCGTCGAGGTAGCGCAGCGGCACCGGCACGCCGATCACCGGCAGCGGCGTCACGGCCGCGAGCATGCCCGGGAGGTGGGCGGCCCCGCCGGCGCCGGCGATGATCGCCGCCAGCCCGCGGCCGTGCGCCTCGCGGCCGTAGGCCAGCATCTCGTCGGGCATCCGGTGCGCCGAGACGACGTCGGCCTCGAAGGGCACGTCGAACTCGGCCAGCGCGGTGGCCGCGGCCTCCATGACGGGCCAGTCGGAGTCCGACCCCATCACGATGCCGACGCGGGGGGCCGGACGCCCGGTGGACTCGCTCATCTCACTCGCTCTCGTTGCCGAGGTCGCCGGCGAACCAGGCCGCCGCGTGGCGGGCCCGCTCGCGGCACTCCTCGAGGTCGTCGCCGTAGACGTTGACGTGGCCGACCTTGCGGCCGGGCCGCAGGTCCTTGCCGTACAGGTGCACCCGCAGCCCCGGGTCGCGCGCCAACGCGTGGGGGTAGCCGTCGTAGAGCCGGCCCGCGGTCGCCGGTTCGACGCTCGCCGAGCCGAGGATGTTGACCATGACGCTCCACCGCGCGCGGGTCGCGGGCGAGCCCAGGGGCAGGTCGAGCACGGCGCGCAGGTGGTTCTCGAACTGCGACGTCACCGCCCCGTCCTGCGTCCAGTGGCCCGTGTTGTGGGGCCGCATCGCCAGCTCGTTGACCAGCACGCGCCCGTCGGCGGTCTCGAACAGCTCGACCGCGAGGATGCCGACGACGCCGAGCTCGCCGGCCACCCGCAGCGCGATCTCCTGCGCGTGCGTGGCCAGTCCCTCGGCGAGGTCAGGAGCGGGGGCGGTCACCTCGTGGCAGATCCCGTCGCGCTGGACGGTCTCGACGACGGGGTACGCCGCGGCCTGGCCGCTCGGCGACCGCGCCACCAGCGCGGAGAGCTCGCGCACGAAGTCGACGAGCTCCTCGGCGAGCACCTCGACGCCCGCCTCGTCGGCCGCCGCGAAGGCGGCGTCGGCGTCCGCCAGCGCGCGGACCACCCAGACGCCCTTGCCGTCGTAGCCGCCGCGCGTGGTCTTGAGCACGCACGGCAACCCGAACTCTGCCACCTCGGCGGGCGAGGCCACCACCGCGTTGCGCGGGCAGGGCACGCCCAGCTCCGCGAGCCGGCGTCGCATGACGGACTTGTCCTGGGCGTGGACGAGCGCGTCGGGACCGGGCCGTACGGCGACGCCGTCGGCCGCGAGGGCCCGCAGGTGCTCGGTGGGCACGTGCTCGTGGTCGAACGTGACGGCCACGCACCCGGCGGTCACCGCCCGCAGGTCGTCGAGGTCGCGGTGGTCGCCCACGAGCTGGTCGGGGACGACCTGCGCCGCGGAGACGTCGGGGCCCTCGGCGAGCAGGCGGAGCGGCACGCCGAGGGCGGCGGCCGGCTCGGCCATCATGCGGGCGAGCTGGCCGCCGCCGATGACGGCGAGCCGGGGTGCGCGCTCAGACATCGAGACCAGCGACGAGCGAGGCGAACTGCCGGCCCATGCGCTCCGGGGAGCGCTCGGCGGCGAGGGCCGCGGCCGCGGCCCGGGCCTCCTGCGTGGCGGTCGGGTCGGCGAGGATCTCGTCGAGGGCCGCCTTGATCGAAGTCGCCAGCGAGCCGTCGTCCTTCGGCTCGAAGAGCCGCACCTGGGGACGTCCGTCGAAGGCCGCGATCGCTCCGGCGCGGGGGGCCACGACGGGCAGGCCGAACGTCTGCGAGAGCAGGAACGAGCCCGAGTTGAGGATGTTGCGGTAGGCCAGGACGGCGAGGTCGGCGGCCTTCATCCACACCTGCAGCTGGTCGTCGGGCACGAACTCGAACTTGGCGACGATCCGCGGGTCGGCGAGGCACTGCGCCTCGAACCGCGCGGAACGCGCCAGGCGGCCCGGCCGGCCGGCGATGAGCAGGCGCAGCGACGGGTCGTCCCGGTGCAGCTCGTCGAAGACGGAGACGAGGCGGTCGAGCCCCTTGTAGGGACGCACGCCGCCGAGCGCGATGATCGCCCGCTCCCCCGGCTGGATGCCGAGCCGGGCACGCGCGCCCTCCCGGGACACCCACGTCGGGTAGATCCCGTCATAGCTGGAGTGCTCGATGACGACGGCCTTCGACGGCTCGATCCGGTAGAACGGCGCCGCCTGCTCGATCGTCTCCTCCGACAGGAGGTGGACCGCGTCCGCCTCGTCGGCGAGCAGCTGGGCCAGCTCGATCTCACCCCACTGGAACTTGCCCTCGTGCGGCAGCACGTTGTGGACGGTCCAGATCAGGTGACCGCCCCGGGCCTTGAACTCCCGCAGGGTCGCGGCGAAGTCGTCGAGCACCAGCCGGGCCGAGAAGGGGCCCCGGGACGGCTGGAGGATCGGGTCGGTCCAGTGGATGTTGAGGATGCCGGGGGCGCCCGGCGCCGCGAGGCGGGTCTTGAGGTGCCCGAGCGCGTCGGTCACGGGCACCGGGTAGCCACCGTCGGCCTCCAGCCCCGAGAACAGCATCCGCTGGTACGGGTTGTTGGAGTAGTCCGGGAAGAAGTGCACGGCCCGCGGCGCCGGGGGCGCGTCGTACCGGGCCGCGCCCTCGGCGAGTGCCGCCGTGAGCTGCCGTGCCCGCGTCGTCCAGGTGTGGCGCTCGAGGACCACGTTGCGGGTCTGCTCCGCGAGGAGTGCCGTGCGGGCGGGATCGGCGCGCAGCGCGGTGAGCACCTCCGACAGCTCGCGGGCGTCCCGGTAGGTCGGCAGGTGGCCGAAGCCCTGCTCCTCGAGACCCAGCCGCGTGTTGACGATGGGCAGCGCGCCCGACGCGGCGCTCTCGTAGAGCCGCGAGTTGAGCGCGCCGAAACCGACGTTGGAGCGGTTGACGTCGTCGATGACGTAGGCGTGCTCGCCGTAGACCGCGGGCAGGTCGAAGTAGGAACGCACGCCGCCGTGCCAGCGACGCAGCCGGGCGGGGGCGCGGCGGGCCTCGCCGTACATGAGGACGTCCGCGTCCGAGGGGAGGGAGACGAGCACCTTGTGCACGTCGCGCAGGGAGCCCCAGAAGTTCGCGGTGGTGACCGCGGTGGCCCGGCGGGTCGTCCCGGGCTCGGGGAGCACGAAGAGCTGCTCGTCGGCAGCGATCGGCAGCGGCTCGGGCCAGACGCGGTCGGTCACCTGCGCGAGGCGCTCCACGGCCATCGAGGACGACGCGAAGACCTGGTGGTAGCCGGGCAGGGAGCCCATCCGGCACCACCGCTCGACCTCGTTGCGCACCCACGCCACGCGGCGCACGCCGGCACGCAGCACCGAGGGGTCCAGGTCGGGCAGCATCGCGACGACCACGTCGGCGTCGTCGATCGTCGACCATTCCCACTTGGGGACGAGGCGCACGCCGTGGCCGAGCCGCACCAGCTCGAGGCCCATGCCGGCGGCCACGTAGATGTCGCCGCGACCCTCGTCGAGGTCGTCGGTGTAGACGCAGAACGCGATGGTGGGCAGCTTGCCCGTGGCGTGCTCGCCGGCGACGAGGGCGTCGTAGGCCGCTCGCCGGGCGGGCGTCAGCGTGCGGGCGGACATCAGCGGCTCCGGACGCGGTCCAGCACCCGCCGCGCCGCCCGCTCGAGGCGCGGGTCGGAGCGCACGACGTCCGCGGCGCGGCGCCGGGCGCGCCGGTAGGCGACCTTGACCGCCAGCGGCTTGCCGTCGACGCTGACGAGCCGCTCGTACTCGCGCTGCCACTTGTCGAGCTGCTTCTGGATCGCGACGCGGCTCTCGAGGTGCCGCTCGATCTCGCTCTGCATGCCCGAGACCTCGGCGGCGCCGAGGCGCAGCTCGGACTGGAAGTGGGCGCGCTCGGCGACCAGCAGCGACCGCACGGTCTCCAGCTCCCGCTCGAGCTGGGCGACCTGGGCGCGGAGGCGCTCGCGCGAGTCGAAGAGCTGCTGCCACTCCTCGTCCCGACCGGCACCCCCCGCGGCTGCCGGGGTCGCGGACACGACGGTCTCGGCGGTGTTCTCGTCGTCGGACAGCTCAGGCATGGCGCCTCGGATCCTCTCCTGGTCGGTCTCTGGCTCGTGGTGGTGCTGGTCGAGGTCGGCGCCGTCGCCGGTCGTGGCGACCCGCCGTCGGCCCGTCACCGCGAACCCGTGCCGCTCCAGCAGGCGCCGGAGCTGGTGGAGGGTGCGGCGGTGGACACCGTCCGCGCCGATGGTGACGGTCTCCGCGTACGTCGCGGTGCCGGCCAGCAGCTCCGCGTGCACGTCGGGCCCGCGCACCGGGTCGACACAGACGAGGAGCGTACCGTCCGGCGGGAGCGCTCCGGCGCGCAGGCGGCCGAGGGCACGCGGGAGGTCGACGCCCGCTCCGCCCGGTCCCGCGAGGGCCAGCACGACGACGTCGGAGGGCTCCTCCGACGGGGCGTCGGCCACCACCGTCACGGCGGGGTCGGCGGCGTGGAGCAGCGTCGCGAGGGCGTGCGCGACGTCCCGGTCGCCGAGCACGCGCACGCGGTCGGCCGTCGCCGGCAGCAGCCGGCGCACGGCCTCGGCCCTGGCCTCGGCGAGCGCAGCGGCGTGCGTCCCGGGAGCGGAGCCCGCCCCGTCGTCAGCCAGCGGCAAGCGTCGACTCCGCGGTCGGGAAGCTCGTCACGGTGTCGTTGCGGCCGAAGCGGCCCGCCACGGCGTCCGCGCGTCCCATCTCGACGAGCTCGTCGAAGCGGTCCAGCCACGCGGGCGCCTTGTCGGCGACCTTGGCCCGCCACGGGTCGAGGAACGTCGTCTGGTGGTGCGCCATGGCCGCCTCGGGGTCGATGCGGAGGGCGTCGCGCGCGAACCCGTAGCGGTTCCGCGTCATGTAGTAGACGTAGTAGGGCTGCGGGAGCACGCCGCTGGAGCGCTTGAGGTGCACCATCTCGGCGTCGCGGTTGACCATCGTGCGCCAGCCGGCCTCCTGCACCGTGACGCACCAGTGCGTCTCCTCGAAGTAGAGGAAGTAGTGCTCCGGGAGCAGGCCGACCCGCTCCAGCGTCGTGCGCCGGATGAGCGGCGCGGCACCGGTGACGTAGCCGACGTCGAGGATCTTCCGGCCGCCGACCGCGTCCGTGCTCTTGCCGTTGTTCATGTGCGACGTCGCGCCGGTCGCGCGGTCGATCGTCGCGCCGTCGAACCAGATGCGGTTGCCGGGCGGGCCGTAGAGGATGCGGGCGCTGACGACACCGCAGTCCGGGTAGGCCGCCATGTGCTCCTTGAGCGTCGGGAGCGTGCGCCGCTTGACCCGCGTGTCGGGGTTGAGGATCCAGACGAGGTCGACGTCGGTCTCGAGCGCCCGCCGGACCCCCACGTTGTTGCCGCCCGCGTAGCCGAGGTTCTCGCCCGTGGCGATCACCTGGCCGCGGTCGCCGATGGCGTCCCGCAGCGCGTCGTGCCGGGCGTCGGCCGGGCCGTTGTCCACCACGTAGAGATCGATGTCGAGGTCGTCGGAGAGCTCGAGGCTCTCCACGCACTCCAGGGTGTCGCTGGGGTCTCCGTAGTTGAGCACCACGGCGGCTGTGCGCATCGGCTCCCTCTCCAGCTCGGCGACGCGGCCCGGTCTCGCCCGGGCGGGCCCGTCCGACGGACGGCCGCGCCTAACCTGCCACAGCGGTCCATCCGGGCCCAAACAGGGCGCGCTAGGAGGGCACGCGCTCCTCGGCCCGCACGGGCGGTGCCAGCTCGAACCGCAGGCCCTTGCCCCGCACCGTCGTGATCAGGTGGGGCGCGCGGCTGTCGTCGCCCAGCTTGCGCCGCAGCCAGCCCAGGTGGACGTCGATGGTCTTCGACGACGTCCAGAAGGTGGTCTGCCACACGGTGTGCATGAGCTCCTCGCGCGAGACCACCTCGCCCGCGCGCGCGATGAGCGCGTGCAGCAGGTCGAACTCCTTGCGCGACAGGGTCACCTCCACGTCACCGGACCACGCACGGCGCGTGTCGGGGTCGAGGCGCACACCCTGGACGACGAACACGGGCTCACGGTAGGAACGCCCGCGCGTCGAGGTGAGCCGAACGATCGAAATTTTGCCTTCGCGGTGACCGCTCTCACGTGCGGCGCACGGTGACCGGTTCCAGGAGGCCGAAGCCGCGCACGGGACGCGCCGGCAGGCGGCGGCTCTCGAACTCCCGCGCCGGCAGCAGGTCGGCCGTCGCCTGGTCGAGGATGATCCGGTTGCGGCGGGCGATGTTGGTGAGCCGCGAGGCGAGGTTGACCGGCGGTCCGAAGACGTCGCCCATGCGCGTCACCACGTGGCCCGTCGCCATCCCGACGTGGACGTCGGGCATCCGGGCGTCACGACCGATCACCTTGATGATGCCCTCGGCCGTCTCGTAGGCCCGGAGCGGATCGTCGTTGACGAAGAGCACGGAGTCGCCGAGGGACTTGATGATGCGCCCGTGGTGGCCCTGCACGACGTCGTGGCACCGCGACTCGAAGAGCTCGACCAGGTCGCCGATCCGCGCCTCGTCCAGCTCGTTGGACAGGGCGGTGAAGCTCACGAGGTCGGCGAAGCCCACGGTGATCTGCCAGGTGTCCGCCTCCTCGTCGAGCTCGTCGACGCCCTCCATCCGGCTCGCGGCCGCGGCGAGGTGGCGGCGCCAGGCGTTGACCATCACGCGCTCGAAGACGTCGCTCAGCTCCTCGACGAGCTGGGTGGCGGCACCCAGCCGGCCGTTCGAGGCCCCCGGTCCGGCGTCGATGGCCTCGACCAGCGGGACGAGCACGGAGATCTCCCAGTCGGCGAGCCGGGCCATGGTCTGGCCGATCGCCCGGGTGAGGTTGACGGCCGCGTCCATGGGGATGCCTCCCCGGTCCACCGCGTCGAGCAGCGCGCCCATCGTGGTCGCGTCGGCCCCCGTGAAGGTCACCGACTCCTCGTTGAGCGGGAGGCCGAGGGCCCGCCACAAGCGGCGGACGTCGGCGATCGGGATGCCGCCCTCGTCGAGGTCGTGGGCGGTGAAGACGGGCACCTCGCCGAGGATCGCCCGCTCGAGGTCGAAGACGGTCGGGCGCTCGGTCCCGTCCGGGTCCTGGGGTCCGGGGGCCGGGGCCCCCTGCGGATCAGGTGCCATTCAGGTGCCATCGTCGTGGGAGACGCCGGAGATGCGGTGCAGCTCCTCGGAGACCAGCAGCTGCACCTTCTCCACGCGGGGGATGTCGGTGAGCTCGACCCGGCCCTGCTCGCTGGCGTCCGAGACCACGAGCGTGCCGCAGCCGAAGATCCGGTCGACGACGCCGATCTCGAAGTCGACGCCGCTGATGCGGTTGAGCGGGATCGTGCGGCCCTCCTTCGCGATGAAGCCCGAGCGCGCGATGAACCGGCGGTTGGTGAACGTGTAGGTGGTCGTCAGCCACCCGACCAGCGGACGGAGCACGAACCAGACGAGCGTGGCGACCACGGCCACCCAGACGAGGATCTCGAGCACGTTCGCGGCGGTCTGCTCGGGCAGCGAGACCGTGGCCACCACACCCAGCGCGATCGCGAGCAGCAGCACGGTGGCGGGCCCGAAGAGCTCCTTGACGTGCGTGCGCGTGCTCACGACGACGTGCTCGCCGGGGTTGAGGAGCCTCTGGGGGAACGACACGGTGGTGATCCTCTCACCCCCTCAGGCCGGTCGCACGTGGATGACGTCCCCCGCACCGACGGTGTGGCGTCGTCCCCCGGCCTCCACCACGAGGCAGCCGCTGCCGTCGACGTCGACGGCGTCGCCGACGAGGGCGTCGCCCTGGGGCAGCTCGACGCGGACGCGTCGGCCCACCGTGGCGCAGGCCGCGCCGTACGAGGCCCGCAGGCTCGCCAGGTCGCCGCGCTCCCAGCGCACCAGCAGCGCGGAGAGGTCGGTGAGCAGCTCACGCAGGAGGAGCGTGCGGTCGATCGCGGCCGCGGGGACGCCCACGGTGCGCAGCGAGGCGGCCGTGGGCACGGGGAGCTCCTCGCGGGTGGTGGCGGCGTTGATGCCGATGCCGAGGACCGCGGCCGGGCCGGCCGGCGTGTCGACCCGCTCCGCGAGGATTCCCGCGACCTTGCCCGGCTCGTCGGGGTGCGCGGCCGGCGCGACGAGCACGTCGTTGGGCCACTTCAGCGACACGTCGACCGCGGGGTGCAGCCGGGCCAGCGCGCTGCGGGCGGCCAGTCCGGTCACGAGCGGGAGCCACGGCCACTGCTGGGCCGGCGCGGACGGGCGCAGCAGCACCGAGAACGTGAGCGCCGCCCGGGCCGGCGTGTGGAACGTGCGGTCGATGCGTCCCCGCCCCGCGGTCTGGTGCTCGGCGACCAGCACGAGCCCGCCCGGCGCGCCGTCGCGGGCGCGGGCGGCGAGCTCGGCGTTCGTCGACGGGGAGGACTCCACGACCTCGACCCGCCAGCCGACCGCGCCCGGGACGTCCGCCAGCTCCTCGACGCGCAGCGGCGCGCGTCCCTCCTGCTCCGTCACGGCTCTCCCCTTCCCGCGGTGCTGCCCGGACGCCGGCGCGGCGTCGGGCACGACGACCGGCGCGAGAACCCTAGACTCGCCCACCATGGCCGAGATCCGCGTGCCCGTCCTGCTCGCCACCAGCAACGGCGTGGGCATGGGCCACCTCACGCGGCAGGTGACGGTCGCCCTCGCCGGCGCGGACCGGCTGGACGTCACCCTCCTCTCGCTCTCCGCCGCCCTGCCGACGGTCGCGCGCGCCGCGGGCGACGGCCGGTTGCCGGGGGCCGACCGCCTGCGGTTCGAGTACTGCCCCAGCCGCACCAGCCCGTGGCAGGGCGCCGGCGCCGCCAAGGTCGCCTGGCGCACCCACTGGGACCCCTACCTCGCCGACCGCCTCGTCGCCCTCGTCGCCGAGACCGGCGCCCGCGTCGTGGCGTTCGACGGCGTCGTCCCCTACGCGGGCCTCCTGCGCGCCCGGCAGGCCCTCCCCCGCACCGCCTTTGTGTGGGTACGACGCGGCATGTGGCGACCCGGCGTCGGCGCGGCGTGGCTCGCGCGCGCCGCGCACTTCGACGCGGTCGTGGAACCGGGCGACGTCGGGGGCGCCGCCGACACCGGGCCGACGGCGGGGCTGCCGGGCGTGGTGCGCACCGCCCCGATCTCGCTGACCTCCGTGCTCCCCGCGCTCCCCCGCGCCGAGGCGCGCGAGCGGCTCGGCCTCGACCCCGCGCGGCCGGCCCTCCTCCTGGCGCCGGGCTCGGGGGCGTACGCCGACGTCTCGACCCTCCTGCGCACCGTCGTGCGGGACGTGCGCGACGCCGCACCGGACTGGCAGGTCGCCGTGACCCGGCAGGCGATCGCCCGGCACGCGGCGGACGTGACGGACGGGCCAGACGGGACAGACGGGTCGCTGGTCGTGCTCCGCGACGTCTACCCCCTCGCGCCGCTCCTCGGGGCGTTCGACGCCGCGGTCGGGGCGGCGGGCTACAACGCGGTGCACGAGCACGTCTCCGTCGGGCTCCCCACCCTGCTCGTGCCGAGCACCGGGCACGAGACCGACGACCAGGTGGCCCGCAGCCACGGGGTGGCCGACCTCGGTGCGGCGCTGGTCGCGACCGACGGGGCCGGCCTGCGGTCCGGCCTCGACCGGCTCCTCGACCCGGGGGTGCGCGCGGAGGTCCGGGCCGCCTGTGCCGACCTGCCCCCCGCCGACGGGGCGCGCGAGGTCGCGGACCTCCTCGCCCGGCTCGGCGCGGACCGGCCGGCCGTGGATCGCCCGGCACCCGCCGGTCCCCCCGCCTGGCGCCGACCGGCGCTCGCGGCGGCGGGGGCGCGCCGCGGCGTACCGCTCGTGACGGAGGAGCACGACCCCGTCGGGCCGGAGCAGCCGGTGGAGCACCTGCTTGCGGGTGCGAGCCCCGAGTACCGCGCCCGGCGCCGCGCCGCCGCGCGGTGGCTCTACCGCTGACCGCACGGGAGTGGGACGCAGTTCCTACCGTCCGGTACGCGGGACCCCCTGCACCGACCGACCGATCGCCCGCTACATTGCGGCCCATGAGCGCACAGGTGGGCGAGGGCACCGAGGTGCCGGCCGACATCGACGTCAGCACGACCGCGGGCAAGCTGGCGGACCTCGAGCGACGGCTGGACGAGGCCGTCCACTCCGGGTCGGCCAAGGCGGTCGAGAAGCAGCACGCGCGTGGTCGCCAGACCGCGCGCGAGCGCATCGAGCAGCTCTTCGACGAGGGCAGCTTCGTGGAGCTCGACGAGCTCGCCCGCCACCGGTCGACGGCGTTCGGCCTCGAGAAGAAGCGTCCCTACGGCGACGGCGTCGTGACCGGCTACGGCACGATCGACGGCCGTCAGGTCTGCGTCTTCAGCCAGGACTTCACCGTCTTCGGCGGCTCCCTGGGCGAGGTCTACGGCGAGAAGATCACCAAGGTCATGGACCTCGCGATCAAGACCGGCTGCCCCATCATCGGCATCAACGAGGGCGCCGGCGCGCGCATCCAGGAGGGCGTCGTCTCCCTGGGCCTCTACGGCGAGATCTTCCGCCGCAACGTCCACGCGTCGGGCGTCATCCCGCAGATCAGCCTCATCATGGGCAACTGCGCCGGCGGGCACGTCTACTCCCCCGCGGTCACCGACTTCACCGTGATGGTCGACAAGACCTCGGCCATGTTCATCACCGGCCCCGACGTCATCAAGACGGTCACCGGCGAGGACGTCACCATCGAGGAGCTCGGCGGCGCCCGCACCCACAACACCAAGTCGGGCAACGCGCACTACATGGGTGCCGACGAGGACGACGCGCTCGAGTTCGTCAAGAACCTGCTGAGCTACCTGCCGCAGAACAACCTGGACGAGCCGCCGGTCTTCGACGAGGTCGCGGACCTCGAGGTCAACGACCTCGACCGCACGCTCGACACGATCATCCCGGACAGCCCGAACCAGCCCTACGACATGCGCGAGGTCATCGAGGCCATCGTGGACGACGAGGACTTCCTCGAGGTCCAGCCGCTGTTCGCGCCCAACATCGTCGTCGGCTACGGCCGCGTCGAGGGCCGCAGCGTCGGCATCGTGGCCAACCAGCCCATGCAGTTCGCGGGCACGCTCGACATCGACGCCTCCGAGAAGGCCGCCCGCTTCGTCCGCACCTGCGACGCCTTCAACATCCCGGTCCTGACCTTCGTCGACGTTCCCGGGTTCCTGCCGGGCACCGACCAGGAGTACAACGGCATCATCCGCCGCGGCGCGAAGCTCATCTACGCGTACGCCGAGGCGACCGTCCCGCTCGTCACGATCATCACCCGCAAGGCCTACGGCGGCGCCTACGACGTCATGGGCTCCAAGCACCTCGGCGCCGACATCAACATCGCCTGGCCGACGGCGCAGATCGCGGTCATGGGCGCGCAGGGCGCGATCAACATCCTCTACCGCAAGGAGATCAAGGACGCGACCGCCGACGGCACCGTCGACGCGAAGCGCGCCGAGCTCGTCGAGGAGTACGACAAGCACCTGGCCAACCCGTACCTCGCCGCGGAGCGGGGCTACATCGACGCCGTCATCGCGCCGCACGAGACGCGGGCCGAGGTCGTGCGGGCCCTGCGCCTCCTCCGCAGCAAGCGGGAGACGCTGCCGCCCAAGAAGCACGGGAACATCCCGCTGTGAGCGGCGAGGAGACCCCCGCGGCGGCGGAGACGACCGCGCGGCCCCTGCTGCGCGTCGTCAACGGCGACGCGACGCCGGAGGAGGTCGCGGCCGTCGTCGCGGTGTTCGCCGCGCTCGGCAGCGCCGCTCCCGCCCCCGCCGCGCGGCGCACGCCGGAGTGGGCGGCGCCGCGTCGCGCCCTCCGGGGTCCCCACCACGCCGGCGCCGGCGCGTGGCGGGCGTCGGGGCTCCCCCGCTGAGGGGAGCCGCTGAGCAGGCGTTTGACGGAAAACTGAGGAGAAGTTCGCGTCAACTCCGGCGCAACGAGCAGGTCGCGGGGAAGGATGCTCCCGTGACCCTCCCTCCCGACGTGCCCGGTGGCCCCGTGACGGGCAACGTGACGCCGAACCAGTACGTCCGCGTGCCGGACCCGACGATGGCTGCCTACGCGGACGAGTTCCTCGCCGGCGTGGAGGACCTGCCGACCTACCGTCCGACGATCGGGTGCGTGATCCCGGCCTACAACGAGGCCGAGACGATCGCGGGCGTGCTCGACTCGCTGCTCGCGCAGACGCGCCTGCCGGACGTCATCCACGTCATCGTCAACAACACGACGGACGACACGGTCGAGGTCGCGGGCTACTACGCCGGCGAGCACGTGCGGATGACCCGCAACGGCGAGCAGATGACCGAGATCTTCGTCCACGACATCGGCAAGAACCCGGACAAGAAGGTCGGCGCGCTCAACTACGGCTACTCGCTCGTGGAGGGCTACGACTACCTCCTCGGCGTCGACGGCGACACCACGCCCGAGCCCGACGCCGTCGAGGAGCTCGTCAACGAGATCGCGAGCGACGACCGCATCGGCGGCATCTCGGCGATCTACAGCATCGACGACTCGGCGCTCGACGGCCCGATGGCCAAGTTCCTCATCGCCGGCCAGCGGGCGCAGTTCTCGGCGTTCAACATGCAGAACCTCCTGCGCGGCCGCAACATGGCGGTGCTGGGCGGCCAGTTCTCGATCTTCGCGACCCGCGCCCTGCGCGACGTGCTCGAGGACAGCCACCAGCGCACCCCCTGGGTGAAGGACTCCGAGGTCGAGGACTCCCTGCTGTCGCTGCAGATCAAGAGCGCCGGCTACCTGACGAAGATCTCCGCCGCGGCCCGCGCGCACGTGGGCGGCATGACCACCCTGCGGTCCCTCGACGCGCAGCAGGTGAAGTGGAACTTCGGCGCCATCGACCTGATGTGGCCGGGCCAGCGGGGCGACACCCCGGGCCAGCCGCTGCACCCGAACCTGCGCCTGCGCTGGTTCGAGCACATCTCGATGGTCATCAACATCACGACCCGGCTCATGTTCCTGACGCTGCTGCTCGGGTCGCTGTCCATCAACGCCTTCGTCTTCTCGCCCTGGTGGCTCCTCCCGCCGGCGGCGGCGATCCTGCTGAACTTCCGCGTCGCGCGGTCCATGTACTACGGGAACCGGCGTGACTACCTGTTCGCCCTGCTGCTCGCACCGGCCGAGGTCTACATGTGGATCCGGATCGGGCACTTCCTCCGCTCCTGGACGAAGTTCGCCTCGCGTGCGCAGACCGACAACTGGGCCGCCCAGGCCAAGGCGGAGCGCGGCGCCGGCCAGGGCTACCTGGCCCCGCTCGCGGTGCTGCTCGTCATCCTCGCGGTGCTCGCCGCCATCTGGCTGCAGATCCCCATCGACGCCAAGTCCGACATCCTGGCCGTCGGCTGGCCCATCCTGGGCGTCATCACCATCCTGCAGACGGGCTGGATGATGACGAAGGTGCTGCGCCGCTACAAGGGGTTCAAGGCGTGAGGCCCGCCGTCCCCGTCCTGCCCGCCCCCACCTCGGAAGAGAGCATGTCCACCACGACCCGCCGGCCCCGTCGCCGCAGCCGTCTCCTCGTCCTGCCCGCCGTGCTGCTGCTCAGCGTCGTGCTGTCCTCGTGCTCAGTCGTCGAGGACCTCACGAACGGCAACGACGAGGCGGAGCCCACCGCCACCCCGACCACCACCGCGACGACGGAGTACTACCAGTCGCAGTTCACGCGCGACGGCACGTTCCAGTCGCACATCGACGTCGCGGGACTGGACTTCGTCTACACGCTCTACCCGACGAAGTCGACGCCCCGCACGAACGAGTGGTACCCCCTCGGCAACAAGTACTTCTCCTTCACCTTCCAGGCCTACGACCTCAACCAGGAGCTGCGCGCGCCCTTCAACACGAAGCGCAAGGTCTTCCTCGGCCGCATCCAGGTGACCTCGACGACGACCCGGTCGGACGGGGGGCCGTCGGAGTCGCCGTACACGCTCGACGCCGACGCGCGCACCATCACGCTCGACCCCGAGCCCCTCGGCAACTCCTACGGCATGCTCATCACGTCGCCCAAGGGCTCGTTCGAGCTGCGCAACCAGCAGATCAACCCGACCGACCCGGCGACGATCGGCATCGACCTGACCTTCACGGCGACCGTGCAGATGGAGTCGAGCGCCGGCTCCAACCGCTACGTCGAGCAGACCATCACCCAGAAGGTGCCGATCGCGATCTTCCCCTCCGACGACCCCACCGTCGCGCAGGAGATCCCGGTCAACGCCAACTGACCGCCCCGCGGGCACAGCACGAGACCCCTCCGACCACCGGTCGGAGGGGCCTCGTCACGTCGGGGCGGTGCCCGGACGGCACCGGGATCAGATGGTCGCCGCCATGCGGTAGCCGACACCGCGGACGGGCTCGATGAGCCGGGGCACGGCACCGACGTCGCCGAGCTTGCGTCGCAGGTCCTCCAGGTGGGCCTCCACGGTGCGCTTGTCGGCCTCGTTGACGAAGTACGCCGTCACGTAGTCCTGGCCGCGCATGGTGAGCACCAGGTCGGCCTTGGAGCGCACCCGACGGCCCGTGCTGACCAGCGACGCGAGGAGGTCGAACTCCACCGTCGTCAGGTCCACGCCCCGCCCGTCGACGAGCACGACGCGCGAGGTCGGGTTGAGCGCCAGGTTGTTGTGGCGGACCCAGCCGTCGCTCGCGACGACCTGCTGCGCCGCGCCCGCCGCCATCGCGGACGCCGGGGTCGTGCCGATGGCCGGCGCGGCCGCGACGGGCTGCTGGACGGGCGGGGGCACCTGCTGCTGGTAGGGAGGCTGCTGCACCGGCGGGGTCACCTGCTGCTGCGCCGGCTGCTCGTACGCCGCGGGCAGGGGCTCGGCGTACGTCGGCGCCGTCGGCGGGACCGGCGGCAGCGGCGGGATCGGGGGGAGCTGCGGCTCGGGCTGCTCGGCCGGGGGCGGCGTCACGTGGCGCGGGGCCTGCTGGGGCTCCGGCTCCGTCGGCACGGGCCCGATCGTCGCCCGGTTGCCCTCGCTGAACTGGCGCCGCGTGTCGACGGCCCAGCCGGTGGCCTCGCGCTCGGGCACCGCCGGCGTGGCGTCGTGCTGCGGCTGCGGGTCGTTCTCGGGACCGTCGCCACGACCGGTCTCGCCCCGGTCGCGCGGGCGCCGCAGCATCGACTCGGCGCGGGCGCGCAGCTCGCGGGGGCGGAACGGCTTCGTCAGGTAGTCGTCGGCGCCGGCCTCGAGGCCCATCACGACGTCGATCTCGTCGCTCAGCGCCGTGATCATGATGAGGTACGTCGAGCTGAAGTCGCGGATGCGTCGCGCCACGGCGAACCCGTCCATGCCCGGCATCGACACGTCGAGCGTCGTCAGCACCGGGTCGTGCTCACGCACCGCGGCGAGGCCGTCGACCCCGTTGCGGGTCACGTGGGTGACGTACCCGCTCTGGGTGAGCACGAGGTCGAGGAGGTCGGCGACGTCCGGGTCGTCCTCGATGATGACGGCGACGCGGCGGGCGGGAGGCTGTTCCACCCGCTCAGGCTAGCAACGGGGCCGCATGACCCGAGGCTTCGTTCCGCAAGATTGCCGTGGCGTTGCACTCAGGTCGTGCCATGGACGCCCGTGGGCGCGTCACCAGCCGCTGGCGAAGGCCATCTCGAGCGCCCGGTCCACCCAGAAGGTGCCGGCGTCCGGCCCCCCGTTGCAGGTGCCGTCGCTCTCCCCCGGCGGCTTGATCCAGAGCCGCGCGTCCTGGCGGCTCCCGTCCGTCACCGCGGCAGGGTCCTGGCCGAGGAGGCGGGCCGACGGGTTGCACCAGTCGCCCGACGCCGGCGAGGGCGCGCCGTTGCGTCCGCTGTCGATCACGTAGTGGGTGCCGCCCAGCGCCGAGCTGAGCGCCTCGGCGTACGCGCGCTCGTCGGCGTCGGACTGGTAGGCCGCGACGTTGGTGGAGAACCCACGCACCCGGGAGACGTCGACGCGACGCAGGAGGTCGGCCATCTCGTCGACCGAGCGCCAGTTGGAGTGCCCGGCGTCGACGTACGTCGGCACGTCCGCGTCGACGAGGCTGCCGAGCGCCCCCGCCAGCTGGCCGACCCGCTGGTCGGTGTTGCCGCAGTCGAACGTGGAGGCCAGGCCGTCCGGCTCGAGCACGACGGCGACGTGCCCCTCCGCGACCCCGGCGGCGGACGCGATCTCCCCCACCCACGCGGCGTAGTCGTCCGGCGGCAGGCCGCCCGCGGACAAGTCGCCCGAGCAGTCGCGGTCGGTGATGCCGTAGACGACGAGCACGGCCGCGTCGTCGGCCTCCAGCGCCGCCTGGGCGATCCCTCGCACGAAGGTCCCGACCTGCCCGCGCGGGAGCGCCTCGGGGGTCAACCAGGTCGCGGTCGGCACGTCGGCGAGCCGGTCCAGCACCTCGGCGTCCCGCGTCCGGCCCGCCGACCGTGCCGCGTCGGCGGCGCCGGCCGCCTGGGTGCCGCTCGCGACGTACAGGTCACGCCCCTCGAAGGGGTTCGTCTCCTGGGGGTCGGCCGCGCCGGGGAGGTTGCGGGCCAGGGGGCCGTGCCGGAGCGAGAGCCCGATGACGACGGCCGCCAGGAGCACGACGACGGCGCCGACGAGCCACGTCCGGCGTCGCCGGCGTCGCTGCTGGCGGCGAGCCTCGGCCACCTCGGACGGCGACGGCCCCGAGCGCTGCTGCCGACCGGTCCGGTTCGCCGCGGCCACGGCGGCGGGGTCGGCGCGCCGCACGTGCTCGGGCCGACGCACGTGGCCGGGGAGGTCGCCGGAGGGACGACGGGGGTTGCCGGGACGGGCCGGAGCCTCGTCGTCGCCCGAGCCGCTGTTCATGAGGGGTGAGGGTAGTCGGCGGTTCCTCCTAGGGTGGAGGACATGAGCAGAAGCGTTGACGAACGGTCCGAGCGCTACGTGGCGGACCACGCGGCGGCCGACCCCGTGACCGCCACCGGCATCGGGGTGGCCGGCCACGAGCACGAGCTGACCGACTACTCCCCCGAGGGGTTCGACGAGCGGCTCCGGCTGGCGCGCGCGGCGCTGGCCGACGTGCGGGCGGCCACGCCGGTCGACGACCGGGAGGCCGTGGCCCGCGCGGCGTTCCTGGAGCGGGTCGGCCTCCGGGTCGAGCACGACGAGGCGGGCTTCACCCGCAGCGAGGTGAACGTCATCGCCTCGCCGATCCACGAGCTGCGGCAGGTGTTCGACCTGATGCCGACCGCGACCGCCGAGGACTGGGAGGCGGTGGACGCCCGGCTCGCGGGCGTGCCGGGTGCCCTCGCGGGCCTGCGGGTGACGCTGGCCGAGGAGGCGGCGCACGGGCGGGTGAGCGCGGCGCGGCAGTACGCCGAGGTGGCCGCCCAGCTGGAGCGGTGGACCGGCCAGACGGGCGGCGGCAGCGTGTTCGCCGACCTGGTCGGACGCGGCGTGGCGGCGGGCACGGTGCCCGCGGGGCTGCGGTCGTCGCTCGAGCGCGGGGCGCGCGAGGCAACGGCGGCCTTCGCCTCCCTCGGCCTCTTCCTCTCCGACGAGATGGAGCCCCGGGGTCGCGCGGTCGAGGCCGTCGGCCGCGACCACTACGCGCTGGCCTCGCGCCTCTTCCTCGGCGCGACCATCGACCTGGAAGAGACTTACGCCTGGGGCTGGGAGGAGCTGGCCCGCATCGAGGCGGACATGCGGGCGACGGCCGCGCGGATCACGCCGGACGCGACCGGCCCCGACGCGATCGACGTGGCCGTGGCCCACCTCGAGGGCGACCCGGCGCGACGCATCGAGGGCCGTGAGCCGTTCCGCGCCTGGATGCAGGAGCTCGCCGACCGGGTGGTCGGCGAGCTGGCGGACGTCCACTTCGACATCCCCGAGCCGGTCCGCCGCATCGAGTGCTGCCTGGCGCCGACGAACGACGGCGGCATCTACTACACGGGCCCCAGCGAGGACTTCTCCCGACCGGGCCGCATGTGGTGGTCGGTGCCGGACGGCATCGAGCAGTTCCACCCGTGGCGCGAGACCACGACGGTGTTCCACGAGGGCGTGCCGGGGCACCACCTGCAGATCGGCCAGACGGCCTACCGGTCCTCGCTGCTCAACCGCTGGCAGCGCACCATGTGCTGGGTGTCGGGTCACGGCGAGGGGTGGGCGCTCTACGCGGAGCGGCTCATGGACGAGCTGGGCTACCTCGACGACCCGGCCGACCGGCTCGGCATGCTGGACGCCCAGGGGTTCCGCGCGGCACGGGTCATCGTCGACATCGGGATGCACCTGCAGCTCGAGATCCCCGCCGACAACCCGTTCGGGTTCCACCCGGGCGAGCGGTGGACGCCGGACCTCGGCCTCGCGTTCATGCGCCAGCACTCGCGCGACGACGACGCGACGATCCGGTTCGAGGTCAACCGCTACCTCGGCTGGCCCGGGCAGGCGCCGTCCTACAAGGTGGGTGAGCGCATCTGGCTCGAGGCCCGGGAGGCGGCCCGTGCCCGCCACGGGGACGCGTTCGACCTGAAGGCGTTCCACCGGTCTGCGCTCGACCTGGGCTCGCTCGGCCTCGACCCGCTCGTCGCCGCGCTCGCCCGGATCTGACGCCGTGAACGCCGCCGGTCCGACCGGGCCCACCAACTCGGTCCTCGACGTGCCGGGCATCCGCGTGGGCCACGCCCAGCGCACCGACCCCGGCTGGCTCACCGGCACGACGGTGGTGCTGCCGCCGCCGTACGGCGCGGTCGCCGGCGTCGACGTCCGCGGGGGTGGTCCCGGCACGCGGGAGACCGACCTGCTGGACCCGCGCAACCTGGTCGAGCGGGTCCACGCGGTGGTGCTCGGCGGCGGTTCGGCGCTCGGCCTGGCGGCGGTGGACGGGGTCGTGCAGCGGCTCCTCGACGCCCGCGTGGGGTTCCCGATGGGCGCCGACCCGGCCGATGTCGTGCCCATCGTGCCGGCGGCGATCCTGTTCGACCTCGGCCGCGGCGGGGTGTTCCGGCACCACCCGGACGCGGCGCTGGGGGCGGCGGCGCACGACGCGGCACGCGCCGACGCACCGACCGCGCTCGTCGGGCCGGTCGGCGCGGGCACGGGCGCCCGGGCCGGTGGCCTGCGCGGCGGTGTCGGCTCCGCGTCGACCGTGCTGCCCGGTGGCGGGACCGTCGGGGCGCTGGTGGCGGTCAACGCGGTCGGCTCCTGCGTCGACCCGACGACGGGCGAGCTGTGGGGTCTCCCCCACTGCCTCCCCGCCGACCTGCCGGCCGCGGGGCTCCGTCGGCCCGACGCCGCTGACCTGCGGGCGGCGCACGACCTGGCGGCCGGGCTCGACCCGTCGCGCCGGGCGCCCCTCGCGACCACCATCGGCGTCGTCGCCACCGACGTCCCCCTCACGAAGGCGGCCTGCGCGAAGGTCGCGGGGGTGGCGCACGACGGCCTCGCGCGCGCCATCCGTCCGGTGCACTCGATGTTCGACGGCGACACCCTGTTCGCGCTGTCGACGGCGCCGCCGGACGCGCCGGCGCCCGATCCCGCGACCCATCCCCTCCGGTTCCACGAGCTCCTCGACGCCGCCGCCACGACGGTCGCGCGGGCGGTGGTGCGCGCGATGCTCGCCGCCACGTCGGTGACGACGCCGTGGGGCACGATGCGCAGCTACCGCGAGGCGTTCCCCAGCGCCTTCGCGGCCGCCGCCACCGGTCCGCGCGGCACGGGCACGTAGGGTCGGGACGTGTCGACCTTCCCCACCTTCGCGCGCGCCGAGCGCTCCGCCCTCGCCGACCTCGCCGTCGAGGTCGGCCCCGACGCCCCGACGCTGTGCGGCGGCTGGACGGTGAAGGACCTCGTCGTCCACCTCCTGGTGCGGGAGCGGAACCCGCTGGCCCAGGCCGGTGAGCTCGTCCCGCCCCTGTCGCCGCTGACCAAGCGCGCCACGGAGCGGTGGGGGCGCGCCGACCTGCCGCTGCTCGCCGACCAGCTGCGGCGCCCGTTCCTCACGTGGGCGGCGATCGGTCCCGTCGACCGCCTCGTCAACACGGTCGAGCTCTTCGTGCACCACGAGGACGTGCGGCGCGCCCAGCCCGGCTGGACGCCCCGCGACCTCCCCGACGAGGCCGAGGACGAGCTGTGGCGGCTGTTCAAGCCGGTCGCCGTGATGGCCACGCGCAAGGTGGGCGCCCCCCTCGTGGCCGTCGACGCCCGCAACGGCCGCCGCACCGTGCTCCGCCGCGGCGACGGCCCCGCGGTGGTCACGGGCCGCCCGCAGGAGCTGGTGCTGCGCCTGCTGGGCCGCGAGCAGGCCCACGACGTCGACGTCTCCGGCCCCGACCTCGCCGTGCGCCGCTTCCAGATCGCCACCCTCGGCTTCTGAGCGTCGTCGAGTTGGGTCGTACGCCGCGGCTCGCGCGTCGAGATGGGTCGTACGCCGCGGCTCGCGCGTCGAGATGGGTCGTACGCCGCGGCTCGCGCGTCGAGTTGTCACGTACGCCGCGGTGCGAGCGTCGAGCTGGGTGACCGCCGCAGCCCTGACAGCGATCGGCTGGGTCCGACGCAGCCACCGCCCGAACTGTTCAGCTGGGGCACGTCTCGGGCCCCTCTGACAGGTCGTTGCCGCACATTTCCGGCCCGCGTCAGCAGCTCTCCATGACGAGGAGCGCGACGCCGCGGTCGTCGTCCCGCAGCTCGACCGCCTCGAGGGCAGCGCCGCCCACGGGCACGCGGCCCGCAGCCCGTCCGGCCGTCTCGAGCAGCTCGACGCGCCCGGCCCCCACGTGCTCGTGCACCGCCCCCGCGTCGGCGTGGAAGACCCGCGGCCGTCCCCGGCGCACGGGGCGTCCCAGCGCCACCTCCGGGCACCAGCAGTCGATGCCGGCCACCGGCGTCATCGCACCGGGTAGCCGGCCCCGGCGATGGCGTCCTTGACCTGACCGACGCGCAGCGTGCCGAAGTGGAAGACCGTCGCGGCGAGCACCGCATCCGCTCCGGCCTCGACCGCGGGGGCGAAGTGCTCCACGGCGCCGGCGCCGCCGGAGGCGATGACCGGCACGGAGACCTCGCGGCGCACCGCCCGGAGCAGCTCGAGGTCGAAGCCGTCCTGGGTGCCGTCGGCGTCCATGGCGTTGAGCAGGATCTCGCCCGCGCCCAGCGCCGCGGCGCGCGCGGCCCACTCGATCGCGTCGAGCCCGGCGGAGCGCCGGCCGCCGTGGGTGGTCACCTCGAAGCCCGACGCGGTGCCCTCGCCGCCGGCCGGCACCCGGCGGGCGTCGACGGAGAGCACGAGCACCTGGTTGCCGAAGCGGTCGGCGATCTCGGCCACCAGCTCCGGGCGCCGGATCGCGGCCGTGTTGACGGCGATCTTGTCGGCCCCGGCCCGCAGCAGCCGGTCGACGTCCTCGACGCTCGAGATGCCACCGCCCACGGTCAGCGGGATGAACACCTGCTCGGCCGTGCGCGCGACGATCTCGAGCGTCGTCGCGCGGCCCTCGTGCGAGGCGGAGATGTCGAGGAACGTCAGCTCGTCGGCGCCCTCCGCGTCGTAGGTGCGGGCCAGCTCCACCGGGTCGCCGGCGTCGCGCAGCTCGCGGAAGTTGATGCCCTTGACCACCCGGCCACCGTCGACGTCGAGGCACGGGATGACCCGTACGGCGAGGCTCACGCGCCCGCGCCCTTCGTCAGCACCAGCGCGTCCTCGAGCGTGAAGCGACCCTCGTACAGCGCCGTGCCGGCGATCGCACCCTCCACGCCCAGCGGCACGAGCTCCATGAGCGCCCGGATGTCGTCGAGCGTGGTCACCCCTCCCGACGCGACGACGGGACGCGACGTCGCGGCGCACACGTCGCGCAGCAGCTCCAGGTTGGGCCCGGCGAGCATGCCGTCCTTGTTGACGTCGGTGACGACGTAGCGCGCGCACCCCTCGGCGTCGAGCCGGGCCAGCGTCTCGTAGAGGTCGCCGCCCTCGCTCGTCCAGCCCCGGGCGGCGAGCGTGCGGCCGCGCACGTCGAGGCCGATCGCGATCCGGTCGCCGTGCGTCGCGATCGCGCGGGCGCACCACGCGGGGTTCTCGATGGCAGCCGTGCCGATGTTCACCCGACGGCAGCCGGTGGCCAGCGCCGCCTCGAGGGACTCGTCGTCGCGGATGCCACCGCTCATCTCGACGGCGATGTCGAGGCGGCCCACGATCTCGGCCTGCAGCGCCCGGTTGGTCCCGACGCCGAAGGCGCCGTCGAGGTCGACAAGGTGCAGCCACTCGGCGCCGGCGTCCTGCCAGCGCAGGGCGGCCTCGATCGGGTCGCCGAAGCGCTTCTCGGACCCGTCGATGCCCTGCACGAGCTGGACGGCCTGTCCCCCCTTGATGTCGACGGCGGGGAGGAGCTCGAGGTACGTCGCGGGCACGGCGGCCTGCCTTTCTTGCGGTCTTTCCCGCGGTTCCGTGTCGATCGGCCGAGCGACGGCCGGGAGGTCAGAGCGTGGCGACCCAGTTGCGCAGCAGGGCCGCGCCGGCGTCGCCCGACTTCTCGGGGTGGAACTGGGTGGCCCACAGGGGACCGTTCTCGACGGCGGCGACGAACCGGTCGCCCCCGTGCTCGGCCCACGTGACGAGGGGCGCGCGGGTGCGGTCGTTGGTCACGAGCTCCCAGCGGCGGGCCGCGTAGGAGTGCACGAAGTAGAACCGCTCCGACTCGACGCCGGCGAACAGCGCCGAGCCCTCCGGCACCTGCACCGTGTTCCAGCCCATGTGCGGCACCACCGGCGCCTCGAGGCGCTCGACCGTGCCCGGCCACTCGTCGCACCCGACGGTCTCGACCCCGTGCTCGATGCCCCGGCCGAAGAGGATCTGCATGCCCACGCAGATGCCCAGGACCGGGCGCCCGCCCGCGAGGCGCCGCCCGATGATCTCGTCGCCCTTCACGGCGCGCAGGCCGGCCATGCACGCGGCGTACGCCCCCACGCCCGGCACCAGCAGGCCGTCGGCGTCGAGCGCCGCCTGCTTGTCGGCGGTCAGCACGACCTCGGCCCCGGCGCGCTCGACGGCGCGCACGGCCGAGCGGAGGTTGCCCGAGCCGTAGTCGAGGACGACGACGGTGGGCCGCTCGCCCTCGGGGCGTGCGGGTGCCGTCACAGCGTGCCCTTGGTCGAGGGCACGCCGGTCTCGCGCGGGTCGAGCGCGACCGCGTCGCGGAAGGCCCGGGCGAACGCCTTGAACTGCGTCTCGACGATGTGGTGCGGCTCCCGGCCGGCCAGCACGCGCACGTGGAGCGCCAGGTGGCCGTGGAAGGCGATGGTCTCGAAGACGTGCTTGGTCAGCGAGCCGAGGTAGGACACGCCCGAGCCGCCCAGCTGCACGTACTGCTGCCCCTCCGGCTCCCCGGTGTGCACGCAGTAGGGCCGCCCGGAGATGTCGACGACGGCCTGCACGAGCGCCTCGTCGAGCGGCACGGTCGCGTCGCCGAAGCGCCGCGTGCCCTTCTTGTCCCCGAGCGCCTCCCGGATCGCCTGCCCCAGCACGATCGCCGAGTCCTCCACCGTGTGGTGGGCGTCGATCCAGGTGTCGCCCTCGGCCCGGACCGTGAGGTCGACGAGCGCGTGCCGGGCGAAGGCCGTGAGCATGTGGTCATAGAACCCGACGCCGGTCGAGATGTCGTGCGTGCCCGAGCCGTCGACGTCGATCTCGACGAGGATCTTCGACTCGCTCGTGGTGCGCTCGAGGCGTGCGGTGCGGGGGGTGCTCACTGGTTCTCCTTGGTGACGATCGTGAGGGCGTCGCGGAAGGCCGCCATCTCGGCCGGGGTGCCGACCGAGACGCGCAGCCAGCCGTCGGGGCCGGTCTCGCGGATGAGGACGCCGTGGTCGAGCAGGCCACGCCACACGGCGTGCCGGTCGGCGAACCGGCCGAAGAGCACGAAGTTGGCGTCGGACTCCGCCACGTCGTGGCCCTGCTCCCGCAGCCAGTCGACGAGCAGGTCGCGCTCGCCACGGAGCGCGTCGACCTGGCCGAGCAGCTCGTCGGTGTGGCGCAGGGCGGCGAGCGCCGTGGCCTGCGTGGTCGCCGACAGGTGGTAGGGCAGCCGTACGACGCGGATCGCGTCGGTCACGGCCGGGGCGGCGGCCAGGTAGCCCAGCCGCAGCCCGGCACCGGCGAACGCCTTGCTCATGGTGCGCGACACGACGAGGTTGCGGTGGGTCGGCAGCAGCTCGATGGCGCTCGGGGTGCCGGCGCGCCGGAACTCGCCGTACGCCTCGTCGACCACCACGAGACCGCCGCGACCGTCGTTGCCGTGCTCGGCCGCGGCGGCGCACAGGGCGTCGACCGCGGCGGGCGGCAGCGCCGTGCCCGTCGGGTTGTTGGGGCTCGGCAGGAGCACGACGCTGGGCCGGTGCTCCGCGATGAGCCCCGTCGCCGCGTCGAGGTCGAGCGCGAAGTCCTCGCGGCGGCGCCCGGCCACCCACGCGGTGTTGCTGTCGCGCGCGTACTCCGGGTACATCGAGTAGGTCGGCGCGAAGCTCAGCGCCGTGCGTCCCGGTCCGCCGAAGGCCTGCAGGAGCTGCAGCATCACCTCGTTGGAGCCGTTCGCGGCCCACACCTGCTCGGGCGTGATCGGCGCCTGGCCGGCCGCCACGTCCCGGGAGAGGTACGCCGCGAGCGCGGTCCGCAACGCCACGAACTCCCGGTCGGGGTAGCGGTTGAGCGTGCGCGCCGCCTCCGCCACCGCCTCGGCGATGTCGGCGACGCAGGCCTCGGACGGGCCGTACGGGTTCTCGTTGACGTTGAGCTGCACCGGCACGTCGAGCTGGGGCGCGCCGTACGGGGCGATGCCCGCGAGCTCCTCGCGGAGCGGGAGCCAGCTCGTGTCGTCGGCCGCCGTGTCCCCCGCGGTCACGAGAACCGCACCTTCACCGCGGCGCCGTGACCGGGCAGGTCCTCGGCCTCGGCGAGGGTGACGACGTGGTCGGCGACGTCGTCGAGACCCTGGCGGTCGTACTCGACCACGTGCACCGACTTGGTGAACGCGCGCACCGACAGGCCCGAGGAGTGGCAGGCACAGCCGCCCGTGGGCAGCACGTGGTTGGACCCGGCGCAGTAGTCGCCGAGGCTCACCGGGGCGAAGCCGCCGACGAAGATCGCGCCCGCGTTGCGCACGCGCGCCGCCCACGCCGCCGCGTCCACGGTCTGGATCTCGAGGTGCTCCGCCGCGTAGGCGTCCACCACGGCGACACCCTGCTCGAGGTCGTCGACCAGCACGACGCCGGACTGCTCCCCCGTCAGCGCCGTGCGGATCCGCTCGGTGTGCTTCGTGGCCCCGATCTGCCTCTCCAGCTCGGCCTCCACGTCGTCGGCCAGCGTCGTGCTCGGCGTGACGAGCACCGCCGCGGCCAGCGGGTCGTGCTCCGCCTGGCTGATGAGGTCGGCGGCGACGAACGCCGGGTCCGCCGAGTCGTCGGCCAGGATGGCGATCTCCGTGGGGCCCGCCTCGGAGTCGATGCCGACGAGGCCCTTGAGCAGGCGCTTCGCCGTCACGACGTAGATGTTGCCCGGCCCCGTCACCAGGTCGACCTTGCGGCACGGGCCCGTGCCGTAGGCGAACATGGCGACCGCCTGGGCCCCGCCCACCGCGTACACCTCGTCGACGCCCAGCAGCGCGCAGGCCGCGAGGATCGTCGGGTGCACCGAGCCGCCGAACTCCTTCTGCGGCGGGCTGGCCAGCGCGATGGAGCCGACGCCCGCGACCTGCGCCGGCACGACGTTCATGAGCACGCTCGAGACCAGCGGCGCGAGGCCGCCGGGCACGTAGAGGCCGACCCGGTCGACCGCGACCTTGCGGTGGGTCACCCGCGCTCCGGGGCCGAGGTCGGTGACGACGTCGGCCTCCAGCTCCGCGGCGGACGTCTTCCGCAGCCGCGCGATCGACTCGTCGAGCCCCGCGCGGATGGCCGGGTCGAGCTCGGCGAGCGCGCGCTGCGTCGCACCCTCCGGCACGCGGATGTCGTCGAGCTCCACGCCGTCGAACCGGGCACCCAGCTCGAGGATGGCCTCGACGCCGCGCTCGCGCACCGCCTCCGTGATCGCATGCACCGCCGGCACGGCCGCCTCGACGTCGAAGTCGGCGCGCGGCACCACGGCCCGGTAGTCGAGGGAACCGGGGGTCGCTCCACGCAGGTCGATGCGGCGCAGCAGCGCGCCGGATGCGGATGAGGACATGGCCCCGATTCTAGGCCGCGGGGCCCGTCGGAGCCGCACCGCGGCCTCCGGGTGGGACGCATCACCTAGGGTCGGGACGTGACCGAGAGCGCAGGCGGGGCCGGCGGGGCCGAGGGCGACGCCACCGAACGCCTGCCCATGTTCCCCCTCGGGTCCGTCCTCTTCCCGGGCCTGACGGTGCCGCTGCGCGTCTTCGAGGACCGGTACGTCGCGCTCGTCCGCCACCTCGAGACGATCCCCGACCCGGCGCAGCGCCTCTTCGGCTCGGTCGCGATCCGCGACGGCTACGAGGTCGGCAGCCGGGGCAACCAGTCGCTGCACCGCGTCGGGTGCCGCCTGCAGCTGACCGAGGTCGAGGACTCCGGCGACGGGACCTACGAGGTCGTCGCCGTCTGCCGCGACCGGATCCGGCTCGACGCCCTCGACGTCTCCGGGCCCTTCCCCGTCGGGGACGTCGCGGTGCTGCCCGAACGGCTGGCGCCGCCCACGGAGGGCGCCGTCGAGCACACCGGGGCCTTGTTCGCGGCGTACCAGGCGGTCATCGCCGACCTCGGCGGCACGGTGGTGGAGGGCTCGCTGCCCGCCGACCCCGTCTACCGCTCCTGGGCGATGTCGGCCGTCGCGCCGCTCCCCCTGTCCGACCGCCAGCGGCTGCTGGAGACGTCCGACCCGGAGGAGCGCTACGCGCTGCTGGCCGAGATGTTCTCGTCCGAGCTGCGGGCGATCAACGTGATCCCCTCCCTGCCCGCCACCCACCTCAACCGCACCGGCTGGTCCCCCAACTAGTCGACCGCCGCCTCCGGGCCTACGCTCGGGCCCGTGGCCAGGAAGCGCGGCACCGGGAGCGGTGGCACCCCCGCAACCGCCGCGCTCACCGCGGCGGGCACGTGGTTCGAGCTGCACCCCTACGAGCACGACCCCCGCGCGCAGTCCTACGGCGACGAGGCCGCCACGGCGCTCGGCGTCGACCCGTCCCGCGTGCTCAAGACGATCGTCGTCGACGCCGACGGCGAGCTCTGCGTCGGCGTCGTGCCGGTCGCGGGCACGCTCGACCTCAAGGCGGTCGCCGCCGCGCTCGGAGCCCGCAGGGCACGGCTCGCCGAGGTGGCGGCCGCCGAGCGGACCACCGGGTACGTCGTCGGCGGCATCTCCCCCGTGGGGCAGAAGCGCGCGCTGCGGACGGTCGTCGACGCCTCCGGCCCTCGACCACGCCACCGTGCTCGTCTCCGGGGGCCGCCGCGGGCTCGACATCGAGCTGCGACCGGCCGACCTCGTCGCGGCGACCGGCGCAGTGGTCGCGCCGGTCGCGCGCGACTGAGGCGCCCGGCCGCTGCCGGCCGCGTCAGTCCGTCGTCGTCACCCGCAGGAGCGTGTGGGCGACGTCGCCGTCGACCCGCACCGACAGGCCCAGCGCGGCCAGCGGCTCCACGTTGTCGGCGAGCTCGTCGTCGCCGTCCTCACGCAGCAGGTCGGCCAGCCACCCGCCGTCCGCGGTGACGTCGACGAACAGCAGGGCGTGCACGTCGTCGGTCTCCGGCACCACGTCGCGGAAGAGGTCGGAGCCGTCCAGGCCCCCGGACGTCGCGAGGTCGTCGGCGTAGCCCGAGGAGGGGCTCCCCACCGTCGTGCCGTCCTCGCCCTCGGTCACGTTGAGGTCGAGGTCGCTCGGCGCGTCCGTGGCGTCGAGGAGCTCGTCCACCAGGTCGGCGATGGCGTCCGCGTCACCGGAGCGCACGGTCGCACCGACCTCGGCGCCCTCGATGTCGCCGTCCTCGAGCGCGTCGAGGTCGACGCCCCCGCCGACGGACAGCGCGACGCCCTGCCCGAGCAGCGTCTCGACGTCCTCCGGCAGGCTCCAACCGGTCTCGTCCTCGAGGTCGGCGACCGCGTCGTCGATCTCGCTCCGGTCGACGCCGCTCGCCTCGACCTGGTCGAGCAGCGCGTCGTACCACCCGTCCGCCAGGCCCACCGCCGCCACCGCCGCCGTGTCCGCGGGCAGGTCGCCCGCCAGCTCGCCGGCCGTGCCGTCGGTCAGCCGCGGCGCGTCGCCGTCCGTCGTGGCCTGCGTCGCCGTCTCGAGCTCGAGCCCGCCGTCGGCGAAGCGGAGCGTCAGCGCCGCACCCTGGAAGTCCTCCGCGCTCTCGAGGGCCTCGTCCTCGTACGCCGCGTCGATGACCCCGTCGTCGACGAGGCCCTGGACGACGCGCGTGGCGCTCTCGGGCGCCGCGTAGGCGCTGAGGATGCCGGCATCGCCGGCCTCGTCGATCCACCGCTGGTAGGTGTCGTCGGACGTCAGCGGGTCGTCGGCCGCGTCCGCCAGCACGTCCTCGGCCAGGTCGTCGGAGTCGGTGACGACCATCCAGCCGCCGTCGATCGCCCAGCCGAGCTCGTCGCCCGCGCCCGAGCAGTCGGCGAGGTCGTCCATCGCCGCCTCCGCGCCGTCGGCGTCGTCGACCTGCACCACGACGACGACGTCGCCGCCGAGCTCCGGCACCTGCGGCCGGTCCCCGCTCGCCGGCACGACGGCGACGCCGAAGCGGTCGCCCAGCCAGGGCGCCACGTCGTCGTCGAAGTCGAGGTCGTCGCAGGGCGAGCCGCCGATGATGCCGTCGAAGATCTCCCGGCGGACGTCGTCGTCCCGGTCGAGGCCGACCTCCTGGTCGAACGCCGGGAACTTCTCGAGGAAGTCGAGCGCCGCGAGCTTCTGCTGACCGCTCGGGTCGAGGTCGAGCCCGACGTAGAACAACGTGTCCGCCGGCAACGCCTCGGCCGCCTGCGGGCCGGTCGCGAAGTACGCCTGCCACGCCCAGACGCCCCCACCGATCAGCGACAGGCCGAGCACGCCCGCGACGCCGCCGGCGATCCACCGGCCGCGGCGACGCGGCGCCGGGTGCTGGCCCGGGTGCTGGCCCGGGTGCTGTCTAGGGTGCTGTCCGGGGTGCTGGCCGTACTCCCCCGGACCGATCCACGGCGGGGGCGGCGGGCCCTGCGGGTAGCCGGGCCGCTGGGGATAGCCCGGCTGCTGCGGGTAGCCCTGCTGCGGGTGCGGGGGCCAGCCCGACGGGCTCGACGGCTGCGTCGGTCCGTCCTCGGGTCGGCCGGTGCCGTCCGGTGGCTGCGTGCTCATCGTGCTTCCCCCTCGTCGCCGTGCGGTCGCGACCCCGGTCAGCCACGACGCACGGGGCCTACCCCTGCTGGGGTCGCTCTACGCGTGGACCCGTCGGCCCGCGTCCATGGGGTCCGTGGGGTCCCTCGGGCCCGTGGGCTCCTCGGCGACCGCCCGGTCGCTGCTCCTCCCCAGGAGGAGGAACGCCAGCGCCAGGATCGTCACCGCACCGGCGGGCATCGCGGCGTAGGGCCCCCAGCCCTCGACGACCAGCTCGTAGGGGACCCTCGTGCCGTCGGCGCTGCGGGCCGCGACCGTCGCCGGGTCCTCCGGACCGAGCAGGTGACCGAGCCAGGCCAGCACGACGCCGCCCACGGCGGCCGCGACGACGGCGCCCACCAGGCCCATCCACGGACGGTCGCGGTGCCACCAGGCGGCGACGGCGCCGACCACGCCACCGGCGGCCCCGGCCACCACGAGGTAGGCCGCCGTGCCCGTGATCGTGCCCTCGATGCTCGTCACCCGCGGGTAGAACTCGCCTCCGGACGCGACACCCGACCCCGGGTGCCACCACCAGACCCACAGCAGGGCGCCGACGACGCCCACCTGCACCCCGACGTGCACGAGCCGCAGGACCCCCACCGCGTCGGCGCGCAGCCCCACGGTCCGGCCGGCCCGGTGGTCGGCCGGGCGCGCGGCCCCGTGCTCAGCCACGGGAGTCGGCGACCGCGAGGCAGCCCGGCCCCAGCAGCTGCTTGAGGTCGGCGAAGAGCTCCGGGCTCGGGGTCACCCGCAGGCGGTCGTCGATCCGCAGCAGGGTCGTCGTGCCCCGCGTCAGCAGGCGCAGGTGCACCTCCGTCATCCCGGGGTGGTCGCCCAGCACGCTCTTGAGCTGCGCCACGACCGGGGCCGTGCACCGCGTCGAGGGCATCGAGACGACCACGGGACCGCTCGGGCCGTCGCTCAGGTCGGGGACGCTGACCTCCTGCCCGCGGATCTCCGGCTGCTCCTTGTCGCGCGACAGCGTGCCCGTGACGCGGATGATCGAGTCGGGGGCGAGGTGCTGCGCCACGAGCTGGTAGGAGCTCGGGAAGAACAGCACCTCGATGCCGCCCTCCAGGTCCTCCAGCGTGATCGTGGCCCAGGCGTCGCCCTTCTTCGTGATCTTGCGCTGCACGGACGTCACCAGCCCGCTCACCGTCACGCGGGAGCCGTGGGACCGGTCCTCCCCGAGCAGCAGCTGCCCCACCGTCGTGTCGGTGCCCTGCGCGAGCACGTGCTCGAGACCCATCAGCGGGTGGTCGGAGACGTAGAGGCCGAGCATGTCGCGCTCGTGGGCCAGCAGCGTCATCTTGTCCCACTCGTCGATGTCCGGCAGCGTCACCGTCACGCCGAAGGCGCCGCCGTCGCTGTCGGCGTCGTCCAGCCCCCCGAACAGCGAGTCCTGGCCGATGGCCTCGTTCTTCTTGATGTCGACGTACTGGTCCACCGCCATCTCGTGGACCGCCACGAGGGCCCGACGACGGTGCTTCATGTCGTCGAAGGCGCCGGCCTTGATGAGGGACTCGATGACGCGCTTGTTGCACGCCTGCAGCGGCACCTTCGACATGAAGTCGTTGAAGTCCGTGTACCGCCCCTTCTCCTCCCGCGCCCGCACGACCTGCTCGACGACGTTGGCGCCGACGTTGCGCACCGCGGTGAGACCGAAGCGCACGTCGGTGCCGACCGGGGTGAAGTTGTGGGACGACTCGTTGACGTCGGGCGGCAGCACCTGGATCTTCATGCGGCGGCACTCGTTGAGGTAGATGGCCGACTTGTCCTTGTCGTCCTTCACCGAGGTGAGCAGCGCGGCCATGTACTCCGCCGGGTAGTTCGCCTTGAGGTACGCCGTCCAGTAGGACACCACGCCGTACGCCGCCGAGTGCGCCTTGTTGAAGGCGTAGTCGGAGAAGGGGAGCAGGATCTCCCACAGCGCGGTGATCGCCGCCTGCGAGTAGCCCCGCTCGAGCATGCCGCCCTGGAACCCGGCGTACTGCTTGTCGAGCTCCTCCTTCTTCTTCTTGCCCATGGCGCGACGGAGGTTGTCGGCCTGTCCCAGGCTGAAGCCGGCCAGCACCTGGGCGATCTCCATGACCTGCTCCTGGTAGACGATCAGGCCGTAGGTCTCGCCCAGCACCGACTCGAGGGGCTTCTCGAGCTCGGGGTGGATCGGCTCGATCGGCTCCCGGCCGTTCTTGCGCCGCGCGTACTTGTTGTGGGAGTCCGCGCCCATCGGGCCCGGGCGGTAGAGCGCGCCGACCGCGGAGATGTCGGCGAACTTGTCGGGACGCATGCTGCGCAGCAGCGACCGCATCGGGCCGCCGTCGAGCTGGAACACACCCAACGTGTCGCCGCGGGAGAGCAGGTCGTAGGTCGCCGGGTCGTCGAAGGTCAGCTCCTCCAGCACGACCTTCTCGCCGCGGTTCATCTCGATGTTGCGCACCGCGTCGTCGAGGACGGTGAGGTTGCGCAGACCGAGGAAGTCCATCTTGACCAGCCCGAGCGACTCGCACATCGGGTAGTCGAACTGCGTGATGATCGCGCCGTCCTGCTCGCGCTTCATGATCGGCACGACGTCGATCAGCGGCGCGCTCGACATGATGACGCCGGCCGCGTGCACGCCCCACTGGCGGATCTGGCCCTCGAGGCCGACCGCCGTCTCGTAGATCGTGCGCACGTCGTGGTCGGAGGCGTGCAGCTCGCGGAACTCGCCACCGTCGTTGTAGCGCTTGTGGCCCTCGTTGAAGAGCTCCTTGAGCGGCACGCCCTTGCCCATGATGTCGGCGGGCAGCGCCTTGGTGATCTTGTCGCTGACGGCGAAGCCGTAGTCGAGGACGCGGGCCGCGTCCTTGATGGCCTGCTTGGCCTTGATCCGGCCGAACGTCGCGATGTACGCCACGTACTCCGAGCCGTACTTGTTGACGACGTACTGGATGACCTCGGTGCGCCGGCGCTCGTCGAAGTCGATGTCGAAGTCGGGCATCGAGGGGCGCTCGGGGTTGAGGAAGCGCTCGAAGATCAGGCCGTGCTCGAGGGGGCAGAGGTCGGTGATCCGCAGCGCGTACGCCGCGATCGAGCCCGCGCCCGAGCCACGACCCGGTCCGACCCGGATGCCGTTGTCCTTCGACCACTGGATGAAGTCGGCGACCACCAGGAAGTAGCCGCAGTAGCCCTTCGCGGCCACGACGCCGAGCTCCATCTCGACGCGGGCGCGGACCTCGTCCGTGAGCTTGTCGCCGGGGTAGCGCGACTCGATGCCGCGCCACACCTCCTTGCGGAACCAGGAGTCCTCGGTCTCGCCCGCGGGGATGTCGGCGCGCGCCATGTAGCCGCCGGTGGACTCCGTGAACTCCACGGAGCAGCGCTCGGCGATGGCCAGCGTGTTGTCGCAGGCCTCCTTCATGTCGTACTTGTCGACCCAGAGCTCCCGCATCTCGGCGGCCGACTTGATGTAGTAGCCGCCGCCGTCGAACTTCAGCCGGTTGGGGTCGGCCAGCCGGCGGCCCGACGCCACGCAGATGAGCGCGTCCTGCGCGTCCGCGTCCTCGGGGTTGTTGTAGTGCGAGTCGTTGGTCGCCACGGGCGGGGATGCCGAGGTCCTTGCCCAGCCGCAGCAGGTCGTCGCGGACCCGCTTCTCGATGTCGAGCCCGTGGTCCATCAGCTCCAGGTAGAAGTTCTCCTTGCCGAAGATGTCCTGGAACTCGGCGGCCGAGCGCCGCGCCTCCTCGTACTGCCCCAGGCGCAGCCGCGTCTGGACCTCGCCCGACGGGCAGCCCGTGGTCGCGATCAGGCCCTGGCCGTAGGTCTGCAGGAGCTCCCGGTCGGCGCGGGGCTTGTAGTAGTAGCCCTCCAGGCTCGACTTCGAGGACAGCCGGAAGAGGTTGTGCATGCCCTCCGTGCTCTGCGCCCACATCGTCATGTGGGTGTAGGCGCCGCCGCCGGCGACGTCGTCGCCGCTCTCCTCCTTGGTGTCGCCCTTGCCCCACCGCACCCGCCGCCGCTCGCTGCGGTGCGTCTGCGGCGTCAGGTAGGCCTCGATCCCGATGAGCGGGTTGACCCCGTGCTTGCGGGCCTTCGACCAGAAGTCGTAGGCCCCGTGGAGGTTGCCGTGGTCGGTCATCGCGATCGCGGGCATGCCGAGGTCGACGACGCGCGAGAACAGGCCGTCGAGCAGGGACGCCCCGTCGAGCATCGAGTACTCGGTGTGGACGTGCAGGTGGACGAACGAGTCGGATCCGGCGGCCATGAGGGTCAGCGCGCTCCTAGGCGGACGAGGGCGGACGGGGACGAGCGGGAGCCACGGGGAAGGACGTCAGACTACGTGACCACCGACGCCGAGGATGGCACCCTCCGCCGACAGTCCTGACGTGACGACGCCACCCCTGGGGACGAGGCCTCAGTGGGCGTCGCGGACGACCTCGAGGGCGTTCGCGAGGTCGTCGGGGTACGGGGACTCGTACGACACCGGCTCGCCCGTGCCCGGGTGCACGAACCCCAGCCGCACGGCGTGCAGCCACTGGCGCTCCAGGCCGACGCGGCGCGCGAGGGTCGGGTCCGCGCCGTACGTCAGGTCGCCGACGCAGGGGTGCTTGAGGGCCGACATGTGCACGCGGATCTGGTGGGTGCGCCCCGTCTCGAGGTGGATCTCCAGCAGGCTGGCGAACCGGTGCGCCTCGAGCGTCGCGTAGTGCGTGACGCTCGCACGACCGTCCGACATCACGGCGAACTTCCAGTCGGAGCGCGGGTGGCGCCCGATCGGGGCGTCGACCGTGCCCGTGTGCGGGTCGGGGTGGCCCTGCACGAGCGCGTGGTAGACCTTCTCGATCTCGCGCCGCCGGAAGGCGTTCTTGAGGATCGAGTAGGCCGACTCCGACTTGCAGATCACCATGACGCCGGAGGTGCCCACGTCGAGCCGCTGCACGATGCCCTGGCGCTCCGAGGCGCCGGACGTGGCGATGCGGAAGCCGGCACCCGCGAGGTGGCCGACGACCGTCGGACCGCGCCAGCCCGGCGACGGGTGCACCGCGACGCCGACCGGCTTGTCGATCACGACGATGTCGTCGTCGTCGTGGATGATCCCGATCCCCTCGACGATCTCGGGGACGACCGCGAGCGGGTCGACGACCACGGGGATCTCGACCTCGAGCATCGCCCCGGCCCGCACGCGCTCGGACTTGGCGACGGGCGTGCCGTCGAGCACCACGTGCCCCTCGGCGATCAGCTCGGCGGACCGGCTGCGGCTGAAGCCGAACATCCGCGCCATGGCGGCGTCGACCCGCTCGCCGGCCATGCCCTCGGGCACGAGGACGACGCGGCGGTCGCCGCTCACGCGTCGCGCTCCGCGGCCTGCTCCTGCTCCTCGACGCGGCTGCCGTCCACGCGTACGCCGCGGAACGCCTGCACGACGATGAGCACCGCCGCGATGTTGATGCACATGTCGGCGACGTTGAAGATCGGGAAGTTCGGCAGCTCGACCATGTCGACCACGTGGCCGTGGAACGGGCCCGGGTCGCGGAACAACCGGTCGGTCAGGTTGCCGGTGATGCCGGCGAGCAGGATGCCGAGCGCGACCGCCCACAGCGGGCTCCGCAGCCGGACGCTGACGGCGAGCACCGCCACCGTCGCCACGATGGCGACGCAGGAGATCACGACCGTGAAGTCCTCGCCGAGGCTGAACGCCGCGCCGGGGTTGAAGGCGAGCTGCAGGCCGAGCAGGTCCCCGACCAGGTCGACCCGCGGGCGGGAGCCGTCCGCCTCCTGCAGGTGCGTGAGCGCGAGCTGCTTGGTGGTGAGGTCGACCAGGTACGCCGCCAGCGCGACCACCGCGAACACGGGCCACACCCGCCGTCGGGAGCGTCGGACAGCGCCTCCGGAGGGGGCGTCGTCGGGACCGGGACGGCTCTCGTGGTCGCCCGAGCCGGAGCTCAGCGACGTTCCTCGCGCTGCTTGCATGACACGCACAGTGTGGCACGCGGGAAGGCGACCACGCGCATCTTGGGGATGGCCTGGCCGCAGCCCTCGCAGAGCCCCAGCTTGCCGTCGCGGGCCCGGGCCAGCGCCCGTCCGATCTGGGCCAGGGCGTCGCGCTCGCCCGACACGAGGGTCAGCTCGTGGTCGCGCTCGAACGTCGCCGTACCGAGGTCCGCGGCGTCCGGACCGGCACCGTCGCCGCCGTCGCGGAAGAGCCCGGCCAGCTCCCGCTCCTGGGCCGCCACCTGGGAGGCCAGCTCGGACTGCTGGGCCTCCAGCTCGGCGATCACCTGGTCGACCTCCGCCGGCGTCCAGGGCTCCTCGCCCACGACCGCTTCCGCCATCACGAACCCTCTCGTTCGTCGCGGGCGCACCGCCCCCGAGGTGTGGGGACCCTAGCCGTCGGTCGCGGCCCGCTCAAGGAGCTGTCCGGGCAGGAAAACGCGGACAGGCCCCGGGGCCTCCGAAAGAGAACGCGGACCCGAGCCCGCGACACGCCGGTGCTCGCCCCGGGCCGGTCCGCGTTTTCTTGCCCGCCCTCCCCCACCGGTCCGCGTTTTCCGCCGAGGGGCCGCCCACCAGCGGCCCGGCGAACGACTCGGCCGCAGACACGACGACGCCCCGCGACCGGTCGGTCGCGGGGCGTCGTGCGCGCGTGTGCGGGACTCAGGCCTCGTCGTCGCCGAGGATCGAGCGGAGGCGCTTCGGCGCGGCCGCCGACGAGGGCACGTCGGAGACGGGCTGCGACTCCTGCGCACCACCGAGGGCCTCGAGCTGCTGCGTGAAGTAGGTCTTGAGGCGCGACCGGTACTCCCGCTCGAACGACCGGAGCCGGTCGACCTCGCCGTTGAGCTTGTCGCGCTCGCGCTCGAGCTCGCCGAACATCTGCTGGCGGCGCTCGGCCGTCTCGACGTCGAGCATCTCGGAGCGCTTGCGGGCGTCGGCCTCGAGGCGGTCGGACTTGCCCTTGGCCTCGGACTCGAGGCGCTCCGCCTTCGTGCGGGCCTCGCCGATGATCCGGTCGGCCTCGTTCTTGGCGTCGTCGACGAGCTCGTCGGCGTTGCGCGTCGCGATCTCGAGGAGGCGCGCCGCGGCGTTGGACGCCTGCGGCACGGTCTCGACGCGGATCGTCTCGACGCCACCCGCGGGGGCGGCGGCGGGCACGGCCGGAGCGGCCTGCACGACCGGCGCGGGGGCCGGGGTCGGCGCGGCGACCGGAGCGGGCTCCGGCGCCTTCTCGAAGACCGGCGCCGGCGCGGACGAGGCGCTCGACTGGGCCGCCGCGAGCTTCGCGCGGAGGTCCTCGTTCTCCCTCGTCAGGCGGGCGAGCTCGGCCTCCACCTCGTCGAGGAACTGGTCGACCTCACCCATGTCGTAGCCCTCGCGGAGCCGGACAGGAGTGAAGCGCTTGTTGCTCACGTCCTCAGGCGTCAGTGGCATGACCACACCCATTCATCTCGTCGGCTAGCAGAAACAGAGTCAGTTGCATCAGTCAGGTTCGTGAAGTCGCCGCAACACTAGCGCCTCACGCGGCTCTCGGGACCCACGGTACCCGCCGGACCCGTCGGCGCTCACGCCGCGAGCAGGGTCTGCCGGTTGACCTCGAGGAGCAGGAAGCACCCCACCAGCACGATGAGGAAGCTGAGGTCGAGCGAGACGCTGCCCAGGCGCAGCGGCGGGATCACCTTGCGCAGGGCCTTGATCGGCGGGTCCGTCGTCGAGTACACGACCTCGAGGACCACCAGCAGCGGACCGCGGGGCTCCCACGAGCGGGCGAAGACCTGGACCCAGTCCACCACGAACCGGATCCACATCATCGCGATGAAGACGAACAGGACCGCGTGCACGACCTGCCCGATGACGTTGAGTGCCAAGACGACCCGTCAGCTCTGGTTGAAGAAGCCGTTCGTGGCGATCCGCTGCTTCTCCTCGGCGGCGACCGTCACGTTGGGCGGGGACAGGAGGAAGACCTTGCTGGTGACGCGCTCGATGTCGCCGCGCGTGGCGAAGATGAGGCCGGCGGCGAAGTCGACGAGACGCTTGGCGTCGGCGTCGTCCATGTCGCCCAGGTTCATGATGACCGGGACGCCCTCGCGGTAGTTCTCCCCCACCGCGCGCGCCTCGTTGTAGGTGCGCGGGTGGAGCGTCACGATCTTCGACAGCTCGACCGCGGACGGCGCCGGGGCCGGCACGGGCGCGACCTGCACGCGCCGACGCTCGGCCAGGTCGGCGACGGGCGCGGCCGGCTGCGCGACGGGTTCGGGGGTCCGCCGGCGCACGGGGCGCTCCTCGCGCACCTCCTCGCGGTCGTCGGCCCGGTCGTCGAGCTCGTCGTACTCGTCGTACCCGGGGTCCTCGACCAGACCGAGGTACTCACCGATCTTGCGCATGGCGCCGCTCATACTGACTTCCTCAGGTGTTCTGGGTGTCGCCACGGGTGACACCGGTCGATTCGGACATTACTGGACACGAGGCCGCGCCCCGAGGACCGCGCTACCGACACGCACGTGTGTCGCTCCTGCTGCGACGGCCTCCTCGAGGTCGCCGCTCATCCCGGCCGACAGCGTCGTCGCGTCCGGGTGGTCGGCCCGCACGCGGGCGGCGTACGCGGCCAGGCGGTCGAAGGCCGCCGCCGGCTCCTCGCCGAGCGGCGCGACCGCCATCAGCCCCGCGAGGCGGAGGTGCTCCTCGACCGCCACGCGCTCGCACAGCGCCGCCAGGCCCTCGGGCGGGCACCCCGCCCGGTGGTCGGCCCCGGGGTCGTCGAGGCTCACCTGCACGAGGCAGTCGAGCGGCCCCTCGGCGTCGCCCCGGTCGAGCCGCGCGGCCCGGCCGCGGGCCAGCGGCCCGACGACCTTGGGACGGTCGAGCGACTCCACGACGTCGGCGTACGCCGCGACCGCGGCCGCCTTGTTGCTCTGGAGCCCGCCGATGAAGTGCCAGCGCAGGTCCAGGTCGGCGCACTCGGCGGCCTTGGCCTCGGCCTCCTGGTGGCGGTTCTCGCCGACGTCGCGGACCCCGAGGCCGGCGAGGTCGCGCACGTCGGAGGCCGGGAAGAACTTGGTCACGACGACGAGGCCCACGGTGTCCGCGTCGCGCCCGGCCGCCGTCGCCGCGTCGGCGACCCGGCGACGCACCGCGTCGAGACCGGCCGCGAGCTCCGCACGCCGGGCACTCACGCGACCACCTGCACGATCCCGGCCAGCCGGCCGGCGGCCGCACCGTCGCGGCGGTGGGACCACAGGTCGTCGTGCTCCATCGTGCACAGGCCCAGGTGCTCGACCTCGGTGACCCCCGCGTCGGCCAGCTGCACCCGCACGGCGGCACCCAGGTCGAGGGACGGCGTGCCCCAGGCGGTCGTCGCGCCCGCCGCCGGGATCCGCTCGGCGAGCTCGTCCCGCATCGCGGCGGGCACCTCGTAGCAACGACCGCAGACGTGCGGCCCGATCCAGGCACGGACGTCCTGCGCCCCCTCCGCGCGGAGCGCTGCGACGGCGGCCGGCACGACACCGGCCCGCACACCCTCCCGACCCGCGTGGGCGCCACCGACCACGCCCGCGTCGACGTCGGCCAGCAGCACCGGCACGCAGTCGGCGACGCGGACGACGAGCGCGACGCCCGGGGTGGCGGTGACGAGCGCATCGACCCGGGGGGCCGGACCGTCGGGCGTCGTGTCCTCGACCCGCGCCACGTCGGCCCCGTGCACCTGGTGCATGCCCTGGACCCGGCTGGCGCCGAGCGCGCGTCGTACGGACTCGAGGTCCGCCTCGACGTCCCCCACCGCCGCCGGGGGCGTGCCCGGGAGCGCCAGGTTCAGCGGACGCGCGCCCGAGCGGGCCGAGGTGAACGCCACCTCGACCCGCTCGACACGGGTGCGTGCCACGAACACGGGGGTACCTCCGTCGACCTCGCGCACGACCTCACTTGAGGAAGTCGGGCACGTCCAGGTCGTCCTCGAAGTCGACCTGCGGCGCGGGCTGCGCCGGGCGCTGCGCACCCACGGGGACGCTGGGGCGCTCCTGCGGCTGCGGGGGCAGGGGGCGGGGCTGCTGCTGCGGGGCCGGCGCGTACGTCGCCTGCTGCGGCACCGGCGGGGCCTGGCGCTGCTCGGCGCGGGCCGGGGCCTGCGGCGCCTGCGGGGCCGCCTCCGCGCGGGACCGGCCGAGGGCGGCGCCCTCTTCGCGCTTCTTCGGCTGGCCGCCGTCGAACCCGGCGGCGATGACCGTCACGCGGACCTCGTCGCCGAGCGCGTCGTCGATCGTCGCACCGAAGATGATGTTGGCCTCGGGGTGCACCGCGTCGGCGACGAGCGCCGCCGCCTCGTTGATCTCGAACAGACCGAGGTCGGAGCCACCGGAGATCGACAGCAGCACGCCGTGCGCACCATCGATGGAGGCCTCGAGCAGCGGCGACGAGACGGCCATCTCGGCCGCCTCCACGGAGCGGTTGTCGCCCCGCGCCGAGCCGATGCCCATGAGGGCGGAGCCGGCGTTGGCCATCACGGACTTCACGTCGGCGAAGTCGAGGTTGATGAGGCCGGGGGTCGTGATGAGGTCCGTGATGCCGGAGACACCCTGGAGCAGCACCTGGTCGGCCTGCTTGAAGGCGTCGAGCACGCTGACGTTGCGGTCGCTGATCGACAGCAGCCGGTCGTTGGGGATGACGATGAGGGTGTCGACCTCCTCCCGCAGCGCGGCGATGCCCTCCTCGGCCGAGCCCGCTCGGCGGCGGCCCTCGAACATGAAGGGGCGGGTCACGACACCGATCGTCAGCGCGCCGAGCGAGCGGGCGATGCGGGCCACCACGGGCGCGCCGCCCGTGCCGGTGCCGCCGCCCTCACCCGCGGTCACGAAGACCATGTCGGCGCCCTTGAGGACCTCCTCGATCTCGTCGGAGTGGTCCTCGGCCGCCTGCTGGCCGACGTCGGGGTTGGCCCCCGCGCCGAGGCCGCGGGTGAGCTCGCGGCCGATGTCGAGCTTCACGTCGGCGTCGCTCATGAGCAGCGCCTGGGCATCGGTGTTGATCGCGATGAACTCGACGCCCTTGAGGCCGACCTCGATCATCCGGTTGACGGCGTTGACGCCGCCGCCGCCGATGCCGACGACCTTGATCACGGCCAGGTAGTTCTGCGCAGCTGCCACGGCGGCTCGCCTCTCACGTTCTCGGGGGTGGTGGGTCAGGGATCGAGGTCTCAACCTTCACCCTCAGGCTGAGGGTTAGAGTTATGTCAACCTCGTCGTGCCGACGACAGTAGGTTCTCGTCGGGTCCCGTTCGGGGAGGCACGCCGCGTGTCGCCGGCGTGGCGTGTCGCGATCGTGCGTCAGCGCGTGGTGGGACGTGCCGGGACGCTGACGTCGTACTCCTCGACGTCCAGGTCGTCCTGGGCGAGCAGCACGGACAGCACCTCGCCCTTCGCGTCGGAGTCCTCGGCGCTCCCCCACACCACGCGCGACCCGTCGCGCAGGCTCAGGTCGATCTGGTCGACCGAGGTGACCGCGATGCTGGCCACCTGGGCCGCGGTGGCGGCCGGCATCGCCGCGACGACACGCGCCGCCTCGACGACGGCCTCGGTGTCGGCGTCCTCGCCGAGCTCGACGAGCGGGAGGTCGGTCGGGGCCTCCTCGTAGGTGCGGAAGGCGACGCCGTCGGCGTCGATGCCCTGCACGGTCGTGCCCCGCACCACCACCGCGATGGCGACCCGCTCCACGACGTCGATCCGGATCCCGTCCGGCCAGGCACGCGTCACCGTCGCGTCCCGCACCGCGGCGAGCGCCTCGACGCGGCGCTCGATCCCGGCGACGTCGACGCGCGCCAGGGGGCGGCCCTCCGGCACCCGGGCGGCCGCGCGGACGTCGGCGGCCTCGAGCACGTCGGCGCCCCGGACCTCGACCTCGTCGACCGCGAGCACCGACGAGAAGAAGACGAGCCACAGGGCGGCGGCGACGACCCCGAGGGCGACGACGACGCCCGCGACCCAGCGCCACGGCGACCAGCGCGCGCGACGGCGCCGCTCGAGGAAGAGCTGCCGGGTGTCGTCGTCCGCCCCCCGGGGGCGGGTGGGGGCGGGGCTCATGAAGGGCCGGCGTCCCCGGCAGCCAGGCCCGCCAGGCCCGCCAGCACGAGCGGGCCGACGGTGGTGATGTCGCCCGCCCCCAGCGTCAGCACGAGGTCGCCCGGCCGCGCGCGACGGACGAGCTCGGCGGCGACGTCGTCGAGGCCGGGCACGAAGGCCACGGCGTCCCCGGGCAGCGGCACCGCGTCCGCGACCAGCGCGCCGGTGACCGCGGGGTCGGCCTCCTCGCGGGCGAGGTAGACGTCGGCGACGACGACCTGGTCCGCCGCCCCGAGCGCGGCGCCCATGGCCGTGCCGAAGATGCGGGTGCGGGAGACGAGGTGGGGCTGGAAGGCGACCAGCAGCCGGCCCTCGCCGGCCACGGAACGCGCGGCCTGGAGGTCGCCGACGATCTCCTGGGGGTGGTGGGCGTAGCTGTCGTAGACACGCACCCCTCCCACCTCGCCCTTCGCCTCCATGCGCCGACGGGTGCCCGTGAACGACTCGAGCCCGGCCCGTAGCGCGTCCGCGGGATGACCCAGGAGCAGGCCGGCCGTCAGGGCGAGGGCCGCGTCGACGACGTAGTGGCGGCCGGGGATCTGCAGGGTCACCGGGCCGACGTCGACGCCGTCGGGACCGGTCAGCGCGAACGTCGAGCGCGTGCCCGCGAAGGACACGTCGTGGATGCGCCAGGCGGCCTCGGGCGACTCCCCCACGCCGACGGCGCGGATCCCGCGCCCCTCCGCCGTGGCCAGGAGGGCGGCCGCCCCGGCGTCGTCGGCCGACGCGACGAGCGTGCCGCCCGGCTCGATCCGGTCGAGGAACCGCTCGAAGGCCGCCCGGTAGGCCTCCTCGCTCCCCCAGACGTCGAGGTGGTCGGCGTCGACGTTGGTGACGACCGCGAGGTGCGGGCTGTAGACCAGGAACGCCCCGTCGCTCTCGTCGGCCTCGGCCACGAACTCCTGCCCGGCACCGTCGTGGGCGTTGGTGCCCAGCTGCGCGAGCTCCCCGCCGACGGCGTACGACGGGTCCGCACCCGTCGCGACGAGCGCGGTGGTCAGGAGCGAGGTGGTGGTGGTCTTGCCGTGCGTGCCGGCGACGGCCACGACCCGCCGTCCGGCCATCACCGCCGCGAGACCCGCCGAGCGGGGCAGCACCCGCAGGCCCCGCGCGTAGGCGGCGACGACCTCGGGGTTGTCCTCGCGCACCGCCGTGGAGACGACCAGCGTGTCCGCGTCGGCGACCTGCTCGGCTGCGTGGCCGACGTGGACCCGCGCGCCGGCCGCCGCGAGGGCGTCGAGGGTCGACGAGGCCGCCCCGTCGCTGCCCGACACGGTGATCCCGCGCGCGAGCATGATGCGGGCGATCGCCGAGAGGCCGGCACCGCCGATGCCGACGAAGTGGACGCGGCCGAGCTCCTCGGCCGGGAGGATCTGCTCCGGCACCGGGACCCTCATCGGGCGCGCCCCCGTCCGGCGGCCTCGGCGACCAGGGCGGCCAGCCGCTCGTCGGCGTCCCGCGGGATCAGCGCCGCCGCGGCGGCGCCCATCCCGGCCAGCCGGTGCGGGTCGGTGGCGAGGTCGGGCACGGTGGCCGCGATCCACTCGGCGCTGAGGGCGGCGTCGGACACGAGCAGCCCGCCGCCGGCGTCCACGACGGGACGTGCGTTGAGCTCCTGCTCGCCGTTGCCGATCGGCAGCGGCACGAAGACGGCGGGCAGGCCCACCGCCGCCGCCTCGGTCACGCTCGACGCGCCGGAGCGGCACAGCACCAGGTCAGCGCTGGCGTAGGCGAGGTCCATGCGCTCCACGAAGTGCTCGACGACGTAGGGGACGCCCGGGACGGGCTCCGGCTGCGCCTCACCCTTCGGTCCGACGACGTGCAGCACCTGCACGCCGGCCTCCCCGAGGGCCCGCGACGAGGCGGCGACCGCCTGGTTGAGCCGGCGGGCGCCCTGGGAGCCGCCGGTCACCAGCAGGGTGGGCAGCGACGGGTCGAGGCCGAAGCTCGCCCGCGCCTCGTCGCGCAGGGCGGCCCGGTCGAGGGTGGAGATCATCTGCCGGATGGGCAGGCCGACGTACGTCGCGCCCTTCAGCGGGGTGTCGGGGAAGCTGACCGCGACGTGGTCCGCGACGCGGGCGCCGACCTTGTTGGCGATGCCCGGCAGCGCGTTCTGCTCGTGGACGACGAGGGGCAGCTTGCGGCGCCGCGCGGCGACGTACACGGGCATCGAGACGTAGCCGCCGTAGCCGACCACCACGTCGGGGCGGAAGCGGTTGATGACGGCACCGGCCTCGCGCACCGCCGCCCGGAGGCGACCCGGGACGCGCAGCAGCTCCATGCCGGGCCGGCGCGGGAGCGGGACCGGCGGGATGAGGGCCAGCTCGTGCCCGGCCGCGGGCACGACCCGGGTCTCCAGGCCACGGGCGGTGCCCACGCACAGCACCTCGGTCGCGGGGTCGCGGCGCAGCAGCGCGTCGGCGGTCGCGAGCAGGGGCGAGGTGTGGCCGGCGGTTCCTCCGCCGGCGAGCAGCACGCGCATGATCGGCCTTCCTCGGTCACGGTCCGGGCAGGCGCCGGACCTCGTCGTCGGTGTCTCGGGTCGCGGGTCAGTCTCGCGGGTGCTCACCGGGGACCGGGGTGCGCCCCCTCGCGGTCAGCGACCGCGGCGTCGTGCGGCGAGCGCCGCGGCGGCCTCCGGCTCGCGCCGGGCGAAGGAGATGAGCAGGCCGAGGGCCACGATGGACGGCACGAGCGCCGAACCGCCGTAGGACACCAGCGGCAGCGGGATGCCGATGACCGGCAGCAGCGTCAGCACCATGCCGACGTTGATGAGCGCCTGCCCCAGCAGCCAGACCACGATGCCGAAGCTGGCGTAGCGCACGAAGGGGTCCGCGGTCGTCGACGCCAACCGGATGGCCGCGACCGCGATCGTGAGGAACAGCGCGAGGACGAGCATGGTGCCGAACAGGCCCAGCTCCTCGCCCAGCACCGCGAAGATGAAGTCGGTGTGGGCCTCGGGGAGGTCGCCCCACTTCTGCTGGCTGGCCCCGATCCCCTGGCCGAACACCCCGCCCGAGGAGAGGGCGAACAGGCCGTGCGCGGGCTGCCAGCCCGCGTCGTGGAAGTCCTTGAAGGGGTCGAGGAAGTTGGTGATGCGCTTGACGCGCTCCTTGCTCGTCCACGCGAGGACCAGCGCGAGGACCCCGATGCCCGCGAGCGTGATCGCGAAGTAGCGGGCCGGGAACCCCACGACCCACAGCATCGCCAGCAGGATCGCCATGACGACGAGCGCCGTGCCGAGGTCGTGCTGGAGGAGCACCAGCACCATGATCACGAGCATGACGGGCACGACGGGCACGACCATGTGCCGCAGCTGGTCGAGGCGCCGCTCCTTGTTGGCGTAGACGTCCGCCGCCCAGAGCACCAGCGTCAGCTTCGCGACCTCCGACGGCTGCACCTGCACCGGGCCGAGCGCGACCCAGTTCGTGTTGCCGTTGACGGTGACGCCGAGGGGCGTCTGGGTGGCCAGCAGCAGGGCGACCACGACGAACAGGCCCGGGAACCACATGAGCCGACGCACGACCCGGGGTGGCATCCGCGCGACGACGGCCGCCACGACGATGCCGATCACCGCCCACATCAGCTGGCGCTTCACCACCAGGTAGGAGTCGCCCGTCGCCTTGAAGGCGTAGACGCTCGAGGCGCTCAGCACCATGACGAGGCCGATGGTGAGCAGGAGCGCCGAGGCACCCAGGAGCAGGTAGTACGACGTGAGGGGACGCCCGAGGGCGCTCCGCACGACCTGGACCCATCCCAGGCCGCGGCGCAGGTCCGGGCGGCCCTTGCGCGGGTCCGGCACCGCGGTCCCGCGGACGGAGGTGCGGCCGGTCGAGACGGGGGGCTCCTGCGTGGTGGTCACCGGTGTCCTTCCCGTCCCTCCAGGTCGAGCCGCTCCGCGAGCGGCTAGTCGAGCCCCTGCTGTCCGTCCTGTCGCTGCTGCCCGCCCCGCCGCCGCACGGCGGCGGCGAAGGCGTCGCCGCGGGCGCCGTAGTTCGCGAACATGTCCATGGACGCGCACCCCGGGGCCAGCAGCACCGTGTCCCCCCGCTCGGCGAGCCGGGCGGCGGCGTCGACGACCACCGCCATGGGGTCGCCGACGGAGGAAGTCTCCTGCTCGTCGAGCACGATGAGCGGGACGTCGGGGGCGTGTCGCGTCAACGCGTCCACGATCACCGCGCGGTCCTGGCCGTAGACGACCGCCCCGCGCAGCCGCGGCCGGGCCGACTGGACGAGCTCGTCGAACCGGGCCCCCTTGGCCAGCCCGCCCGCGATCCACACCACGGGGTCGTAGGCCTGCAGGGACGACTGCGCCGCATGGGGGTTGGTGGCCTTGGAGTCGTCGACCCACCGCACCCCGTCGAGCACCGCGACCTCCGCGATGCGGTGGCCGTCGGGACGGAAGGCCCGCAGGCCGTCGCGCACCGCCTGCTGCGAGACCCCGTGGCCCCGGGCCAGCGCGGCCGCGGCGAGGGCGTTGGCCACGAAGTGCGGGGCGGGCGACGCCAGGTCGGCGACCGTGCAGAGCTCGGCCGCGCTCGTGCTGCGCTGCTCGACGAACGCGCGGTCGGCCAGGATGTCCTCCACCAGGCCGACCATCCCCACGGCCGGCATGCCGAGCGTGAAGCCGATCGCCCGGGCGCCCTCCACCACGTCGGCGTCCCGCACCATCTGCTCGGTGGCGGGGTCCGCGACGTTGTAGACGCAGGCCCGCTGCACGTTCTCGTAGATCCGGGCCTTGTCGGCGGCGTACCCGCGCATGTCGGCGTACCAGTCGAGGTGGTCCTCGGCGAGGTTGAGCACCGCCGCCGACTCCGCGCTCATCGACCGCGTGTAGTGCAGCTGGAAGCTGGAGAGCTCGACGGCCAGCACGTCGTAGCCGGCCGGGTCCATGACCGCCTCGACGACCGGGCGGCCGACGTTGCCGACCGCGGCGCTGCGCAGACCGGCGGCGGTGAGGATCGCGTCCAGCATCTGCACGGTGGTGGTCTTGCCGTTGGTGCCGGTCACCGCGAGCCACGGCGCCGGGCGCTCCGGGTCGCGGAGCCGCCAGGCGAGCTCCACCTCCCCCCACACCGGTACGCCGCGGGCGGCCGCCTGCGCCAGCAGGGGCGCGTCGGGACGCCAGCCCGGCGAGGTCACGACGACGTCGACGTCCTCGGGCAGCTCCGCCGTCGTGCCGGGCCCGAGGCGCACGGTGGCCCCGAGCACCTCGAGGAGCTCCGCCTTCTCGGGCCGGTCCCCCGCCGTCGACTCGTCGAGGGCGGTCACGTCGGCGCCGAGGTGGTTGAGGTTGTCGGCGGCGGCGAAGCCGGAGACACCGAACCCGGCGACGACGGCGCGCACGCCCTCCCATGAGTCGGTGCGGCCGAGGGCGGCGGGGTCGCGGCGGGCGCCGCTCACAGGTTCGCCACCCACTCGGCGTAGAAGATGCCCATGCCGGCCGCGACGAAGGTGCCCGTGATGATCCAGAAGCGGATCACCACGGTGACCTGCTCCCAGCCGAGCATCTCGAAGTGGTGGTGCAACGGGGCCATGCGGAACAACCGTCGACCCTTCGTCGCCTTGAAGAAGCCGACCTGCAGCATCACCGAGAGCGTCTCGAGGAGGAACAGGCCGCCGAGGATGACGAGCAGCAACTCGGTGCGGGTGAGGATCGCCAGACCGGCGAGCGCGCCGCCGAGCGCGAGGGAGCCGGTGTCGCCCATGAAGATGCGGGCCGGCGAGGCGTTCCACCAGAGGAAGCCGAAGCAGGCGCCGGTGATGGCCGCCGCCACGATGCCGAGGTCGAGGGGGTCGCGCACCTCGTAGCAGTACTCGTTGACCTGGCCCGGCCCGCACAGCTGGTTGAACTGCCAGATGCAGACCAGCGTGTAGGCGCCGAAGACCATCGTCGACGCGCCCGCGGCGAGGCCGTCGAGCCCGTCGGTGAGGTTCATGCCGTTGCTCGTGCCCGCGATGATGAACCAGATGAGCAGCACCGCGACGACGGCGGGCAGGCCCAGCCAGGCGATGTCGCGGAGGAACGAGACGTGGTTGGACGCCGGCGTGCGCCCGTTGGCCGCCGACTCCAGCCACGGGGAGAGCGCCAGCGCGCCGAAGGTCAGCGCGATGACGGTCTGGCCGATCATCTTCGCCTTGCTCCGCAGTCCGAGGCTGCGCTGCTTGTAGATCTTGATGAAGTCGTCGAGGAACCCGACCATGCCGAGCCCGACGAAGAGGAAGAGCAGCAGCCAGGCCGACGCCGACGGCGGCGTCCACGTCACGAGCTTGGCGAACAGGTAGCCGAGCACCGCGGCGGCGATGATGACGATGCCGCCCATGGTCGGCGTGCCGCGCTTGGTGTGGTGGGAGGTCGGTCCGTCGTCGCGGATCTCCTGCCCGTAGCCCTTCGCGGACAGCACCCGGATCGCCACCCGGGTGCCGAGCAGGGACAGCACCAGCGCGAGTCCACCCCCGAGCAGGATCGCCCTCACGTCGTCGGTCCTTCCTGTTGGTCCGGGTCGCCCGCGCCCTCGGCACGGTCGCCCCCTGTTGCCAGCAGCCCCTCGGCCACCACCTCGAGCCCGCCGCCCCGCGATGCCTTGAGGAGCACCACGTCGCGAGCCGAGACATTGTGTCGCAGCCAGGCGAGCGCCTCGTGCCGGGTCGGCGTGAGGTGCGCCTCGGCGCCGGCCGCCCGCGCCGCGTCGGCGATCCAGCCGCCGACGCCGTCCGCCGCCCCCACCGCGACCACGACGTCGACGCCGAGCTCGCCGGCCGTGTGCCCGAGGGCCACGTGCTCGTCGTGGGAGGTCTCCCCCAGCTCGAGCATCTCGCCCAGCACGGCGATGCTCCGCCCCACCGAACGCCGGTCGGCGATCGAGACCAGGGTGCGCAGCGCCGCGGCCATGGACCCGGGGTTCGCGTTGTAGGCGTCGTTGACGACGAGGAGCCCGTCGTGGCGCTCCGTCACCTCCATCCGCCACCGGGAGCGGAGCGACGACGCGGCCAGCCCGGCCACGACGACCTCGAGGTCCACCCCCGCGCCGATCGCCAGTGCGGCGGCCGCGGCGGCGTTGGCCACCTGGTGGGCTCCCGAGGCGGTGAGCTGCAGCGGCAGCCAGGTGCCGTCGTGCCCCACCTCGACCTCGGGCCGGCCCAGCTCGTCGAGCGTCAACCCCCGCCACGCCACGCCGTCGGGGCCGGCGCCCTCGCCGAAGTGGAGGACGCGGGCCGGGGTGCGTCCGACCATCGCGGCGACGCGGGCGTCGTCGGCGTTGAGGACCGCCACCCCGTCGGCGGAGAGCGCCTCGACGATCTCGCCCTTGCCGCGTGCGATCGCGTCGACGGAGCCGAACTCGCCGAGGTGGGCCGTGCCGACGTTGAGCACCGCGGCGACGTCGGGCGGGGCGATGCTGCAGAGGTAGGCGATGTGGCCGATCCCCCGCGCCCCCATCTCGACGACGAGGTAGCGCGTCGCGGCGTCGGCCCGCAGCACGGTCAGCGGCACACCCAGCTCGTTGTTGAAGTTGCCGGACGTCGCCACCGTGGGCCCCGCCGCGGCGAGCACCTGGCTCAGGTAGTCCTTGACGCCCGTCTTGCCCTGGCTGCCCGTCATGGCCAGCACCGTGAGCTCGCCCTCGGCACGCAGCCGGTCGAGGACGAAGCGGGCCAGGCGACCGAGCGCGACGGCCGGGTCGGGCACGACGACCGCCGGGACGCCGACCTCGCGCGCGCCCAGCACCGCCGCGGCGCCTCCGGTCACGGCGGCGGCCGCGAAGTCGTGGCCGTCGACCCGCTCGCCGGCGAGCGCGACGAACAGCCCGCCCTCGGGCACGTCGCGCGAGTCCAGGGAGGCCGGGGCGGTGACCCGCACGTCGGCGGCCTCGGGCGGATCGACGCGGCCACCGGTCGCGGCGGCGATCTCCGCCAGGGTGAGCGGCAGCATCAGGGACGGTCCTCCTGCACGGGATCGGCTGCGGGACGGAGCCGCTCGAGCTCCTCGGCGGCGACGACGCGGTCGTCGAACGGGTGCACGACGCCGTGCACCTCCTGGCCGGTCTCGTGGCCCTTGCCGGCGAGCACGACGATGTCGCCCGCCGCGGCGAGCTCCACGGCGGCCCGGACGGCGAGGCGACGGTCCCCGATCTCGCGCACCTCGGCGCGCGCGTCGGCGGGCACCTCGGCGGCGCCCGCCAGCACCGCTGCGCGGATGGCCGCCGGGTCCTCGGTGCGCGGGTTGTCGTCGGTCACGACGAGCACGTCCGCCAGCTCCGCGCCGATGCGGCCCATGAGGGGACGCTTGCCCGGGTCGCGGTCACCTCCCGCGCCGAGCACGAGGACGAGACGACCGGTGCTGAGCGGGCGCAGCGTGCCGAGGGCCGCGGCGACCGCGTCCGGCTTGTGGGCGTAGTCGACGACGACCGTGAACGGCTGCGTCGTCGGCACCCGCTCCAGCCGGCCGGGCACGCCGGCCGACGCGGCCAGCCCCGCCGCGACCTCGGCCGCGTCCTCCCCCGCCTCCACGCACGCGGCGACGGCGGCCAGCGCGTTGGCCACGTTGAAGTCGCCGGGCAACGGCACGGCGGTCTCGACGCGGAGGCCGCCCGGGCCCACCAGCGTGAACCGCGACCCCTCGGGCTCCGCGACCACGTCGACCGCGCGCCAGTCGGCGGCCGGGTCGTGGAGCGCGAACGTCACCACGGGCACGCCGGCGTCCGTGGCGAGCCCGACCAGCCGTCGCCCGAAGGGGTCGTCGACGTTGACGAGGGCCCGGCGCGTGCGCCGCGGCGTGAAGAGGGAGGCCTTCGCGGCGAAGTACTCCTCCACGTCGGCGTGGAAGTCGAGGTGGTCCCGCCCCAGGTTGGTGAAGACGGCGACGTCGAACACGACGCCGTCGACACGACCCAGCACCAGCGCGTGGCTCGAGACCTCCATGGCGCACACGCGCACGCCGTCCTCGACCATGCGGGCGAACAGGCCGTGCAGGTCGGGCGCCTCGGGGGTGGTCAGCACCGTCGGCACGTCCCGGCCCAGCACCCGGGTGCCGACCGTCCCGATGACGGCGGCGGGGACGCCGGCGCCGGTGAGCGCCTGCTCCGCGAGCCGCGTGGTCGTGGTCTTGCCTTGGGTCCCGGTCACCGCGATGGTCGCCATCCGGGCCGCCGGGGCACCGTGCACCGCCGCGGCCAGCACCCCGAGCACCGCGCGCGGCTGCTCGACGACGAGCACCGGCACGGCCCGCACGTCGTCGGACCCGGCGGTACCGGCGGCCATCCGCGCCGCCCCGTCCGCGTCGGTCAGCACCGCGACGGCGCCGGACGCGACGGCGGCGGACGCGAAGTCGGCACCGTGGGCGCGGGCGCCAGGCAGCGCGACGTACAGGTCGCCGGGCAGGACGCGGGCCGAGCTGAGCGTCACGCCCGTGACGGCGAGTCCCGTCACGACCGGGTCGTCCCCGGCGGCGAGGGCGGCGCCCAGGTCGGCGACGAGACCGGCGAGCGGCACCGGCGCGGGGTCGCGGGGCCGGGCCGCACGGAGCGCGGCCCGGTCGTCCGACGCCGACGTGGGAGGTGTCGAGGTCATCGGAGCAGCCTAGGACGTGTGCGGCCCGAGCACGGCGTCACCACTCCACGGGGAGGTCGGAGGCCGGCGTGCCGGTCGGCGCCACCGCGTAGGTGCGCAGCACGTGGGACATGATCCGGCTGAACGCCGGGCCCGCCACCGAGCCACCGCCACCGCTGGCGGGGTCGTGCACGACGACGTACACGGTGAAGCGCGGGTCGTCCGCCGGCGCGAAGCCGGCGAAAGAGACGGACGTGCCGTCGTAGCCGCCGTCGACGGCCCGCTGCGCCGTGCCGGTCTTGCCGGCGACGCGGTAGCCCTCGACGCGCGCACCCGGCGCGACGCCGGCATCGGGGTCGACCACCCGCTCCATCATCTCCGCCGTCTCGGCGGCCGCCTCCTCGCTCACCACGCGCCGCGTCGTCGTCGTGTCGGTGCCGACCGTCAGGCCGTCCGCGGTGGTCGCCTCGCCCTCGACGAGGCTCGGCGAGACGTAGACCCCGCCGTTGGCGATCGTGTTGACCGCGCTGATCATCTGCAGCGCGTTGACCGACAGCGACTGCCCGAAGGCGATGCGGTCGTGCTCCATCTGCGTCCAGTCGTCCGCCGGCGGCAGGATGCCGGACGCCTCGCCCCGCACGCCCACGTTGGTCGGCTGCCCCAGCCCGAAGGCGGTCAGGTAGTCGTGCAGCTCCGCCGAGGAGAAGGCGTCGTTGGCCAGCACCGTGCCGATGTTCGACGACTTGGCGAGCACGCCCGCCAGCGTCAGCCGCAGGGTGTCGTGCTCCCAGTAGTCGCCGATCCGTCGGCCCTGGCGCTCCAGGTGGGACGGCACGGTGATCCGCGTCTCCGGCGTGACCTTGCCCGCGTCGATCAGCGCCGCCATCGTCAGCGCCTTCTCCACCGAGCCCGGCTCGTAGACGTCGCTGAGGGCGCGCGACCCGAGGTCCGACTCGTCGGCGGCGAGGGGCTCGCTGGCGTCGTACGTCGGGTAGTCGGCCAGCGCCAGGACCTCGCCCGTGCGCGTGTCCTCCACGATCGCGACGCCCGACTCGCCGCCCGAGCCCTCGACGGTCTCGCGCAGCACCTGCTGCACGTACCACTGCACGTCGCGGTCGATCGTCAGCGTCAGGTCGGACCCGTCGGTCGGCTCCACCGTCGAGCTCTCGCCGCGGGGCAGGCGGTTCCCCCCGCTGACCTGGTACGTCGCGGAGCCGTCCTCGCCGGCGAGCAGGGGGTCGAAGGTGCGCTCGAGGCCGTAGAGCGCCTCGTCGGTGCCCATGAAGCCCACGAGGTTCGCGGCCACCTCGCCCGCCGGGTAGTCGCGGACGGGGTCCTGCTCGGTGTAGACGCCGCCGAGGCCCTCCTCCTTGACCGCCGCCACCGCGTCGAGGGCGGTGGTGGCGGGAACGCGGCGGGCGATGTACTCGTAGCGGCTGCCGTCGGTGCGGAGCCGGTCGAGGGTGGAGAAGTAGTCGACGCCCAGGCTGTCCGCCAGGATGCGGGCGATCTCCGGGGCCTTGTCCGAGGTCAGGGACGGGTCGGCGATCACCATGAGCCCCGTGACCGACACGGCGATCGGGTCGCCGTCCCGGTCGAGGATGTCGCCCCGGGCCGCGGGGAGCGTCACGGTGCGCGTGCCCCGCTCGGCCGCCATCGCGGCGTACTGGCCCGGGTCGATGCCCTGCAGCTGCACCAGGCGCGCCGCGAACAGCGAGACGACCATCGCGATGAGCACCAGGCCGATCCGCAGCCGGAGCTGCACCGAGCCGCGGGCGCCGTTCCGTCGCAGGGTGGGGCCGGTGGGGGCGGGTCGGGGTGCCACGGGACGCTCCGTCTCGGTCGATCGGGGAAGGGACGGGACCGGCCGGAGCCGGTGGGTGCATGTCTACTCGGCGTGCTCGGTGCTGCGCGGGAGGTCGCGAGCGTGTCGGGCCACCGGGCTCGCCACCAGGCTCGCCACCGGGCTCACGGCTGGGCCGGCGCGTCGTCCGTCGGCAGGTCCTGCTCGCCGCCGGTGGGAGCCTGCTCCCCCTGGGCCGTGCCCTGGGCCGTTCCCCCGGCCGTCCCCTCGGCCGTCCCCTGGGCCGTCCCCGTGGCGGGCGTGGCGGGCGGGGTCACGTCGCGGTAGATCGGCGCCGGGTTGAGCACGGCCGGCTTCACGGGCTCCGGCGGCGCCACGTCGAGCGCGTCGTCGGGGCTCGCGGGCACGCCCGGGACCGTGATGCGCCCCTCGCGCAGGTCGATCACCGCCGGCGCGGTGGCCGGGACCATCCCCATCGCGGAGGCCTGCTCGGCCAGGCGCTGCGGGTCGCGCAGCTCCTCGGCCTGGCGGGCGAGCGTCTGCTCCTTCGCGTCGAGCAGGTCGACCCGCGACTGCAGCTCCGCACCGGTGAAGGCCGCCTGCTGCATCGACGTGTTGAACAGCAGCAGCCCGACGGTGCCGGCCAGCAGCACCGCGCCGACCAGGATGACGAAGGGGACGCGCGGAGCGCGGGCCCGCACGCGCGGGACCACCTGGAGCCGGGCGCGCTCGACCGCCTCCTCCGCGATGCGGGGGACGCCACGCCACCGGGGTGCGGGTGCACTGCTCATCGTCGAGCTCCTCCGTCCTGCTTGCGGTTGCGGTCACTGCTGCTGGGGTTGCTGCCGGCGGGACGGACCCGTTCGACGGCCCGGAGCCGCACGGAGGCGGCCCGGGGGTTGTGCTCCATCTCGTCCCGGTCGGCCTTCTCGGCGCCGCGGGTGACGAGCCGGAGCTCGGGCTCCGACCCCTCGGGCACGAAGGGGAGGTCGGCCGGCACCTCGCTGCGGCTGCCCGCGGTGAAGGCCCGCTTGACGAGCCGGTCCTCGAGCGAGTGGTAGGACTCGACGACGACCCGTCCGCCCACGCCGGTGGCCTCCAACGAGGCCGGCAGCGCCCGGCGCAGCACGGCGAGCTCGTCGTTGACCTCCATGCGCAGCGCCTGGAAGGTGCGCTTCGCCGGGTGGCCCCCGGTGCGGCGCGCGGGGGCGGGGATGACGTCGTACAGCAGCTCGACGAGCGGTCCCGACGTCGTGAACGGCACGCGGGCGCGGCGCTCGACGATCGCGTCGGCGATGCGACGGGCGAACTTCTCCTCGCCGAAGTCCCGCAGCACGCGGGTGAGCTCGGCGGCCTCGTAGGTGTTGAGGAGGTCGGCGGCGGTGCGCCCGCGGGTGGGGTCCATCCGCATGTCGAGGGGGGCGTCCTCGCGGTAGGCGAACCCCCGGTCGCGCTCGTCCAGCTGCAGGGAGGAGACGCCCAGGTCGAAGAGGACGGCGTCCGCCCCGCCCACCGACGGGCGGCCGAGGTCGGCGAGCACGTCGGGGATCTCGTCGTACACCGCGTGCACGCCCGTGAAGCGGTCGCCGAAGGGAGCGAGCCGGCGGCCCGCCCGGGCGAGGGCCTCGGGGTCCCGGTCGATCCCGACGACGTGGGCGGTGGGGATGCGCTGCAGGACGGCCTCGCTGTGGCCACCCATGCCGAGCGTGCAGTCGACGAGCACGGCGCCGTCGGTCGCGAGGGCCGGCTCGAGGAGCGCGACGACCCGGTCGAGGAGGACCGGGACGTGTGCGTGGGACTGCTCGGGGGACTGCTCGTCGGCGCTCACGGCTGCAGTCCCGCCGTGAGGAGCGCGAGCAGGACGACGAGCGCGGCGGAGACGGCGACCGAGAAGGCCATGCGGCCCAGCGCGTCGCGGGCGAGGTCGCGGACCCGCGGCAGGGGCGTCTCGCCACCTGCCGCTCCGTCGACCCTGACCTCGGCCATGGATGTGATCCCTCGCTGCTCGACCCCGCACCTGCCCACCCGCCGGCCCGTCGGCCGGCTCTCCCCGACGGCGCCCGCCGGGGAACGAGAACGACGTACGACCAGGTCCCTGCCCGCCTCCTGGGGAAGTGCGCGTCTGGAACCGGGGAAGGGACCCCAGACGCGCGTAGGAGGCGGGCCCGAGACCTCGCCGTACGTCGCTGTTGAGTTGCTGCCCTGCTGTCGTGCCGTCCCGGTCAGACGCCCGGGAACACCTCGTCGCTGAGCGCCGAGTACCGAGGCTCCTGCTCCTCGGTGTACGCCGCCCACCGCTCGGGGTTCCAGACCTCCAGCCGGTTCATCGCACCCACCACCACCACCTCGCGCTCGAGCGAGGCGTAACGCCGCAGGATCGGCGGGATCGTGATCCGGCCCTGCTTGTCGGGGACCTCGTCGGACGCGGCGGCGAAGAGCATGCGGACGAAGTCGCGCGCTCCCTTGTCGGTGAGCGACGCGTCCTGGATCCGCTCCGTGAGCCGTTGGAAACCCGCGGCGGACCAGATCGACAGGGCGTTCTCCTGCCCCCTGGTCACCACGAGGCCGTCCTTCATCGCCTCCCGGAACTTCGCCGGCAGGAAGATCCGCCCCTTGTCGTCGAGCTTGGGCGTGAAAGTGCCGAAGAACATCGGTCACCTCCACCTCGACGGGCGCGGACACCTCCTGCCCCCTGCGCTCCACATTACTCCACAATCCTCCCTCGTCAACCATTCTGCTCCACCAGAGCCTTCTTTCGCTCCCCCTCCGCGCCCCAACGGCCCGACCCGGCCCGGTCCGGTCCGATGCCCGCCGGGGAGCCGCGGGGAGCGCCAGGGCCCACAACCACGCGGTACGGCGCGCCTCCGCGGCCCCGCCGGCCGGTCGTGGGGCGCCGTGGTGGAGCGAGGTGGAGCGCCAGTGGAGGTCGGGGAGCGCCGGTGGGGCGCCGGGGAGGGCCCACGCCCCGGCGGAGCGGGGTGGAGCACCGGGGTGGAGGAGCGACGGTTGCCGCCACGCGTCGGGGGAACGGTGTCCGCCGCTCCCCCGATATGCCTACGGTGGTGGCGGGTCGCTCCGCCGCGGCCGCCCGCACGAGAACGAGGTCCCCACGCCGATGACGAGCAGCACCGAGCCGACGCCCCACCCGGCGCCGCCCGCTCCCGCCGACCTGCAGACGCTCACCCGCACGACCACGCGCCTGCGCCGCAACATCGAGAAGGTGATCGAGGGCAAGAGCGACGTGGTGCGCTCGGCCGTCGTCGTGATGCTGGCCGAGGGACACCTGCTCCTCGAGGACGTGCCCGGCGTGGGCAAGACCATGCTGAGCAAGGCGCTGGCCCGCAGCATCGACTGCACCGTGCGCCGCATCCAGTTCACGCCGGACCTGCTGCCCTCCGACGTCACCGGCGTCTCGGTGTTCAACCAGCAGACGCGCGAGTTCGAGTTCCGCCCCGGCGGCGTGTTCGCCAACGTCGTCATCGGTGACGAGATCAACCGCGCCTCCCCCAAGACGCAGTCCGCCCTGCTCGAGTGCATGGAGGAGCGGCAGGTCACGGTCGACGGCACGTCCTACGAGCTCGACAGCCCGTTCCTCGTCGTCGCGACCCAGAACCCGGTGGAGATGGAGGGCACCTACGCGCTGCCCGAGGCCCAGCGCGACCGCTTCATGATGCGCGTCTCGATGGGCTACCCCGTCGAGACGGCCGAGGTGCAGATGCTCGCCCACCACGCGGGCCGCGACCCGCTCGGCGACCTCGAGCCGGTCACCGACGCCAGCGAGATCCGCAAGCTGGTCTCCATCGTGGCGCAGACGTACGTCGCGGAGCAGGTCCAGCGCTACGCCGTCGCCATCGTGCGGGCCACCCGCACCTCCCCCGAGCTGGTGCTCGGCGCCTCGCCGCGGGCCACGCTCCACCTCGTGCGGGCGGCGAAGGCGGTGGCGGCGATGAGCGGGCGGGAGTTCGTGGTGCCCGACGACGTCCTCGCGCTGGCCGTGCCCGTGCTCGCGCACCGCGTGGTGCTGCGGACCGACACCCTCGGCGCCCCGCGCTCGGCCGCCGACGTCGTCGGGCGCCTCGCCGCCTCCGTGCCCTCGCCGGGCGGGCCCCAGCCCCGGTGAGGGCCCCACGACGCACCCGACGCGGGCTCGGCGGCCTGACCGTGCGGGGGCGCGCCTTCGTCGCCGCCGGCGCGACGGCCGTCGTCTGCGCGGTCGTCCTCGGCCAGGCGACGCTCGCCAGTGCGGGCGTGCTCGCGGTCGCGCTCCCCCTGGTCAGCCTCGTCGCCACCCGTGCGAGCCGGTTCGAGGTGCACCTGCGCCGCGGCCTGTCCCCGACCCACGTGGAGGTCGGCGGGACGAGCACCGTCCACCTCGGGCTCGCGGTCACCGGGCGGGTCCCGCGCGGCACCCTCCTCCTGGAGGACCAGCTGCCCTACGTGCTGGGCGCCCGCCCCCGGATGGTGGTGCGAGGCGTGCGGGGGGCCTGGACGGGCGACGTCGCCTACCCGGTGCGCGCCGAGGTGCGGGGCCGCTACGAGACCGGGCCCCTCGTCGTACGCGTCCGCGACCTGTTCGGCACCGTCGAGCTCGTGCGCGAGTTCCACCACACCGGTGCGCTCACCGTCCGCCCCCAGACCCACGCGCTCCCCCGACGCACCCTCGGCGAGGGCTCGGGCACGAGCGGTGACGAGCAGCTGCGGGCCGCCGCTGTCGGCAGCGCGGAGGACGCATCGGTGCGCGACTACCGGATCGGCGACGACCTGCGCCGCGTCCACTGGCGCACGACGGCCCGCACGGGCGAGCTGATGGTGCGCCGTGAGGAGGAACGGCGCGAGACCCATGCCGTGGTGCTGCTCGACAACCGGACGTCCTCGCACGAGGGCGTCGGGCACGGCTCGTCGTTCGAGGCCGCGGTGGTGCTCGCCGCCTCCCTCTGCGCCCACCTCGCCCGACTGGGCAACGTCGTCCACCTCCACGACGCGGGCGGGCTGCTCGTCAGCGCACCGGCCGGTGGGGCCGGCGCCACGCAGGCGCTCGACGCGCTCGCCGTCACCGCGCTCACCGACCGCACCGACCTCGCGCCCCTCGGCCCCCGCGGCGGCGTGGGTCGGCGCGACATCCACCTCGCCCTGCTCGGTCGTCTGGCCCCGGCGGACGACGCGGTCCTCGCTGCGGCCCGCGCACGGGCCGTCGCCGCGCACGCCGTCGTCCTCGACGTCGCCCGGTGGCACCCCGACCAGCTGCGCGCGGCCACCGTCGCCGCGCCCCTGCGCGAGGTCCTCCACCTGGCCGCGCGCGGGTGGCACGCGGTCCCGGTCGGCCCCGAGGACACCGTGACCGGGGTCTGGTCGGCGCTGTCGGCCGCTCGCCGTCCCGCGGGGGTGGTCCGGTGAGTCCCGGCCCGGCCCGCTTCGTGCGTCAGCTCCTCCTCGGGCTGCTGGCCGCGGCCGCGACGATCGTCACGCTGCAGTCCTGGCGGGACTTCACCGTCCGCCCGGACGACCTCGTCGGCCCCGCCCTCGTCGCGGCGGCGGCCCTGCTCGCGACCGGCACCGCGCTGCGTCTCCTCCCGCTCCCGGCGGTCGTGGTGGCCGCGCTGCAGCTCGTCGTCGCGGGACTGCTCGTCGTCGTGCTCGTCGGCGGTTCCTTCCCCGTCCCCCGGAGCAGCCGAGGAGACCGTCGACCGCATCCGGGCCGCCCTCGAGGTCGCCCAGGTGCAACCACCGCCCGTCCCCCTCGACGGGGGCGGCATCCGCGCACTGCTCGTCGTCGGCGCCGTGCTCTTCCTCTGGATCGCCGACACCGTGGCCGCGACCTTCCGCACCGGTCCGGCCCTCGGCCTGCCGTTGCTCGCCGCCTTCAGCCTGCCGGTCACCATCCTCCGCACCGGGGCGCCGTGGTGGGTCTTCGCCGTGGCGGCGCTCCTGTACGTCGCCGTACTCGCCCTCCACGAGGCCGACGACCTCGGGCGGTGGGGCCGCCGGGTCGTCGCCCGCCGTCCGGGAGGACCGGACGGGGCCGCCGACACCCTGCCCGGGCCGCCCGTGGCCGGGACGGCCGTCGCGGTGACCGCCGTCGGCCTGGCGCTCGTCGCCCCCCTCGCGGTCCCGGTGCTCGACCTGGGCCTCCTCGACCGCGCCGGCCTCCGCGGCGGGGCGGGCTCGGCCGTGGTCCTGCGGGACCCCACGGCCGACCTCCAGGGCGACCTCACCCGTGGCGACGACGTGGAGCTGCTCGCGATCACGACCGACGACCCCGGGGCCGCACCCCCGTCGTACCTCCGCATCGGCGGCCTCAACGAGTTCGACGTGGACGAGCAGCAGTGGCGCCCGGGAGGCGGCGACGAGCGCGCCCTCGACGAGGCCCGCCTGCAGCTCCCCGAGGGGGCCCGGAACGGCGACCCGCGGGTGACGTGGAACATCCGGGCGACCGACGCCTTCAGCTCGTCGTGGCTGCCCACGCCGACCAACCTGACCGACATCTACGCGGACTCCGGCTGGCGCTACCGCCCCGCCGGCGACGACTTCACGCGCGACGACGGCCGCACCACCGCGGGCCAGAGCTGGGAGACGACCGAGGTCCTGCCCTCGTTCACCCGCCAGGACCTCGATGCGGCGGGCCAGGACTACCCCGCGCGCCTCGCCCCCTTCCTCGAGGCGCCGGGCGTCGACCCGCGCATCGCCGAGCTGGCCGCGTCCATCGTCGCCGGCGCGACCACGCCCGCCGACCAGGCCGCCGAGCTGCAGGCCTTCTTCCGCGACCGCGACGAGTTCCGCTACGACCTCCAGGTCTCCTCGAGCTCCGACGACTCGCTCACGGAGTTCCTCTTCGACACCCGGGCCGGCTACTGCCAGCACTTCGCCTCGGCCATGGCCGTGATGGCCCGGGAGCTGGGGATCCCCGCCCGCGTCGCCGTCGGCTTCCTCACGCCCGAGCTCATCGCGCCCGGTCGCTGGGAGCTGAGCGCCCACGACCTGCACGCCTGGCCGGAGCTCTACTTCCCGGGCATCGGCTGGGTGCGCTACGAGCCGACGCCCGGCCAGCGGGCCAGCGCGACGCCCGGCTACTCGGCCCCCGACCCCAGCGGCCCCGGCGCCACCTCCGGGACGGACCGGCCGACCCCCACCTCCCGACCGACGACGAACGCGCCCACCAGCGGCCCGACCAGCGCGCCCCCGAGCAGCGCCGCGCCGGCCGACGGCGACCAGGGCGCCGACGACGGCCGAGGTGGCGCGGACGGGTTCCGGCCCGCGGTGGTCCTGTCGGTGGTCGGCGCGACCGTGGGCGTGCTGGGCCTGCTCGTCCTCCTCCTGGCCCCCCGCCGCATCCGGGAACGCCAACGCCGCCGTCGACGGGCGCTGGGGGTCGAGGGCGCGTGGGACGAGCTGCGAGCGACGCTCATCGACCACCGGGTCCCGTGGCCGCCGCACCGCTCCCCCGCCGACACCGCCCGGACCCTCGTGGAGGACTGGGAGACCGAGCGCGCGGAGCGGGCGGAGCGGGCGGAGGCAGGGACACCCGCCGGCATCGACGGCACGGCGCTCGCGCCCCTCGAGCGTCTCGTCACCCGCCTCGAGCTCGCACGCTACGCACCGCCCGCAGCCGGCCCCGGTGCGGACGCCGACGAGGCGTGGAGCGACGCGCAGGCGGTGGCGGACGCCCGCACCGCCGGACGGGGCGGCACGCGCCGCGCCCGCTGGCTGCCCGCGTCGGTCGTCGTCGACAGCCGGGAACGACGACGTACCGGCGACGCGGGGCTCGGCCCCGACGGACACGCGACGACGGCGCCCGCGGTGGACGGCGGCTCCGACGAGGAGGAGCTGGCGCGCCGCTGAGCCGTCTCCCTCCCCACCCGGGGTCGTGGTGCCAGGCCGTCGGTTTCCGCAGGTCTGGCACCACGACCCGGGGAGGGGGCGGGTTCGCGGAGGAGCGGGCCGGGCAACGGAAACGCCCCCGGTCGGAGGACCGGGGGCGTCGGGTGTTGCCGGGGGGTGGATGGCGGAGCCGCGCGGCTCAGTAACCGCCCTCGCGGCGGCGGCGCCACCGCTGCTCCATGCGCTCCATGAAGGAGCCGGAGCCGCGCGGGGAGCGCTGGCGGCGCGGACGACGTCCACCGTCGATGACGGTGAGGCCCTGGCCGGCCTGGAGCGCCTGCTCGGGGGTGTCGGGCACGGCGTGCCGCGCCCGCAGCGCGGTGAGGCCGAAGACCGCGGCGCCCAGCATGACGAGGAAGCCGACGATGCCCACGATCTCCTGGCGGGCGACGACGCCCGTCATCAGCAGTGCGATGCCGGCGACGAAGCCGGTCGACGACAGGATGATCCGGCGGCGGACGCTGCCGGCCATGCGCGAACCCCGCAGGGTCGACGCGAACTTCGGATCCTCGGCCAGGAGGGCGCGCTCCATCTGCTCGAGCATCCGCAGCTCTTCCTCGGAGAGCGGCACGTTTCCTCCCATGGCTGTCGACCACGACGCCGGACGTCCTTCTGCTTCACCCGCCCCGTCGCGATAGCTCGGCGAGGGAGGTGACGCCTACCCAAGATTCTAGGCAGGCGCTGGTGACGACGGTAGACGGACATGGAAATTGCCCGTGCGCCGCCCCCGATCACCACGACCACCAGCCGGCCGGGTCGGTGTCCGGCTCCTCCGCCGATGCTGCTGGGCGGGCCTCCGCGGGGTGCGCCTCGAGGAGCGTGGCGCGGGCCAGGGCACCGCTCCCGAACCGCTGGCGCACCCGGTCGGCCGCCTCGTCCGTGTGGCGCCAGCCCCGCTCGGGGTCGCCGAGGGCCAGCTGCTCCGCGTGCCCAGCGGAGTCCCGCAACCCCGACAGCCGCACCCCGACGAGCCGTACGGCGCGGCCCGGGTCCCGCAGGTCGTCGAGGAGGCGCACGGCGAGCGCGTGGACGTCCGTCGTGGTCGCGGTCGGCTCCGCCAGGGTGCGCGCCCGGGACACCGTCGTGAAGTCCGGGTACCGGACCCGGACCGTGACCACGGAGGCGACCAGGTTCGCGCGCCGCGCGCGGGCCGTCACGCCGAGGGTCAGCCCGAGCAGGACGCCGTGGAGCTCCTCGGCGTCCCCCACGTCGCGGGCCAGCGTGCGGTCGGAGCCGATGGAGCGTTGCCGCTCCCGGGGTCGGAAGGCCGCGTGCAGCCGCCCTCCCTCCGCGCCGCGCAGCAACGCGTGCACCTGGGCGCCACCGGCCCTGCCGAGCGTCGCCTGCAGGAGCTCGAGCGGGAGGCGGCGGGCGTCGGCGACCGTGGTGACGCCCATGCGCTCCAGCCGGGCGCGGGTGGAGGGGCCGACCCCCCACAGCTCCCCCACGTCGAGCGGATCGAGGAAGTCGCGCACCTCAGCAGGCGGCACGACGACGAGACCGTCCGGCTTGGCGCGACGGGACGCGAGCTTGGCGACGCTGCGGGTCGCGGCCACGCCCACGGAGCACGTGATCCCGACCCGCTCGACCACCCGGGCGCGCACCGTCTCCCCGAGAGCCCGGGGGGTCGCCGTGCGGCGCGCGCCCCCCACGTGGAGGAAGGCCTCCTCCTGCGAGAGCGGCTCCACCTCGGGCGTCACGGTCGCGAACGCCTCGAACACGGCGGCCGACGCCTCGGCGAAGGCCGCGAAGTCCGGAGGCACCACCACCAGGTCCGGGCAGCGCCGCCGGGCCTGGGCCGTCGGGGTGCCGGACGCGACGCCCCGTCGACGCGCGGGATAGGTGGCGCAGAGGATCACGCCGCGGTCACCGCCCCCGGCGACGACCACGGGGAGCCCCGCGAGCTCGGGACGCCCGCGCAGCACCACCGACGCGTAGAACGCGTCCATGTCGACGTGCAGGACCGGGCAGTCCTCGCTGCCGTCGCTCACCGGGCCGCACCCGGCGGGCGGGCGTCAGCGCTGGGCGACCACGTGCAGCTGGCTCGCCAGGGGCTGGAGCTCGGGCCGCTGCGCCGCGGCCCGCTCGAGCTCGACGAGCGCCTGGGACGACCCCGGCTCGGCGTCGAGGAGCGCGCCGGGCACGAGGTCGGCGAACACGCGCACGCCGTGGACCGAGACGGTGCGCAGGCCGGCGGCTCCGAGGAGCTCCTCGAGCTCGGCACGGGCGAACCGACGCCCCGTGCGACCCGAGGGCGCGACGGTGGTGTCGTCGAGCAGCTCACGGGCCGCGACGAACTGGCCGGCCATCGCGCGGGCGAGCACCGCGGCGTACCGCTGCGCCACGACGAGGCTGAGGTGACCCCCCGGACGGAGCACGCCGGCGAGGGCACCGAGCGCCTCCCTGGCGTCGGCGACGATCTCGAGGACCCCGTGGCACAGCAGGAGATCGACCGAGCCGGCGGGGACGACGTCGCCCAGGTCGCCGAGGTCACCCTGGACGCCCTCGATGCGGTCACCCACCCCCGCCTCGACGGCCCGGCGGTGGAGCGAGGCAAGTGCGTCGGGACTCGGGTCGACGACCACCACCCGGTGGCCCAGGCCGGCGAGCCGCACCGCGTGACCGCCCGTGCCCCCGCCGACGTCCACGACGGACATCTGAGGATCGACGAGCAGCGGATCGATGGCGTCGCGCACGACCGCACCTCGCGCGGCCTCGCGACGCTCACCCGGACGCTCTGCTGGACGCGCTGCACCGCGCGGCTCTGGCGACATGCGGCCCACCCTAGTGACCCACCCGCCACGGGACCGACCTCCCCTCCGGACACCTCGACCCCGATCGAACACATGTTCGATCGGGGTCGAGGCTACGTCACGAGGGGCCTGGGGACCAGCCGCGCCGCGCGGGCCTGGGGACGACGGGTGCGATCAGCCCCAGATGTCGTCGGCCCAGGCGGGGTTGTCGATGAACGGGTTGCGGTTGCCCTGGAACTGCGACTGGATCAGGTCGTTGCGGCGCTCCTCGAACGCGTCCGGCGGGTCCTCGGCGTTCCACTGCAGCAGCACGGAGACGCGGCCGATGTTGGGCGCGGAGCCGTTGCCGACCCGGTCGTTGACCTCGAGGTCGGCGAACCCGTCACCGCCCTCGTAGCGCACCGACATGTAGAAGATCATGCGCGCGACGTCGCCCTTGACCTCGTCGCGCGGCTCCCACGAGTCGCCGTCGGAGTAGTTGCCCGGCGCCTCGTCGTTCTCCGTGCCCCCCTCGTCGAAGTCGAGGTTGCCGCGGTCGGAGTTCACCGTGACGTCCTCCGGACGCAGGTGGTGCAGGTCGGTGCCAGGACCGGTCGCCGTGCCGAAGTCACCGTGGGACTTCGCCCAGACGTGCTCCCGGTTCCACTGGTCGACGCCGCCGCCGTTGTCGCTCTTCGGCAGGGACAGCCCGCTGTAGAGCGTCAGCACGCGCGCGGAGTTGGACGGGTCCTCGTCGGTGACCTTGAGCGCGTTCCAGACCTGGGAGTAGGAGAGCGCCTGGACGTCGGTCGAGATGATGTCGTGCAGGGCGGACTCGAGGGCCGAGCCGGTGAGCCCGGAGGCATCGTCGTAGTAGCCGGCGGGTGCGCTGGCAACCGTCGAGCCACCGACGGCGGTCGAGCCGCTGACGGCGGTGGTGGTCGCGGACGTCGGCGAGGTGTCGGCGGTCGCCGACGGCGCCGCCTGTGTCGCACCGAGCCCGAGGGCGAGGGACAGGGAGAGCACGAGCGTCGTCGATCGACGACGCTTCCCGAGAACGTGCTGCATGGATCCAGAGCTCCGAATGGTCGGGGAGCCGTGACGGCTCCGTTGAGGCGACCCCGGGCGGACCCCGGAGTCCAACCGGCACCCTAGGCGCTCGGAGCGCCGACCCGCCGGGCGCGCAACGACACGTTTCGGCGACGGCCTCGCGACGATCCGGGGAAGGTCAGGCGACGCCCGCGCCGCCGTCGGCGGCGGCGATGCCCTCGACGATCTCCGACCACGAGTGCGGGATCAGCCCGAGCTCGGCCTCGACGACGGCGAGGAAGCGGTCGGCCTCTCCGACGAGCTCGTCGGCCTCCTCCTGCGTCGTCGCCCGCGCCGAACCGGCCTGCGCCGCCGCATAGGTGCCGGCACCCGACGCGAAGAACGCCGCCCAGTCGGACAGGCCCGGCACCGCCTCCCGGAGCAGGACCCACGCGTTGCGCGACCGTCGTCGCGCACCGGGCGCGGGGACCGTCCGCGCGGCCAGGAGCGCCGCGGCGGCCCTCAGGGCGGCCACGTGGGCACACGCGTACCGCGTCGTCGCGTCGGGCGCGAGCAGCGCCTCGCGGAGCGACGTCGCCGATCGCGTGAGGTAGGCATGGGTGGCCGCGGGCAGGACCAGCCCGTCGGGGCGGGCGCCGGGGACCGCGCTGCGTCGCGGGTCGCCGTGCTGCGTCATGGAGGTCTCCTCGGTGGGGGACGTGCTGTCCCCACGGACCCTAGGTAGACCCACTGACAGTTCTGGTCGGCCGCGTGCTCCGGGCTCAGTCCTCGTCGACGACGCGGGCCCAGTGGCCGCTGTGGGCGTTCTGGAAGTACCGCCGGTTGGCGGGGTGCCACAGGAGCAGGAGGGTCAGTCCGTGTAGCGCCACGGAGACCGCCGCGAGGAGCATGAGCAGCACCGGCGTGCCCGGCGTGGTGCCCAGCACCAGCTGGACGACGGCGCTCATGCCCACCAGGGCCGTGAGGGTGTAGAGCGCCCAGCGCGCCCCGACCCGCACCATCGCGACGAGCACCAGCGCCAGGGGCACGTACGTCGCGAGCATCGTCAGCGCCACGCGGAAGAACCCGAACGGCGCGAACGAGGACTCACGCACCGCGGCGATCGTCTGGCCCGTCGCGGCGGCGTGGGCCGTGATCGAGGCGTCGCGCAACGTGTCCTGCAGGACGTAGGTGACCGCGGTCGCCACCGCCATCACGAGCATCTGGGCCAGCGCGGCCCGCAGCGCGAGACCGACCATCGGCGGCACCGGCGCAGCCGTGGTGGCCCGCTCGTCGGTCGCCGACGCTCCCCCATCGATCGCCATGCTCGTCACCGTTCTCCCCGTCCTCAGCGCGCGCCGCCTCTGCGGCACCGCTGGTGCTTACCATTTCGTTACCCGACGTAAACGTCGATGCTACCGAGAAGTCGCGCGGCTCCCGGCCGCGGCGACGGTGGCCCCCGCCACACTGAGCGTCCGCTCGCCCTGGCCGTCGGGTGCGCAGACGCCCGATCGGCTCGTCACCGCTCGGTCCCGTCGTCGAGCAGGTGCAGGTCCAGCGCGACGAACACGGTGAGCCGCCGGTCGGGGTCCGCGAGGAACGGGCCGATGAGCGTCTCGATGCGGTGGACCCGCTGGCGCAGCGTGTTGGGGTGGATGAACAGCCGCCGCGCCGACTCGCTGATGTTGCCGTGGGTGGCGCGCAGCGCATGGATGACGCTGCGGAGCATCGCCGCGTCGGGGAGCTCGGCGGTGGCGAGGGGCCCGAGGGTCTCCTGGACGAAGGCGCGTCGCTCGTGCTCGGGCAGCTGGTAGAGCAGGCGCAGCACCCCCAGCTGGTCGTAGTCGGTGACCTGGTTGGCACGCCCGAGACGTCGGCCGATGGTCGCCGCCCGCTGCGCCTGCCGGTAGGCGCCCGGGAAGCTCCGGCTGTCGTCCACGGCGCCGGACGTGCCCGCCACGAGCGGCAGCGCGGCTCGGCGACGCATGGTGCGCAGGAGCCGCGCCATGATGACGTCCGCCCCCACCAGGAGCACGATCGAGCCCTCGTGCACGGCCATGACGGCGCGGTCGTCCTCGGCGTGCACGGCGAGCTCGAACTGACGGGCGAGCCGCGTCATCCCGGCACGCGAGAGCGGCGCGTCGAAGGGCTCCACGGCCACCACCACCGCGCTCCGCTGGGGGAACGCCTGGAGCCGTCGGGACCGGCGCAGCGCCGCCTCGCGAGCGACGAGGTCGTCGCCGAGGATCGCCGTCAGCAGGTCGGGGGCCAGCGCGTCCTCGACCGCGTCGACCGCGTGGACACGCACGGCGAGCGCGACGACGTGTCCCAGCGCGGTGAGGGCGGCCGCCTCGCCAGGATCCAGCGGCTCGTCGCGGGCGATCCGGAGGGTGCCGACGTGGCGGCGGGCGTGCTCGAGCGGGAGCGCCAGCACCTCCGGCAGGGTGGGATCGGGTTCGGGGGGCTCGGCGGCCACGACGCGGCGTCCGTCGACCACCGACACGTGGGCACCGAGGAGTCCCGCGATCCGCGCGACGAGCCCGGGCAGGTCCGCGCCGTCGACGAGCGTCTCGAGCAGGCGGGCGTGCGCGGGGGCCGGTTCGGCGGCGCCCTCGCTCTCGCCCTCGCCCCGCAGCCCGGCGAGCCGCGCCCGGACGGCGTCCGACTGGACGTCCGGGCCGCCCCACAGCAGGGGGACGTCCTGTCGCGCCGCGGCCGCCACGACGGCCTCCGGCGGGTTGACCCGACGTCCGGGGCACAGGACCACCACGACGGCCGGCTCGTCGGCTAGTGCCGCGGCCACCGGCCGGACGAGGTCGGGAAGTGGCCCGTCGCGCCGTTCCGGGCGCCACTCGACGACCGTCACGGTGTCGTGCGGCTCGATCCGGAGGTCGCCGCGGCCCGTCACCTGCTCCAGGTCCAGCCCCAGCACGAGCGCCCCGAGCGGGACCGGTCGGACGGGCATCAGCAGGACCGGCCAGTCACGACGAGGCCATACTGCTCCATGTGCAGATCTTGCCAGTGGTCGACCTCGCGGCGCTCGACGCGCCCGCGGCCCGGGTGGCTGCCGAGGCGGCCCGGCTCGACCGGGCCTGCCGCGAGGTCGGTGTCGTCGAGGTCGTCGGCCACGGGGTCCCGATCGAGCTGTGCCACGAGATCTTCGCCGTGACCCGCGCCTTCTTCGCCCTCCCGCCCGAGGAGAAGGCGCGCGTGGCGCAGCCCGAGCCCGACCAGGTGCGGGGCTGGGCGGGGGTGGGCAGCGAGGGGATCGCCTACTCCCTCGACGAGGAGTCCCCGGCCGACCTCAAGGAGAAGATGGACATGGGTCCGCCGCACGGCCGGGACCCCCTGCCACCGCCGCCCGACGCCGGCCCGCACCTCGCCGGCAACATCTGGCCGGAGCGGCCCGCCGGGATGGCGGAGACGTGGAACGCGTACTACCGCCACATGGCGCGGGTGGCGTCCGCGCTGATGGAGCTGACGGCGCGCTCCTTCGGGCTCCCCCCGGACTTCTTCGCCGCGACCTACGACCGGTCGATCAGCATGCTGCGGGCCCTCCACTACCCCGACCAGCCCGAGGCCCCGCTCCGCGGGCAGATGCGCGCGGGGGCGCACACCGACTACGGGACCTTCACGCTCGTCACGGCGGAGGACCGGCCGGGCGGGCTCGAGGTGCTCGATGCGAGCGGCACCTGGTCGGCGGTGCCGCTCGCGCCGGGACGGATCGTCGCGCTGGTGGGCGACCTGTTCGCCGAGTGGACCGCGGATGCGTGGACCTCGACGCTGCACCGTGTCGTCAACCCCCCGCGCACCCTCGCCCTGGACAGCTCGCGCCTGGCCTTCTACGACCATCCCAACTACGACGCCCGCGTCGACGTGCTGGAGCCCTTCCGCGACGAGGCCTGGCCCAGCCCGGGCCAGCCCCTCACCTCGGGCGAGCACCTGCGGCAGAAGTACCTGCGGCAGACGACGTTCGGCCGACGCGACGCCGACCGGTGATCGCCGCGCCCGCGCCCCGCGCCGTACGTCACGGCCGCGCCAGCGGCAGGTGGTTGACCCGGAACGCGTGGCCCTCCGGGTCGAGGAGCACCGCCTGCCACGCCCCGTAGTAGGTGTCGTGCGGTGGCTGCACCAGGGTCCCGCCCAGGGCCACCGCCCGGTCGACGTACGTCGCGACCTCGGCGCTCGACGCGGCCTCGAAGGTCAGGAAGGTCCGTACGCCGGGGTCGTCGCCGACCGGAGCGGGCAGCTCGAGCAGGTCGTAGGCCGACGGCGCACTGAACCCGAGCACCGTCTCCCCGATCCAGAGGCCGCGGAAGTGCGGCGACGTCAGCTCGTGGACCTCGGTCAGCGCGAACACCTCCTCGTAGAAGGCGGAGAGGCGTGCGACGTCGTGCGCGAGGATGCTGGCGAAGGAGAGCGCGACCGCCACCTCAGATCGTCGCCTTCTCCGCGAACTGGGCGTAGCGGTAGGGGTTGCGCGCGATGACGTCCGCGGCGTTGTCGCTCGTCACCATCTCCTGCTCGACCACACCCTCGAACTCGGGCTCCCCGCCCTCGATCACCGCCCGCACCGCACGGGCCGCCAGCACCCCCGTCTGGGCCGCCGAGTAGTAGCGCGTCGCAGCGAGGTAGGGCGTCTCCAGCCACTCGAACATCTCGTCGTCGGCATCGCTGGAGACGTGGGTGATGCCGTCGAGCTGGTTGGCCTCGAGGTAGGCGGCGATGCCGTTGCTCATCGAGGCCGAGTAGGCGACGATCGCCGTCACGTCGGGGTTGGCCTGCAGGCCGCTCTCGACGATCTCCGTCGCGGTGTCGCGGGCGAAGAAGCCCTGCTCGCGCACGACGACCTCGAAGCCGCTGCCAGCCAGTGCCTCGTCGAGCCCCTCGTCGATGAGCTCGGAGAAGCCCTGGCCCACGATGCCCTGCACCACGATGACCGGACCCGGCTCGGCGTTCGCCTTCAACCACTCGCCGATCATCCGACCGCCCTCGACGGAGTCGAGGGACGCGACGCCGGCGAAGTACCGGTCGGCCTCGCCCTCGCCCGGCCACAGGGCGTTCCCCACGGCCACCCCCTGCGCGTCCGCGAGCTGCGCCGCCCGGGCGATCGTCGTCGAGTCCGCCGGCAGGACGACGAGGCCGGCGATGCCCTGGCTGAGCAGGTTCTGGATGTTCCCGAGCTCGGTGCTGGAGTCGAAGTTGTTCTGCACGCCCGCAAACTCGTACGACGTGCCCTCGAGCTCCTTCAGCACCCCCTCGGCGACGTACCCGGAGTAGGCGTTGACGCCGTTCAGCGAGATGGCGATGGTCTTGCCGGAGCCGACGTCCCCGCCGCCCTCCGCCGAGCTCGCGTCGTCGCCGCAGGCGCTGAGGAGTCCCCCGGCGGCGACGGCGCCGACGGCGAGGCCCGAGTAGCGCAGGAAGGCTCGGCGGTCGAGGGCGACGGGCGAGGCGAGGACGGCGTGGGGACGGGGACGAAGACGCATGGCTGCTCCCTGGGGGTGGGGTGGGTGACGGGCTCCGAGACGAGGGGGATGAGGCTCCGGGTGCGGCAGCGCTGGCGGGCCCGGCCGTGCGGTCGGTGGCAGGTTCTAGGAGCCGCGGCGCCGCGACAGCACCGCGGTCACGGCGGAGGCGAGGGAGGTCCCGTGACCCCCGCGGCCGACGGTCCGACCGGCGCGCAGGTCGGCCGCGGCCGTCACCGTGACGGCGAAGACGAGGATGCCGCCGGTGACGAGGCTCTGGTAGGCACCGGGCACCTGGAGGAAGGTCAGCGAGGCATTGATGACGCCGAAGAGCAGCACGGCGAGCAGCGTGCCGATCATCGTGCCCCGGCCCCCGGCGAGCGCGGCGCCGCCCAGGACGGTGACCGCGACGACCGAGAGCTCGAGCCCGGCGCCCGAGCGCGGGTCGCCGGCGGCCAGACGGGCCATCATCACGAGCCCCGCCGCGGCGGCCAGGGTGCTGTTGAGGACGAAGAGCGTGACGATGAGCCGTCGGGTGGGCACACCTGCGAGGTAGGCCGCCCGCGGGGCAGAGCCCAGTGCGTACGTGTTGCGCCCGAAGCGGGTGAAGTGCAGCAGGAGCCCCAGCAGGACGACGGTGACGACGAGGACCACCGCGGGCGCGCGCACGCCGAACCACTCACCGAAGCCGAGCTCGATCAGTCCGCCCTCGAGCACGGGCACCGGTCGGTTGTCCGAGAGCACGAGGGCCAGCGACGCGAAGACGCTCAGGCCGCCGAGGGTGAGCACGAACGGCGGCACCTGGAGGAACGCGACGGCGAGCCCCCAGACCAGTCCGACGACGATCCCGATCCCGAGGGCGAGCGCCACCACGGCGGCGGTCGACCAACCGTCGGCGATCCGCTGCGCGGCGAGCACCCCGACGAAGGACACGAAGCTGCCCACCGAGAGGTCCATCTGGCCACCGATGACGAGGAAGGTCTGGCCGGCGGCGAGGATGCCCAGGACGCACACCTGGCTGAGGATGTTCTGCCAGTTGGCCGACGTCATGAAGGCCGGGTTCTCGGAGTTCGAGTACGCCGAGAGCACCACGATCGCCAGCACCAACGGCACCATCGTGCGCACGAACGTGCGTGCGGACGACGACCGCGTGGCGGGGGGCGCCGCGGGTGCTGCGGGCGCGGCGATCGGGGTCGGGGCGAGGCTGAGGTCGTTCATCCGCGGGCTCCTGGGGTCGGCAGCAGGTCCATCTCGAGCTGGTAGAGGCGGTCGGGGGTGGCGTCGGCGCCCTGCACCTCGCCGACGACGGCACCGCCACGCATGACCACCACCCGGTCGGCGAGGGCGCAGATCTCCTCGTAGTCGCTGGAGACGACGACGACGGCGATCCCCTCGGCGGTCAGGTCGAGCAGCTGGTGGTAGAGCTCGAACTTGGCGGCGACGTCGACGCCAGCGGTCGGTTGGTCGAGCACGAGGACCTCGCAGTCGGCGAGCAGCCAGCGCGCGATGATCACGCGCTGCTGGTTGCCGCCGGAGAGCGTCGACACCCGCCCGCGCGGATCGCTCGCCCGCACGCCGGCGCGGTCGAGCGCGCGTCGGGCGGTGCGGGTCACGCGCGCGGGCCAGGACGTCCAGTGCGCCGGTCCGCGCAGCTGTCCCAGGACGGCGTTCTCGGCGATGGAGCGCTCGAGCAGCAGTCCGGCCGCCTTGCGGTCCGCGGGCACGAAGCCGATGCCCCCGGCAGCGGCCCCGGTGCGCCGGCCGACCCGACGGCCGTCGGCGCGCCGCGCGGCGCCGGTGGTCGCCGGGCGCACGCCCGCGAGCAGCTCGGCGACCTCGGAGGTGCCCGAGTCGGCCGTCCCGCACAGCGCGAGCACCTCCCCGCGGCGTACGTCGAGATCGATCTCACGGATCCGGGGAGGGATCGAGACCCCCTGCAGCCGCAGGGCGACGCCGCCGTCCGCCCGCCGGGGTCGGGGCATCCTGACGTGGTCGACGTCGCGGTCGAACATCAGGCGGACGATCTCCGCCTGCGTCGTCTCGGCCACGACCAGCTCGCCGACCCGCTCGCCGTTGCGCAGCACCGTCGCGGTGTCGGCGATCTCGAAGACCTCGTGCAGGTGGTGGGAGATGTACAGCACGGCGGTGCCCGTGGAGCGCAGCTGCTCGACGACGCGGAAGAGGGTGGTGACCTCGTCGCGCCTGAGGGACGCCGTGGGCTCGTCCATGACCACGAGGGCGGCCCGGCGGGACAGCGCCCGCGCGAGCTCCACCAGCTGCTGGTCCGCGGCCGACAGGGACGACGCGGGGGCACGGGGATCGAGGTCCAGCCCGAGCCGGTCGATGACCTCCCGGGCGCGGGCGACGATGCCGCGCTGGGTGACCAGGGCGCCGGGGAGGTTGTCCAGCAGCACGTTGTGCGCCACCGAGAGGTCGCCGGCGACCTGCCGCTCCTGGTGCACCACCCGCACGCCGAGCCGACGGGCGGAGCGGGGCGTGAAGGGGTGCAGCGACGTACCGCCCACGGTCACCGTCCCGGTGTCGGGCCGCTCCGCACCGGTCACGATCTTGATCAGCGTCGACTTGCCGGCACCGTTCTCGCCGAGGAGGGCGCGCACCTCACCGGGCCGCACGGCCAGGCTCACGTCGCGCAGCGCCTGGACCCCGGGATACGCCTTGGCGACTCCGGCCACCTCGAGTGCGAACGGGCCGCTCACAGGTCCAGCACCAGGGTGTCGGTGCGCGATCGGCTCACGCAGATGGTGATCCGCTTGCCGGCCTGCTTCGCGCGCGGGCTCAGGACCGTGTCGCGGTGGTCCGGCACCCCGTCCAGGATCGTCTGCGTGCAGGTGCCGCAGACACCGTCGAGGCAGTTCCAGCTCAGTCCCGTGACGAGCGGGCGCAGCGTCTCCAGGATCGTGCTCCCCGCCGGCACCTCCACCTCCAGGCCGCTGCGACGCAGCTCGACGGTGAACGCCCGGTCGTCCACGTCAGGCATGGGCGACCGTCGAGCCGAGGCCGACCGAGGCGGTGGTCTTCTCGAACTTGCTCATCAGGTGGTCGCCCGACGTGACGGCCGCGTAGCGCGGCTGCTCGCCCTCCTCCAGCACCGTGGGGATGCACTCGATGACCGCGTCGTAGTTCGGCTGGTGGAAGAAGACGAGCGACATCCGGCGGCTGTCACCGCTGTCCGGCGGCGGCGGGGCGACGCGGTGCCGGGTGGAGATCCAGCGGTCGTTGGTCCACTGCGCCATGAGGTCGCCGATGTTCACCACGAACGCGCCGGGGAACACCGGTACCGGCATCCAGTCGCCGTCCTGGGTGAAGACCTGCAGCCCCCCGGGTGCCTCCTCCTGGCGCACGATGGTGACGCTGCCGTAGTCGGTGTGCGCCCCGGCGCGCATCTGGCCCGGCAGTGGCGGCTCGTCGCGGTGCGGATAGTTGATCGCCCGCAGCATGCTGATGTCCTTGTCGACCACGGGGGCGAAGTAGTCGGCCGGCAGCTCCAACGCCAGGGCGAACAGGCTCATGATCTCCCGGCAGAGGTCGTTCATCGCCCGGAAGTACTCGGTCCAGGTCTCCTCCATCCCCGCCGGCGTGCTGGGCCACTGGTTCGGCAGGAAGTGGGCGCCGGCCCGCTCGGGCGAGTAGTAGGCGTCGCCCGTGGGGACGTCGACCGGGCCGACGTCGTACTTCTCGTGGAGGTCGGAGGGGGTGTCGATGCCGTCGGAGTAGGCGAACGACTGCTGCCCGACCGCGCAGTAGCCGCGGATCGTCTGGGGGTTGGGCTGCGCGACGGCGGACTTCACCGCCTCGGGCTGGTCGAAGAACGACCGGGAGACGTCGTACATGCGTCGGACCAGGTCGGGGTCGACCCCGTGTCCGGTGATCTGGAAGAAGCCGATCTCGCGGCAGGCCTCGTCGATCTGCGCGACGAGGCGCTCGAGATCCTCCGGCGACCCCCCGCGCAGCGCGGACAGGTCGATGACGGGGACGACGTCGTTGGACATTGCTTCGGTCTCCTCACGAGGCGGCGATGAGCTGTGTGAGGAGTCTCGGGAGCGCGACACGACCCGGACAATGTCCAACCTGCACGCAGATGGCCCTGCTCGCGCAGCAGGGTGGACACCCACAACACGGCAGACATCGACCGGTGACGTGGGGCGCGCACGGGGTGTCGGCGGGCGCGGCGCGGGCCCGGTCGACGGGGTCGTCCCACCGGGTCGGCCAACGACCCGACCGCCCCCTCTACGATGACGCGCGTGCCCGCGCCCGCCCCGACCGCTCCGTCCACCGGAGCCCGCTGATGGCGGACGTCGTGGTCGTCGGGGGCGGCTACGGGGGGCTGGCCAGTGCCGCGCGGCTCGCCAAGCAGGGCCACGCGGTCACCCTCGTGGAGGCGGGCGATCGGCTCGGCGGGGCACTCGAACGCGTCGTACGGGGCGACTTCGCGTGGGACGCAGGTCCGAGCAGCACCCTGCTCCCGGCGGTCGTGCGCGACCTCTTCCGCAAGACCGGCCGGCCGCTGGAGCGCGAGCTCACCCTGGAGCACCGCGACCTGGTGCGGGAGCACCGCTTCGCCGACGGCACCGCGCTCCGACTGCCCGGGAGCTCGCGCGAGGCCCAGCAGGTGGCCGTGGACGCCCTCTCCCCCGGCCTCGGCGCGGCCTGGCTCGACCACGTCGCGGCCTACGCGGAGACCTGGGAGGTGCTCCGCCGCGAGCACCTCGAGCGGCCCTGGCTGCCCGACCTCGCCGACCGCGCCACCCGCGCCGTGCTGTTCCCGCGCGAGTCGCTGGACCGTCGCGCCCGCCGCTCCTTCCGCGACCGCCGTCTGCGGCAGGTGGCGACCTGGGCCGCCGTGGCCGAGGGCCACGACCCCCGTCAGGTACCCGCCTGGGTGGGGGTGACGGCGTACCTCGAGCAGCGCTTCGGGATCTGGACCGTCGGGGCGGGCGATGGCGGGATGGCGGCGCTCGGCGATGCCCTCGAGCGTCGTCTCGCCACCCGTCGGGTGGACGTCGTCCGGAACACCCCCGTGCTCGACCTGGAGCTGCGCGGCGGTCGCGTGGCCGGGGTGCGCACCGCAGCGGGCACGATCGACGCCGACGTCGTCGTCTGCGCGATCGACCCGCGGCGCCTCCCGACCCTCGCCCCCCACGTGGCCCGCACGCTGCCCGCGCTGCCCGCGCCCGTCGCGCACCTCGGGCTCGAGGCCGACGGCCTCCCCGACCTCGCCCCGGAGACGGTGGTGCACGGCAAGGACGTGGCCTTCTCGATCACGACCGGCGGCACTGCTCCCGACGGCACCCGCGCCTGGACCGTGCGCGGTCGTGGCCGGCTCCACGAGGACGTGGTCGAGGCCCTCGCGCGCCTGGGCAGCGACCTCGACCTGCGCCGCAGGATCGTGCGCCGCGTGGACCGCAGCCCCCGGGAGCAGGTCGAGGCCTGGGGCGGCACGCCGTGGGGCGTGCAGTGGCAGGGGCGGGGCACCGTGACCGCACGGCTCGGGCCGACGACGCCCGTCCCGGGGGTGTACGCCGCGGGGGCGCACGCCGCCCCCGGCGCCGGCCTGCCGTTCGTGGGCCTCTCGGCCGCCCTCGTGGCGCAGGCCGTCGGCCCCGCCGAGCGGACGCGCTGACCCTCGCGCGAACCCTCGCGCTGACCCTCGCGGAGCGGCTCCGTCAGGCCGCGATGCGCAGCGCCGCGAAGATGTCGCGCGTCGCCCGCGAGCGGTTGAGCGTGTAGAAGTGCAGGCCCGGGGCCCCGCCCGCGAGCAGGGCGTCGCACAGCTCGGTCGCCAGCTCGACACCGACGCGCCGCACCTCGGCGGGCTCCGTGACGCCGTCGAAGCGGGCCATGACCTCCGTCGGCACCTCGCAGCCCGACAGCTCCGCCATCCGGCGCACGGAGGCGAGGTTGGTGATCGGCATGATGCCCGGGAGGATCGGGATGTCGGCGCCCGCGGCCCGGGTGCGCTCGACCAGCGCGAAGTAGTCGCCCGGCCGGAAGAACAGCTGGCTGACGGCGAAGTCGGCCCCCGCGGCGGCCTTCGCGGCCAGCACGCGCGCGTCGTGCTCGACGCTCTCGGAGCCCGGGTGGCGCTCCGGGAAGGCGGCCACGCCGATGCCGAAGGGCGTGCCGAGCGCCCCGTCCAGGGACCGGGCCAGCTCGACGAGCTCGACGGCGTGGTGCAGCCCGCCCTCGGTGGGCGTCCACGGCGCCGAGGGCCCCTCGGCCGGGTCGCCCCGCAGCGCCAGCACGTCGTGGACGCCGGCCGCGGCGTACGCGCGGAGCACGTCGACGAGCTCGTCGCGCGTGTGGCCGACGCACGTGAGGTGGCCCATGGCCCGCAGCGTGGTCTCCCGGGCGATCCGACCCGTCATGCCGATCGTGCGGTCGCGGGTGGAGCCGCCGGCGCCGTACGTCACGGAGACGAACGTCGGCTGGTAGGGCTGCAGCTCGTGCAGCGCCGTCCACAACTGCTCCTCGCCGGCGGCGTCCTTGGGCGGGAAGAACTCGAAGGAGAAGGAGCGGTCGCCGCGGCGCAGCAGCTCACCGATGCTGGGCCGGCCGGGCTCGCTGGGCTGGCGGGGGCCGGGCGTCGGGGTGCCGGGCAGGTCGTCGCTCACGATCACCGATCCTAGGTCGCGCCGCACGTCCCGGCCGGAGGCGTCCACCAGCCGGTGCTCCCACCCCCATGACCTAGGGTCGACGTGTGCCACCCGAGACCCTCGACGTCGCCCGGTTCGACCTCGCGGGAGCCATCGCCGACGCGCTCGCGGAGTTCCTCGACGAGCAGGCCGAGCGCCTCGCGCCGCTCGGCCCCGACGCCGCCGCGCTGCTCGCGGAGGCGCGGGTCACCGTGAGCGGCGGCAAGCGGCTGCGCGGCCGGTTCTGCTTCTGGGGCTTCCTCGCGGTGCGCCCCGACCCCACGCCGGAGGAGGTCCGCGCGGTCGTCCGGGCCGCCGCCGCCCTCGAGGTGCTGCAGGCGAGCGCGCTCGTGCACGACGACCTCATGGACGCCTCCGACACCCGCCGCGGCCGGCCGGCGACGCACCGCGCGTTCGAGGCCCGGCACCGGGAGGCGGGGTGGACCGGCGACCCGGAGCAGTACGGCGCGGCCGCGGCCGTCCTGCTCGGCGACCTCCTGCTGAGCTGGGCCGACGAGCTCCTGCGGCGGTGCGGGCTGCCGCTGCCGGCGGTCGCGCCGGCCCTCGAGGTGTTCGACCACTGCCGCAGCGAGGTCGTGACCGGCCAGTTCCTCGACGTCTCGGTGCAGGCCCGCGGCCGGGCCGACGTCGCGGAGGCGATGCGGGTGCTGCGCTACAAGTCGGCGAAGTACTCCGTCGAGCGTCCGCTCCACGTCGGGGCCGCGCTGGCCGGGGGCGACGCCGCGCAGCTGCGGGCACTGACCGACTTCGGCCTGCCCCTCGGCGAGGCCTTCCAGCTGCGCGACGACCAGCTCGGCGTCTTCGGCGAGCCCGCGACGACGGGCAAGCCCGCCGGCGACGACCTCGTGGAGGGCAAGCGGACCGTGCTCGTCGCGCTGGCCCTCGAGGCCCTGCCGGCGGACGACGCGGCCGTGCTCGACGCCGCGCTCGGCACGCCGCTCGACGCCGCCGCGGTGGACCGGCTGCGCGGGCTCTTCCGCAGCAGCGGAGCCGAGGCGGCCGTCGAGGACCTCATCGCGGGGCTGACGACCACGGCGCTCGAGGCGCTGGCCGCCGCCCGCTTCCCCGCCCCGGCCACCGCGGCGCTCGAGGCACTGGCGGTGGCGGCCACGCGGCGTACGTCGTGAGGGTCAGTGCATCGCCTGCGCGCGCCGCTTGACCTCGGCGCCGCGGTTCTCGACGAGCGCGTCGACCGGGCGGCCCGGCAGGTCGGCGTCGGTGTAGAGCCACTCGATGATCTCGCGGTGGTCGAACCCGTGGTCCGACATCATCACCGTCAGGCCGGGGAGGCCCTTGAGGAGCTCGCCGTCCTGCACGAACAGCGCCGGGACCTGCTGACCGGCCCCCGGGGACGGCACGGCCGCCGGCAGCTGGTTCTCCCGGATGAGCGTCCGCACGCGGGACACGCTCACGCCCAGGCGTCGCCCGGTCTCGGCCCAGTCGATCCAGTCACCCACCAGCGCCCCGAGGTCCGGCGCTCCCGTCGTCTCGCTCATGCGCGCCATCGTCTCAGGTCACCCGGCCGCGACGAACACGCCGGTCGTCCGCCACGGCACCGGGCGGGGGCGTGGCGTTCCGTATCCTGACCCGCAGGGCCCGCCGGACGCGGCGTCGGCCACGACGACGACGAGGACCATCGTGCTGCCCGACGAGCCACCCGCCTCCCGGGGTCCCGGCGGCCCCGCAGGGGTCGGTCCGGACCTAGCCGGCCGCGTGCTCGAGGACCGCTACCGCATCGGCGAGCTCGTGGCCCGGGGCGGCATGGCGAGCGTGCACGTCGCCACCGACCTCCGCCTCGACCGCACGGTGGCGGTCAAGGTCATGCACCCGTCCCTCGGCGACCCCGTCACCGGCAACGCGAGCTTCGCGCAGCGGTTCGTGCGAGAGGCCCAGGCCGCGGCGCGCCTCTCCCACCCCAACGTCGTGGCGGTCCACGACCAGGGCAGCGACGCCGGGCTGACCTACCTGGTCATGGAGTACGTGCCCGGCAGCACGCTGCGCGACGTCATCCGCGACCGGGCGCCCCTCAGCCCGGCCCGGGCCCTGGCCCTGCTGGAGCCGATCGTCGCCGCCGTCAGCGCCGCGCACCGCGCCGGCATCGTGCACCGGGACGTGAAGCCGGAGAACGTCCTCATCGCCGACGACGGGCGGGTCAAGGTCGCCGACTTCGGCCTGGCGCGCGCCGTCGACGCGGACTCGCACCACACGACCACCGGCGGCGTGCTCATCGGCACGGTGTCCTACCTGGCGCCCGAGCTCGTCGTGGACGGCACGTCCGACGCCCGTGCCGACGTCTACGCGCTGGGCGTGGTGCTCCACGAGCTGCTGACCGGCCAGAAGCCGCACCAGGGCGAGACGCCGATCCAGATCGCCTACAAGCACGTGCACGCCGACGTGCCGCCGCCGTCGCGGCTGGTGCCGGGGCTCCCGGCGTACGTCGACGCCCTCGTCGCGCGGGCCACCGCGCGCGACCGCTCGCAGCGGCCCGCGGACGCCGGCGTCCTGCTCCACCACGTCCGTCGGGTGCAGCAGGCGCTCAACGAGGGCGTGGCGCGCGACGACGACCTCGTGGCGGACCTGCTCCCCCGGCCCGCCGCCCCCGACGACACCGACACCTCGCCGGAGCCCTTCGACGCGGCCGACCTGGCGTCCCTGCGCGGCGACGGCTTCGCGGAGGCCGAGCTCTACCCCGCGCTGGCCCAGGCCTCCTCCCCCGTGCCCGACGACGGCGCGACCGCGGTGCGCCGCCGCCCGCCCGGCACGCTCCCGCCGCCGGCGCCGCCGGTGGCACCGCCGCCGGGCTCGGAGCGGGGCGAGGTGACCAGCCGCCTGTTCCTGGGCGAGCAGGACGCGGACGACGCCGACGAGGACGCCGACGAGGACGCCGACGAGGACGCCGCCCTCGCCGCCCGCCGGGCCTCGCGCCGCCGCGCCCGGCTGCTGGGCTCCCTGGTCATCGTGCTCGCGCTCGTGGGCGGCCTGGCCTTCTACTTCCTGTCGTGGCGCTACGTGCCGGCCCCCCGCCTGCTCGACCTCACGCAGGCCGAGGCGACCGAGCGGGCGCAGGCCGACGGCTTCGACGTCGAGATCGGACCGGCCGGGTACTCGGAGACCGTCGCCGCCGGCCTCGTCATGGCGACGGACCCCGAGGGCGGCGAGGAGCTCGTGCGCGGCGGCACCATCACGCTCACCATCTCGCGCGGGCCCGAGCGGTACGCCGTGCCGTCGCTCCGCGGCCGCACCGCCGACGAGGCCCGGGAGGCGCTGGAGAGCACGAACCTCGCGTACGCCGAGGCCGAGCCGCAGTACGACGAGGAGGTGCCCGAGGGTGCGGTGATCGCGACCGACCCCGCCCAGGGCACGGTGGTCCGTCCGGACGAGACCGTGACCGTCGTGCTCAGCCTGGGCCGGCGGCCCATCCCCGTGGAGGACTTCACCGGCCGCTCCCGCGGGGAGGCCGAGGCGGCCCTGACCACCGGCGACCCGGAGATCCAGGGCGACGAGCTGCAGGTGAGCGTCTCCGAGGAGTTCTCCGACACGGTCCCGGCGGGCACGGTGATCAGCCAGGACCCCAGCGGCGGCACCCTCAACCTCGGGGACACGGTCACGCTCGTCGTGTCCAAGGGACCCGAGCTCGTGACCATCCCCGACGGGCTCGTCGGAGCCCGCGTGGAGGACGTCCGCGGGCAGCTCGAGGGCCTCGGCCTCGTCGTCGACGAGCAGGGCCTGATCGGCGGCGACGGACCCCGGATCGGCTACGTGACCGGGGTCAGCCCGGGCACCGGCGAGCAGGTGCGACGCGGCACCACCGTGACGCTGACCGTGCTCTGAGGCGGGCCACGCCCTAGACTCGCGCCCCATGCGCAACCCGGTCGGAACCCATGTGCCCGTGGGCAGGAACCTCCGCGACGGCGCCCTCCGCACCGCCCTGGAGCTCGGCTGCGAGGCCGTCCAGGTGTTCGTCGGCAACCCGCGGGGCTGGTCCCTCACCCCGGGCGACCCCCGCGTCGACGCCGGCTTCGCCGAGGGCGCCCGCGACGCGGGCCTCCGCACGTTCGTCCACACGCCCTACCTCGTGAACCTCGGTTCGCCCACCCCCGCGACGTACGAGCGCTCGGTGGCCGTCGTCGCCCACAACCTCGAGCGGGCGGCCCGGATCCGCGCCGAGGGCGTCGTCGTGCACACCGGGTCGTTCGTGGAGGTCGACCCGGAGCGCGCCGAGGAGCGGTACGCCGCGGCCCTGCGCCAGGTGCGCGAGGGACTCCTGCCCGTGCTCGACGCGCTCGGCGACGACGGCCCGTGGCTGCTGCTCGAGCCGACCGCCGGCCAGGGTCGCTCCCTCTGTGCGGGCGTCGACGACCTGCCGGCCTACCTCGACGCCGTCGACCGGCACCCGCGCGTCGGGGTCTGCCTCGACACCTGCCACGTCTTCGCCGCCGGTGCCCCGCTGGACGAGCCGGGCGGCACGACGGCGACCCTCGACCGGCTCGTGGAGGTCGCGGGCGAGGGCCGCCTGCGCCTCGTGCACGCCAACGACTCCCTCGACGTGCGCGGCTCGCTGCGCGACCGCCACGAGAAGATCGGGCAGGGCCACATCGGGCTCGGCGCGTTCGAGGAGCTCTTCCGCCACCCCGCGACCGACGGGGTGCCGTTCGTGCTGGAGACCCCCGGCTCCCGGGACGCCGACGACCCCGACCTCCCCCTCCTGAAGAAGCTGCGGGAGGCCGCCGGGTCGGAGGTCGACGGGTGAGCGTCTGCGCCGGGTGCGGCAGGGCCGTGAGCGGCGGCCGGTTCTGCGGGCACTGCGGGCGTCCGCTCGACGCCGGCACCGGGTCCGGCACGGGCACCAACGCCCGCATCCCTCGTGTCGAGGCGCCCCTGGCGGTGTCGGACCCCCCGTCCGCCACGGCGACGGACGCGACGCCCACCGCCCCGGGGACCGAGGTGCCGCCCGTCGCCTGGACACCGGGCGGGCACGGCGACGGGCCGCGCTTCCCGCTGTACGCCGACGAGGTGGCCGCCGCCCCGCCCGCCACGGGGCCCGACCCGCTCCCGGAGCCACCGCGGCGGCGTCCCTCGCGTGCCCTGCCCGTCCTCGTCGTGCTGCTCGCCGTGCTCCTCGTCGGCGTCGTCGTCGGCGGCAGCATCCTGCTGGCCCGCGACACCGATCCGACCCGGACTCAAGAGGCCGAGGGAGCCCAAGGAGCCCAGGGGTCCGCGGGGGCCGACGACCCCGCGGACACCGCCGCGCCCGACGCGACGGACGCGGAGCCCGACCTCGACGTGCCCGAGCCGCGCGCGCTGAGCGACCTGGCGACCGCCTCGGCGTCGCGCACCGCCCCGGCCGGCACGAGCCTCGACGGCAGCCGGGTCGAGTACGGCGCGGAGAACCTGGTCGACGGCGACACCAGCACCACGTGGCGGGTCGAGGGCGACGGCACCGGCGAGGTGCTGACGTTCTCGTTCGGCGAGGAGGTGGCGGTGACCACGGTCGGCCTCGTCAACGGCTACGACAAGGTCGACACGGACCCCGACGGTGGCGAGGTCGACTGGTACGTCCGCAACCGGCACGTCACGCAGGTGCGGTGGACGTTCGACGACGGCCGGGTGCTCGAGCAGGACCTCGTCGACGACCGGGCGATGCAGACGGTCACCATCCCGGCCGCGCGCACCTCGACGGTCGAGCTGGAGATCGTCGCGGTCTCGGGCCACGGCGGGGCCGACCGCACCCCGATCAGCGAGGTCGAGCTCGACGGCGCGCCGGTGGCCGAGCTCGACTGACGGCCCCGGCGGAGCCGCGTCAGCGCGGCAGGGAGGCGAGCACCCCTGCGGCCCGCTCGGCGTCGTCGCGCGTCACGTCGAGGTGCGTCACGAGCCGCACCGTGGTCCGGCCCAGCGCCGACACCCGCACGCCCTCGGCGGCCGCGGCCGCGACGTACGCCGCCGCGTCGCCCACCTCCCGCACCACGATGTTGGTCTCGACCCCGGCGGGGTCGACGTCCCACGCCTCGGCGAGCAACCGTGCGTGGGCGTGGTCGTCCGCCAGCCGCTCGACGTGGTGCTCGAGCGCGTGCAGGCCGGCCGCGGCCAGCACGCCCACCTGGCGCATGCCCCCACCCATGCGCTTGCGCCACACGCGGCTCTCGGCCACCGCGTCGGCGCTGCCGACGACGAGGGAGCCGATCGGCGCCCCCAGGCCCTTGGACAGGCAGACGGCGGCGACGTCGACGAGCCCGCCGTACGTCGCGAGCGGCACCCCGGTCGCCACGTGGGCGTTCCAGATGCGCGCACCGTCGAGGTGGATCCCGACGCCGTGGGCGTCGGCGAACGAGCGCAGGGCCTCCAGGTCGGCCAGTGGCGCCACGGTGCCGCCCGCGAAGTTGTGGGTGTTCTCGATCGCGACGGCCCGCGTGGCCACGAAGAACGGGCCGAGGTCGGGCGCGAAGAGGTCCTCGACCGCCGCCAGGTCGACGCCCCCGCGGGGGTCGCTCCACGTGCGCATCGTCAGGCCGGTGTAGGCCGCGTGCGCCCCGAGCTCCGCCCGCGCGATGTGGGCCCGCGACTCGCAGAGCACCTCCTCGCCGACGCCGACGAGCGTGCGGAGCGCCAGCACGTTGGCCATCGACCCGGTGGGGCAGAAGAGGGCGGCCTCGTGACCCAGCAGCGCGGCGACGCGCTCCTCGAGCGCCCGGACCGTGGGGTCCTCGCCGTACACGTCGTCGCCGACCTCCGCGTCCGCCATGGCGCGGCGCATCGCGGGGGTCGGCGACGTCAGGGTGTCGGAGCGGAGGTCGACCGGTCGTGCGGTCGCCTCCGTCATGCCCCGGTGGGAGCCGCGGTCGGGGTGGCGCGCAGCATCTCGGCGACGTGGAACGCCAGCTCGAGCGACTGGACGCGGTTGAGCCGCGGGTCGACGACCGACTCGTAGCGGTGCGCGAGACCGTGCTCGTCGATCTCCTCGCCACCGCCGACGATCTCGGTCACGTCGTCACCGGTCATCTCGACCATCATGCCGCCGGGCACGGTGCCGAGCGCACGGTGCACCTCGAAGAAGCCGCGGATCTCGTCGAGCACGTCGTCGAAGCGGCGCGTCTTGTAGCCCGTCGACGCCTCGAAGGTGTTGCCGTGCATCGGGTCGCTGACCCACGCCACCTGCACGCCCTCGGCGGTGACCTTCTCGACCAGCGGCGGCAGGCCGTCGCGCACCTTCGCCGCACCGAAGCGCGTGATGAAGGTGAGGCGCCCGGGCTCGTTCGACGGGTTGAGCTTCGCCGCCAGGGCGAGCGCGTCGTCGGCGGTCGCCGACGGGCCGAGCTTGCAGCCGATGGGGTTGCGGATGTGGCTGAAGTACTCCACGTGCGCGCCGTCGAGCTGCCGGGTGCGCTCGCCGATCCAGACCATGTGGCCCGACACGTTGTAGGGCAGCTCCGTGCGGGAGTCGATGCGGGTCAGCGCGTGCTCGTACTCGAGGACCAGTGCCTCGTGGGACGAGTGGAAGTCGACCTTGTGGAACTCGACCGGGTCGGCACCGATGGCCGCCATGAAGTCGAGCGCGCTCTGGATCTCGCCCGCGAGCGCCTCGTAGCGCTGCCCGACCGGCGAGCTGCGCACGAAGTCGGTGTTCCACTCGCTGACCTGGCGGAGGTCGGCGTAGCCACCCGTCGTGAACGCCCGGACCAGGTTGAGGGTCGCCGCCGACGCGTTGTAGACGTCGACGAGGCGCTGCGGGTTCGGGATGCGCGACTCGGGCGTGAACTCGTAGCCGTTGACGGCGTCACCGCGGTACGCCGGCAGCGTCACCCCGTCGCGGGTCTCCAGGTCGGAGGAGCGCGGCTTGGCGTACTGCCCCGCCAGGCGCCCGATCTTCACCACGGGCACCTTCGCGGCGTACGTCAGCACGACGGCCATCTGGAGCAGGACGCGCAGCTTGTTGCGCACGTTCTCCGCCGTCACGCCCGCGAAGGTCTCCGCGCAGTCGCCGCCCTGGAGGAGGAACGCCTCGCCGCGCGCGACCGCGGCGATCTTCGCCGTCAGGTCGTCGCACTCGCCGGCAAACACCAGCGGCGGAGCGGTCCGCAGGGTCGTCACGGCGTCCTCGAGGCGCGCGCGGTCGGGATAGGTCGGCTGCTGCGCGGCGCCGAGGGCGTGCAGGGAAGCCAGGTCGGGAATGCTCACCGGCCCAGGGTACGACGCGGGGTCCCTCCCCTCCGAACCCGTTTCACCAGGTGCGCGACGCGCGGCTCCGGCCGGAGCGGTCAGCCCTCCAGGTCCTCGACGTCCCGGAAGCCCGTGCGCTCCGAGCGCAGCGCGCGGTTGGCGAACCAGGTCACGGCCCACAGCACGACGCCGATGACGAGGAGCGCACCGCCGATCCGGTACTGGATGTACTGCTCCGGGAGGCGGGCCCAGGGCCCGACGAGGTAGAGGCAGGCGACCGTGCCGACCACGGGGAGCACGGTCGGCACGCGGAAGGCGCCCTCGGGCGTCGGGTCGCGGCGCAGGATGAGCACGCAGACGTTGACGACGGCGAACACCGCCAGGAGCAGGAGGGCCGTCGTGCCGCCGAGGGCGGGCACCACGGTGCCCTCGCCGTCGGGGTCGGAGAGGCGCACGTAGCAGATGAGGCCGATGGCGAGCGCCGTGGTGAAGGCGATGGCCACCCACGGGGTGCGGCGGCTCGGCAGCACGTGGCCGAGCGAGCGCGGCAGCACGCCCTGCTTCGCCATGCCGTAGACGAGGCGGCTCGCCATCAGCATGTTGATGAGCGCGGTGTTGACCACCGCGAAGACGGTGAGGAACGGGAAGATCGTGTCCACCGGGATGCCCGGGGCGCCGACCTTGACCACGTCGAGCAGGATGCCGGCCTCGCTGGTCGGCGTGGAGATGTCGTCGAGCGGGATGACGAGCACCACGGTGATCGCGACCAGCACGTAGAGCAGCGCGCAGAAGCCGAGGCCGGTGAGCATGACGCGCGGGAAGACCTTGAGCGGGTTCTTGGTCTCCTCGACCATGTTGACCGAGTCCTCGAACCCGACCATCGCGAAGAACGCGATGGCCGTCGCGACGGTGACGGCCGCGAAGAGGTTGCGGTCGTCGCTGGACTCGAAGACCGTGATGCGACCGACGTCGCCCTCGCCCGAGGCGGCGGTCCAGATGCCGATCGTGATGACGATGGCGAGCGCCAGGATGGTCACGACGGTCATGACCACGT